>NZ_PIZT01000068.1:0-520565 GCF_002834115.1 Methylomonas sp. Kb3 | reverse complement strand
CGCCCACCTCAGCCAGTTGGCTGAATCAGGTGGAAATCTGGTTCGGCATTCTGTCTCGTAAAGCTTTACGCGGCGCCAGTTTCCAAAACATCGCAGCCCTGCGGCAAGCGATTGAAGACTTTATTGCCGCTTACAATCCAACGGCTACACCTTTTCGATGGCGGAAACGCGAGGTCCGCGGTGCGCAATTACGAAATACTATCGCTAACTTACGGAATTAAGCACTAGTTAATGCTCCCGCCAGCTCGATCAAAGCAATACAGCGCATCGTTGCTGAGCCGGCGGGAGCACTTTTATCCCTAATCAACGCACCACTAGAGGTTTATTATGCCGTTCGCTCACCAACCACCGCCTCCCCGTCCCGGCTGGAATTATCAAAGCTATTTTTTAAATCAATTGAACAAGCAAAAGCAGGCTAAGGAAGCCACACCCGGTTAATAGCGGTTTAAAATTTTACCGAGCACGGGTCACAGCCATTTGGCAGTTGCCAAACTTGCCGCGAAAACTTAATGGAAAATTGCCGCCTCGTGAAAACACGCCATGCAGGTTACAGGTATTTGAGCCAACGCCAATCAGGCTTGTGGGCTTTTAGGGCTTCAAAACTTCGGCAAACCGGATACAGCGTTAGCACCACTAACACCCAAATGCCATAAACCACCGGCAAACCATAGCCGTAGTCTTGCGGCAGCTCCGGCACCCAAATACCGCCACCGATTATTGCTGACACAGGTCCGTCTGTGACCGCCGCCACCAATACTGCCAGACCATGAATCAGGTACAAGTGCAGCAGATAAAATAACAACGGATTCCTGCCGAATACCTGCAAAACACCGAAGCGTTTCGCCGACTTGCCCTCAGCCAGCCCCAAGACCAGCAGCGCCGGTCCCAAAGTCATTAACAGATACAATAAGGAAGGAGGGTATTTATGACAGTTGATAAACGACAATACGCTAAATACGGGGTCTGGATAGCTTTGCCATGGCTTGGGATCACCGTAAACATTGCTGAAACGCAAAACCAAAAACAACCCTAACAGGCTTAGACCTAAAGTAAAAAGCCGGCGGCGTGTACGCCACAAATTATTAATCAATAAGTTTCCAAAACCGAAGCCAACCGCCATCACCCCTATCCACGGAATCAATGGATAGTAAGGATTCAATAGCCAGCCGTCACCGAACGGCACATCGTCACCGGTATGCAGCACGGCCCATAAAGGTCCAAAACCACCCAAATCAGCTGGCTTGATTGTATCGAAGATATTGTGCCCGACTATCATGGCCGCACCGAAGGCTACACACCAAGCCAGCGGCAACTTCACCAGCCCGGCCAAGGCGATCATCGACCAAGCAATTGCCCATAACACACCGCCGTCAATATGCCGCAGATCGGCGCGAAAATTCCACGACCAGGCTTCCACGGTGCACGTCAACACCAACAGCAATAGGCCACGTTCCAGCAAAAACCGGCTCAGCGGCGCATCCGCTCTCCGGCGACTCTGCCACAGATAAGCGCTGGTACCGGCCAAAAACACGAACACCGGTGCGCAGAAATGCGTGATCCAACGGGTCAGAAACAAGGCCACTGAGGTCTTATCCAGATCGGTGGGACTAAAACGGCTGTCGCTGAAAAAATCGCGAGTATGATCCAACGTCATCAATACCATGACCAAGCCGCGCAAAATGTCGATAGACGCCAAGCGTCTTGAAGATGAATTGCTACCCAAAATAATTTGCCCCCAGATGATTGGCTATGGAAGACACCGAGGGTAAGATCGATGAACAAAAAACTCAAGGGGAGATGCCATGAGCGAATCACGAATCGCTTGCGATTTACACGACTATATCGAAATTGCCTGTCTATACGGCTATCGGGTTAGATTGACATTAAAGGATCAAAGAATCGTCGAGGGCCGGGCACTGAATGTAGTGACTGAAGAAAGACGCGAATTTCTATTGGTAGAAGATAGCCCTGCCGGGAAAATAGCGCTGGATCAACTGGCAAAACTGCAAGTAATCACACCGAAAGCGCGATTTACCGAGGTAATTTTCTAAAGATAAGCAACAGCACTGGTTATACTGGCCGCTTTTATCCGTAAAACCACACGCCGTTCCATGTTAGAAATTTATTTAGACAGCGCCGATGTCGCCGGCATCAAAAACCTTTGCCCAGCTTTGCCCTTGGCGGGCGTTACTACCAATCCGTCGATTATGGCCGCCAGCGGTATGGGCCTACAGGAACTACTACCTGCGCTGACAGACATCATCGGCCCACAGGCGCGGTTTCATGTGCAAGTACTTAGTAACTCGGTTGACGGTATCATTGCGGAAGCACATAAACTTCATGAATTGCCGTTCGACATTATCGTCAAAATACCCGCGCATACCGCTGGTTTGAGTGCTATCAAACAGCTGAAAAAAGCTAATATCCCGCTATTAGCCACTGCGATTTACAACGTGCAGCAAGGGATGCTTGCTGCGCTGCATGGCGCGGATTACCTGGCACCCTATCTCAACCGCATCGACAATCAAGGCTTTGACGGCATTGCTGTCGTCAGCGATTTGCAGGCCTTCATCGACCGCTACCAATTGCCCAGCAAACTTTTGGTTGCCAGCTTCAAGAATGTCAATCAGGTGTTGCAGGTGTTAAAACTTGGCGTTGGCGCAGTCACTTTGCCGCTGGACATTGCCCAGCAAATCTTGACCACACCCGCTACCGACACCGCCGTTGAGAAATTCAGCCACGACTGGCAAGCGGCATTTGCCGATAAACTGTCTTTTGAAAGCTAAAGTACGGGGGAGGAGGTGTAGGGAACTCTGAAAACAACCCCGCCCTTCTCCTGGTACCGCACATTACAAAGCTTTGGCAAGCTTTTCGCGTCAATTGTTGTCATAACAGGGTACAATTAGACTAACATTATATTGATTAGCTTTGCGGCTAGACTTAAGCGCAAAGCGCACAATAAACACCCAATTCGAACCCTATTCGTGTAACCATGACAACTCAATCGCACGCCCTGAAAAATTCGCGCCATAGGTATGCCAGGTTAGCGTTGGCGGCCTGTATTTATTATGCGGGAACGGAGCAGGCATGGAGCGCAGATATGCCAGCTACAGTGCCGGAAACCAGTCTGCCTTCGATAAACAGCGTTCCTGAAGTCGTTAATCCTATCCCTGCCGACAACCCGATTGGCGCCATTCTGCTTAGCAAACGACATCCGCTGTTGTTACGCGCCGACTTTAGCCGCGTTAGCGAACTTGTTAGCCAAATCTACCTGAGCACTCAATTTCAACCGATCTGGTTTACGGCAAATCGCTCGGAAAAAAACCTTAACGATTTATTGAGCATATTAAACAATGCATCCAATGATGCGTTGAATCCTGCCAATTATGATGTTGACCGCCTGAAACAGCTGATCAATGAGCCAAATCCGGATAGTGCGGCCGTTGCGGGATACGATGTGGCTTTGACCGTGTCTTTGGTGCGTTATCTACACGATTTGCGGCACGGCCAAGTAGATCCCCGCGATGTTGAGTATCCGGTACACATCGCCCCCAAACCCGCTTTGGACTTGGCTGGCTTGTTGAAACAACACTTGGCAGCGCAAACATTGACCGAGGTAGTCGGTCAGTTTGAGCCTAAAACCAAGCAATACCAACAACTCAAACAAATTTTCACCCGCTTACAGCAGTTGGGAAATCAAACGGGGGCTCAGGAATTCAAGCCCGGCAAAATGCTACGTCCCGGCGATAAACATCCGCATATCGTGCATTTGCGCCAACGGCTACGGGACATGGCCTTACTGGACAATAATAATGCCGCCGACAGTAAAACTTACGACAACGATTTGGTTGCCGCCGTCAAAAAGGTTCAGCAACAACAAAGTTTAACGGCCGATGGCGTGATTGGCTCGGCCACTGCGGCATTATTCAATCAATCTTCGAGCGAAAAAATCGCCCAGATCGCGCTGGCTATGGAGCGCGCGCGCTGGATTCCGGACACCACCGATGGGCCGATGATTGTGGTTAATATCCCGGCCTTTGAGTTATGGGCGTTCAATTCAGTTGACGATCCCAACCCGCTGAACATGAAAGTGGTAGTAGGGAAATCCCCGAGCAACCAAACGCCGGTACTTTGGGAAGAAATGAAGTATTTGGAGTTTATGCCTTACTGGAACATTCCAAAAACTATTTATGAAAAAGAAATTCTGCCAAAAGCCGCCAATAACCAAGGCTATTTAGCCAGCCAGGAAATAGAACTGGTAAGACACCAAAACAGTGAAGAGAAAGGCGGTGGTAGTTATTTACGCGCGCGCCAGCGGCCTGGCAAGAAAAATCCGTTAGGACGGGTTAAGTTCGTATTTCCCAATACCGCCGATGTGTATTTACACGACACCCCAGGCCATGCCGCATTTAACCGCCCTCGTCGGGATTTAAGCCATGGTTGCGTGCGGGTATCGGCGCCGGAACAATTAGCCGAATTCGTCTTGGGTGATCAGGCCGGCTGGGACAAAGAATCCATCAAGCAAGCAATGTCGGCCCCTAAAACCCGCCACGTGACGCTAAAACGTGCCGTACCGGTACTGTTTTATTACGGCACGACATTTGTCGACCATCAAAACCAGTTACGTTTCTACCCGGACGTTTACGGCCAGGACGAACAACTGAAAAAGGCCTTGGACAAAATCCATGCGCCGACAACGGCTAGTTCGACAGCGAATAATCAATTAGTGATGAGCAAAAGCACGGACCTCGGCGACACTAATCCATAAACCGGAAAATCGAGCAGACATAAAAAAAGCGCCGCAAATGGCGCTTTTTTTATGAGCGAACGACTCTATAACTTCCAGGTTCTGAAGGTTCCCGTGTCCAGATGGATAAAGTTTGACTCAGGGTAATATCCAACGCCGCCACGGTGCATAGCCAGTGCCGCGCCATGAATACGCCGAAGGTCAAAGCGCTCGATACGAATATCAACTGCCCGACCCTGCATGTGGAAGCTATTGTTCGCCACACCGGAATTCTCGGCATGCAGTTTAGCGTTGGTCAATGGCGAACGATAACCGCAAATAACATCAAAAGGTTGATTTAAACCCAAAATTTGTTTCAAATCGTGTAACTGATCCAGCAACTCCGGATCGATAGGATGCACATCGTCGGTACGATAATCGCGCAACAAAAAGCTGATTTCATCCAAGGCATCGCTAAGGTAACGACCTCTTTCAAAATACGTCAGGCTCAATTTGTCCCCAGTATGCGGATTTTGAAAAGCCAAGGCCCGGTGAGTTGCAAAACGCCCGTGATCCGCCAAAAACAACGAATCTTGGCTAGGTCCCATGAATGATTCTCTTGGTGCCGGCTGAATAATAGAATGCACTCTACCGCCCTGATTACCATGTCGATTGGCATGGTAGGAAGCCGTGTTTACGTGTTGTTTTTTGCCTGTATAAATATCTCGTACACGAGACTCATGTAGGGAGTGGCGTTCTGCATGGGCTGTATGCAGCTGTCCATGCTGGCCGGCTACAGGTCTAAGGTTATTGCCACCAGCGCTTTTGCTTAGTTTGGCAGGTTGACGAACAGCCTTAGTCGCTTGAATGGCTCCATGTTTAGGCAAGCGCACTGCGCTCCTTGCCGACTTCTCCAATCGATGGTTTTTATCCGCTTTTACCGCTACGCTTTTCGCAGCATGAACGACGCCGGGCATCGCAATAGATAAAACCGCACCAACAGCCAGACGCCCAAAGAAGCTGCGTCGAGACAGCTCTACGTCGTCCTGCTTATTGTCTTGATTTTCTAAATTATGTCTCAGCATCCATAATCTCCTGATTCAACATCATTCGGATAGTGATGATTCCGAAGGCTAATGCCTAACGGGCTTTTGCAATTATAGCACTCCGTCACATTTCAAATTCGCTTTTGCCGACATTTTGCCGCAAGGATTGCTTACAAAGGAGACACGTAAACGTTCAATCCGCATCAAATTGCCACTCCATACCGCTTGAAACCTCGCTTTCTCTGCTTACTATTCGCGCTGATAGCATTTTACCGACCGCTGTAAAAGCACCAGCAACAGCCTGACAAACGCGAACAATTTAACCCCTTTGATATGCCAATACAGTCAAGCCGCATCATATTCAAATACTCAATTCTTGAACGTATGGTAGCGTAAAAGCTGACTTGAAAATTAAGCCGCCAAAACTTGCGGGGGACAAACTACCCCGTAAAACGAAAGCGCCAGCTTTGTGAATTAGCCTGTTTTCTTGCCATTTTTTTGATAAAAACACAAAATAATTTTAACTACGAACCGCTTGTCACAGAAGCTTTTTGCTAGAAAGCGTATGGTATCTCGACTGCAAATCATTGGAGAACGACATGGAAAAACTAATTAAACCCCAAAATCAACTGACACTGTCTCAACAGCTCTGTCATTCCTTTTTTTCCCAAAAAGGCTACGATCCTTTTATAAACTTTCATTCGCACGATGGCAGCGCAATGTACGACTCTTACTTACATCATCAAAGGAGTTTTGCATCCGGGATAACAGGACAAAACTGCCAAATCAGTTTTGTAAGCAAATTCACCAAATTGGAGTAATACACAACGGCGGACATAAAAGCCGCAACCGATTACTCAAACTCGTGAAGCGTCGCGGATAAATAATCGGCCTGTGCCAACAGCAGTAGACTTAGCAATCTCGACACCTAACCCATATCAGTCATTAGCTTGGCACAAGCCGCTTTATCAACACATTAGGATATGAGCATCAACAAGTTCTGATGCAGTTTTTTTATAGCCCATTGCCCGCATTCGCTTAGGCAGTAGCAACCTAGCCCTCTCTACGTTATATTCATCGGTAAAAGCGATAGACGCTAACCTTTGATGCTACCCAATTTACTTGTGACTACTCTATTTCAAATCCCGGAAAATCATCCACAACGGTTTATATTACATAACGAAGTTCATGCCAGGGCCTCGTCTATTCTTAGCTTGCCGGTCAGGGCCAGTTACTTAGCGCTGGCGTTATCAAGCGATGAAAAAATGCAGGAACGTCGGCATTTGAAAGCACTTTGCGAACGGTTTGGAACTGTACCGCCCGACCTAGATGCAGACCACTTTAGCGCCAGCTTCGATGCGTTCCAGATGAGTTGGGAGCAACACGGCGAATTCAGTACCTATAGTTTTTATGCCTATGACATAGACACAGAGCCGTTTGCAGCTCCTGCTTTAAAAAAAGTCCCGGTCGATTGGTTATCGCAGATCAGCGGAAAAGTGATTGTTGCCGCACACGCCAGCATCGTTTCCGCCGAGGAGGTTAATTATCAGGATGAAATGGATTTATCCCCGTTAACCGCCTACTTTGCCGGCAACCCAATCGTTGGTTCAAAAGTAACTGGCGGCGCGGCAGCCGTATTTACCGATTTCCGGATTCATGTCGATGGCTTTAGCCGTTTCTTGGTGGTTAATCAAAATTTGCGAACCGCGCAGGCGGGACGCTTGCTGCATCGCTTGTTCGATATTGAAGTTTACCGCGTGATGGCGCTGTTGGCGTTTCCGATTGCGCGTAAACTGTATCCAGAATTAAAGAAGGCAGATCGGCAGCTGTATACCATTACCAATTCGATGACCCAGCCGGATAACGACGACGCTAAACTATTGGATGAATTAACGGCATTGGCGGCTGAAGTGGAGAATCATATTTCCACTCATCAATTTCGTTTTGCCGCAGCCAGCGCATATTACCAATTGGTCGGCCAACGCCTGGAAGACTTGCGCGAAGTGCGGATTCAGGGCATTCAAACCTTGGGCGAATTCATGAAACGACGTATGGAACCAGCGATGCATACCTGCAATTCCGTATCCCACCGCTTCACCCTGGTTTCCGAGCGCGTCAGCAATGCCAGCCAGTTGTTACGCACCAAAGTCGACATTATTATCGAGCGGCAAAACCAGGGCCTGTTATCCTCCATGGCCCTGCGTGCAAAAATGCAGTTGCGCATGCAACAAATGGTGGAAGGCATTTCGATGGTAGCTATCACCTATTATGCCGCGAGCCTAATCGGCAAAATCGCCGAAGCACTGCACAGTTTAGGATGGCACGTAGACGCCGAGTTGGTGGAAGGCGCATCGATTCCGTTTATTTTGGTCATCATCGGCATAAGTACTAAGCGAATTCACAAGATCATTGCCAATACGACGGAATGAATATCATCCCATCATGGTGTGCGCCGTAAACCAGCCAAATATTGAACAGAACAAAGATGACATTTATTTATCAAAATCATGCCATTAGATGGTTTTAAGGATAGACTGATTAAGCCCGGCCGGACGACTTTCAGGCAGTCCGAACAATCCCCTCCAAATCTTCGTGGTTTTTTGTGCGCGGAGCATCGGCTACAATCGCCGGGCTTTCTTTAAACCGTGATTACAATTCGAGGAATCTATCAATGGCAGAGTATAGAAAATACAAATGCAAAACCTGCGGCCACGTTTACGACGAGCAGTTGGGCGATCCCCGCAACGGCGTGGCCCCCGGCACTCGTTGGGAAGATGTTCCAGAAGATTGGGGCTGCCCTAAATGCGGGGCGGTAAAATCTATGTTTACTCTGGTACGTTAACAAGCGTCTAACGCAGTCAATAAAAAGGGCGCAATTTGCGCCCTTTTTCGTTTGATTAATCCGACGAAAGTTATGCGAGTTTGTTCTTAATAAAGTCGACGAGTTTATCAAATTCAACATTCTGGCTTTCTTTGTCCATGCGGCCTTGATATTCGACGGTACCGCTATCCAGGCCACGGTCGCCTATTACGATCCGGTGCGGAATGCCGATCAGTTCCATATCCGAGAACATGAATCCGGCTCGAACCTTTCTATCGTCCAGCAACACTTCGATGCCGGCATCCGTTAAATCTTTATAGATTTTCTCGACCGTATCAATCAAACGATCAGACTTATGCATATTCATTGGGCAAATAGCGACTTGAAATGGCGCCAGCTCATTGGGCCAGATAATGCCGCGCTCATCGTGGCCTTGTTCGATGGCCGCCGCAACCACCCGCGAGATACCAATCCCATAGCAGCCCATGATCATGATCTGGTTTTTACCGGCTTCGTTAATGATGGAGGCGTTCATCGCTTCGCTGTATTTTGTGCCGAGCTGAAAAATGTGGCCCACTTCTATGCCTCGGGCAATGGTAATTTGACCCTTGCCGTCCGGGCTAGCATCACCTTCTAATACCATCCGCAAGTCTGCAATGTGCTCAGGTAAGGCGAGGTCGCGCTGCCAGTTGACACCTTGATAATGTTTGCCGTCTTGGTTGGCGCCGCAAATAAAGTCGAACATCAAAATCACGCTGCGATCGGCAACTATCTTGATGCTCAAGTCGATAGGACCTATCGAACCGGGTTTGCAGTGGCAGGCGCCGAGAATTTCTTCATCGCTGGCAAATTGCAGTGGCGACAGGACACCGTCGATTTTTTCGGCTTTAATCGGGTTTAATTCGTGATCACCCCGCAGCAGCAAGGCAACCAAGCTGGCGTCCTCACCTCTGACAATCAAGGTTTTCAGGCACTGTTTGGCATCGACCTTAAAAAATCGGCTGACGTCTTCGATGCTATGCTGATTTGGTGTATCAACCAAAACCATAGTTTGAGTCGGCTCGGCGCGTATCCCTTCAGGCATTAGAGCTTCGGCTTTTTCGACATTCGCGGCGTAATCGCTAGCGGTGGAAAAAGCTATCGCATCTTCGCCGGATTCGGCAAGTACGTGAAACTCATGGGAAACCGCGCCGCCAATTGAGCCGGAATCGGCTATCACGGCCCGGAATTTCAAACCAAAGCGGTTAAAAATATTGGTGTAGGCTTGATACATTACGTCGTAAGTCGCCTGTAACGATTCCTGATCGAGATGGAACGAGTAAGCATCTTTCATGATAAATTCGCGCGAGCGCATCACACCGAAACGCGGACGAATTTCATCACGGAATTTGCTCTGAATTTGGTAATACGTTACTGGCAGCTGTTTGTAGCTTTTCAACTCATGACGAGCGAGGTCAGTAATAATTTCCTCGTGCGTCGGGCCCAGACAAAATTCGCGGTCGTGGCGGTCTTTCAGCCGCGCCAATTCCGGTCCGTATTTTTCCCAACGACCGGTTTCTTGCCATAGCTCCGCAGGTTGCAAAGCCGGCATCAGTACTTCCAGACCGCCCGCTTTATTCATTTCCGCACGTACAATATGCTCCACTTTACGCAATACCCGCAAACCCAGTGGCAGCCAGGTGTAGACGCCCGCGGCAAGTTTACGGATCAAGCCGGCGCGTATCATGAGTTTGTGGCTGGCTATTTCGGCGTCGGCCGGTATTTCTTTGACGGTACTAAGAGGAAATTGGGAAGTGCGCATATTGGCCCTGAAGTTGTTTTATCAAAACCGCTATTTTAACGGCTAAACGCCAAAACCACGAATCAACGACACTATTTGAGTCTATCCTACTAACTTTTAGCATTGCTGTTGTTGATGAAATTTGGGAAACTTGACCTGATAGAAGCCCCAGAAAAAGGAAGTTATGATTAAAGTATTGCTGGTTGATGATCATGAGCTTGTCAGAAGCGGTATAGAAGCTTTGTTGGCAGCTGAAAAGAATATTGTGGTGGTCGCCGTCTGTAATTGTGGCGAGGAGGCTTTGCGGATTGTCGAACAAGAGCCGCCCGATGTCATTTTGATGGACATTAATATGCCCGGCATAGGCGGGTTTGAAGCGTGCCGGCGCATACTGCAATCGCAGCCATCGATTAAAATCATCGCCTTGTCGGTGCATAACGACGGCCCCATACCGCAACAGTTGCTGAAACTAGGTGTGGTCGGCTTTGTATCCAAGGCTTCGCCGGTCAGCGAAATGGTGGCGGCAATTAAATCGGTAATTTCCGGTAAGCGCTATTTGTGCCAGGACGTGGCCAGTAATTTGGCTTTTCAGTTTTTGCCTGGCGCGGATGTCTCGCCTTTTTTACAGCTTTCCCAGCGTGAGGCTGAAGTAGTACGTCTGATTTTGCGTGGCAGGAGCATTCAGGAAATGTCGGAGGCTTTGCAACTGAGCGACAAGACCATCAACACCTACCGCTATCGCTTGTATCGCAAATTGAATATAAAGAACGATGTGGAGTTGACCAGATTGGCAGTCAAATTTAATTATCTTGATGCCCTTTAAAAAACAGGGATGCGAGGCTGTTTGCCACACATCCCTAGAGTAGTCAGACCAAGGTGCGGGCTTTGGTAAAGGCTTCCCGAAAATCCAGAAAGACCGGTTTTTCCGCTTCCAGCATCATTTTCAACAATTCATGTTGCAACTGATATTTGACATTACCTATCGCCAGCGCACCGACACCGACCGCATTTGTCGCTTGATTCGCCAAGCTTAATGGTGCTGATAAATCATTTAACTCTACGCCTTCTATACCGGAAGGCGGTACGGCATTGACATCACCGGCTACTTTCAACTGCTTGGCTTGCGCCAGAACGGCCGCATTGATAACTCGAATACCGGCCTTTGCCGTGCAGAATACTAAGTCTGCATCGGCTATTAACGCGGCTTTTTCTTCGTCATTGCGGGCAACTCCGCCACTCATGGTGGCACCAAAACGCCGGTTATATTGTTTGGCCGCGTCTTTTGCGGAATCTATTGATAGATGATCCACCAAGATTGTTTCCGCGCCTTGCAACGACGCTATCACGCCGGTGGCGATGCCGACCGGACCGGTGCCGCCGAACACTACCGCTTTACTGCCCTTCAATTCCTTACCATGATGTTGTTTAAGCGCCTTTTCCACGCACGCCACCAAAGCTGCTGCGGTGGTGCAAGCACCGCTCGGATCGGCAAATACTGAAACCTCAAACGGCGGCACCATGGCCGGCTTGGTGGCTTGCAGCATGTCAATAGCCATGCCCATATCCCTGCCGCCGATAAAGATAGCGGTTTTCTTACTGGCCGACGGACTACGCGAAAAAATCGCATCTTGGGTCAAATTGTGAATGGTCTCCAATTTGACGTTGGAATACGGCATCAGCACATCAAAGCCTGCGTCGAGTGCCATGTTAATGTCAAACGGACTGTTGTTTGGCATCGGGTCGAACATGTGAAGTATGCTGCGTTTTGCCATTTTTACCTTACCCTCTGTGATAGGCAGACTTTGGGGAGCTTAGCTAATTACTTAGACGATTTGATGAATTCGCGAGCGACTTCAAAAGCGTGTTCGAAATGTAAGAATAGCGGTTGATCGCTTTCCAGCATTCTTTTCAGCAAACGACTTTGCGCTTGGTATTTGATGTTGCCTATCGCTAGCGCGCCTATGCCTACCGCACCGCTGGTGGATCCGGCTAACGGTTTGCCGTTATCGAACGCATCCACACCGGCAATGCCGGCCGGCGGCACCGCATTGACATCAGCGGCTACTTTCAATTGCGCAGCTTGGGAGATTAATTCTGTGCTGAGCAATTCAATGCCGGCCGCACCCGTTGCAAAAACTACATCGGCGGTTTTCATGTATTCGGCCTTATCGGCGTCGGCGCCTGCCAGCACCGTAATTTTGCCGTCGCCAAATTCTTCGCTGCATAGCTCTGCGGTGCGCTCGGCTTTATCGAGTTGCCTGCCGATAATTCTGACTTTAGCGCCTGCTTGAGCGGCAATCACCGCAGCCGCTTGACCGACCGGACCGGTACCGCCCAGGGCGATCACGTTTTTACCTTCCAAGGTGGTGTCGAATTTTTCAGCCAGTTCTTTTTCAACTGCTGCGACCATACCGGCTGCCGTAGTGAATGCACCGCTAGGATCGGCGAATACCGATACTTCGAAAGGCGGGACCATGGAATTCTTGGCCATTTTCAACATATCCATTGCTTGCTTGGTCTCCCGGCCACCGATAAAGATGGCGGTGCGCAACAGGCCTTTCGGGCTGCGCGAAAAAATAGCATCTTGGACCAAGCCCCTGACTTCGCTGGGTTCAACATTGATGTAGGGGATTGCTGAAATCCAGCCTGCGTCCATCGCCATATTGACGTCGAACGGGCTTAAGTTCTTGGCTGTAGTCAGCATGTGCAGGATAAAGGGTTTTTCCATGATGGCCTCTTATAATTTGATTAGCCGGTAAGTATAAAAGAAAAGGCAAGACGATAACAATTTTAGGCTAAATGCCGAATTGCGCATTATTTTAAGCGCGCCGGCACATGCGGCTCGATAGCGTGGTACATCAATTGATGCATCTTAGGGTTGCCAACAATGATGTTGCCGGACTGTAAGTATTTGTCGTTAAAGGAAAAATCTGTGGCGACACCACCAGCTTCCTGAACCAGCAACACTCCGGCAGCAATATCCCATTCCTTCACGCCGATTTCCCAGTACGCATCCAGACGACCGCAGGCCACATAAGCCATGTCCAGTGCGGCAGCTCCGGCGCGGCGGATACCTGCTGAGTCGGCACAAACGGCTTTAAACATGCCCAAGTAGGGTTCGATATTTTCCATGGTTTTAAACGGAAAACCCGTGCCAATCAGGGCGCCGCGCATACTGCTTTGTTTGGTGACCCGGATTTTGCGATTGTTCAACATAGCGCCGCCGCCGCGTTCGGCAGTGAAAAGTTCGTCGCGGCTAGGGTCGTAAATCACACCCAACTCTAGTTTATTTTTGTTTTTTAGCGCTATAGACACGGCATATTGTGGAAAGCCGTGTAAAAAATTAGTGGTGCCATCCAAAGGGTCAATTATCCAGGTGTAGTCGTTACCTTTGTGTTCGCCGCTTTCTTCGGCGAGAATGCCATGGTCGGGAAACGCGGCGCGAATGACTTTGATAATTTCCTGCTCGGCGGCCAGATCAACCTCGGAGGCGTAGTCATTACGGCTTTTTTGATCGATAGTGAGTTTCTCGATATTTTGTGAAGAGCGTTGGATTAGGTCGCCGGCGTTCCGCGCTGCGCGGACGGCAATATTAAGCATCGGGTGCATAGATCGAATTGATAATGAGCAGTTAGAAAACTCGGATAGGATAGCAAATTTTGCTAGAATCGCTGCTTTTTTAGCCGCAGAGGCCGCGCATTGCTATCCCATTTTAAAGTGGTTTTAGTGGAGACTTCCCATCCCGGCAACATCGGTGCGGTGGCTAGAGCCATGAAAAATATGCAGATGGACCAACTGCGCTTGGTGTCTCCAAAAAGCTTTCCGCATGCCGATGCCACGGCCAGAGCGTCAGGGGCCGACGATGTACTTAGATCGGCAACTGTCTTCGATTCTTTACAAGATGCCATCGCCGATTGCCAGGTAGTATTGGGCTCCAGCGCACGCGATAGAACCATCAGCTGGCCAAGCTTGACTGCTAGGCAAACTGCCGAAAAATGGGTAGGTGTATCACCGGAGCAAAATATCGCCTTGGTGTTCGGCCGGGAAAATTCCGGCTTAAAAAACCATGAATTGGACTTATGTCATTATTTGTTGCGAATTCCGTGCAACACAGAATATAGCTCGCTGAACTTGGCGGCGGCAGTGCAAGTTGTGTGCTACGAGTTATTCGTCGCATCTGGCCAGGAGATGGTCAGCACGGTGGGCGATATTGGCGAAGAACCTCTGGCGACAGCCGAACAGATGGAAGCCTTTTATGTGCATCTCCAGCAGACCATGGCGGATATTGGTTTTCTGCACTCGGAGCGTTCTAAATCAATCATGCGTCGCTTGCGGCGCATCTTCAATCGGACCCAGCTTGATACCAAGGAGCTGGATATCCTGAGGGGCATACTGCGCTTCTCACAAAATCACAACGCCAAATAAACCCATGCTTGCCAAACTCAAAGAAGATATTAACTGCGTATTTGCCCGGGACCCGGCCGCGCAGTCGGCTTTTGAAGTGATAACCACCTACCCCGGCTTTCACGCCGTACTGATTCACCGTTGCAGCCACTGGTTATGGTTGCGTGGCTTTAGGTGGGCCGGTCGTTATGTATCGTTCTTGGGCCGGTGGCTAACCGGTATCGAAATTCATCCCGGCGCGCAAATCGGCCGGCGGTTCTTTATCGACCATGGCATGGGGGTGGTGATCGGTGAAACCGCAGTGATCGGCGACGATTGCACGCTATATCATGGCGTGACCTTGGGCGGCACCAGTTGGAATAAGGGTAAACGCCACCCGACCCTGGGCAATGGCGTGGTAATAGGGGCTGGGGCCAAGGTACTGGGACCGATTGAGGTCGGCGATGGCGCGAGAGTCGGTTCGAATTCGGTAGTAGTAAAATCGGTGCCCATGGGGGTGACGGTAGTTGGGATTCCCGCACATATCGTCGACCCAAAAGCCAAACAAGAAAAAGCCCGGCGCGATGCAATGGCACAGAAAATGGGTTTCGACGCATACGGCGCCACGGGTGATATGCCGGATCCTATCGCTAACGCTATCAATCTGATGCTTGACCATATCCATCAACTCGATAAACAAATAGCCGATATGCAACAGGTATTGAACGATGCCGGCATTAATTGCCATCGCCAGGCCATGTCGGCTTTGGATGATTGTGAAATTAAGGATAAGCAATAACGCTGTCAGGTATTTTCTGATAACAAACCCTCCAGCGCTTGTCATCTGAGTGACTCAAACTGAGTAGCGTTTGCTTTGAACTTCTTGCAGAGTCGCGAGATTTCAACCCCATCCCCAACGAGATCAAGCTGTAATCCGCTTGATCTGTCCTCAGAATTGAAAAATATGTGTTACAGATTGTCTGTGTTTAATACCTCAAGAACCACTTAAGATTGAATACTTGACCAAATTACTGGGTTTATTTATAGTCAGCATTATTTTCATTAGTTTGTAAGGGGTTTGAAATGCGGCTTACCACAAAAGGGCGTTACGCGGTCACCGCGATGCTGGATTTGGCTTTTCACAGTCAAGCTAACCCGGTTACTTTGACTGACATTGCGACTCGGCAAACCATCTCCTTGTCTTATCTTGAACAATTGTTTGCTCGTTTACGCAAGGCCGGCATGGTGAAAGGCGTTAGAGGACCCGGCGGCGGTTACACACTTAGTCGTAGCGCCCGGGAAATTAATATTGCCGACATTATCGAAGCAGTCGACGAACCTGTCGATTCAACCAAATGCGGTGGTAAAGCCAATTGCCACAACGACGAGCCTTGCCTGACCCACGATTTGTGGATGGGCTTGAGCGAGCAAATTCGCGCTTACTTAAAAGAAATTAGTCTTGGACAATTACTGGAGCGTGATTTTGTCAGCGATGTGGCGAAAAGACAGAGCAAACAAGTCGAGCATGTCATCGAAATGCAACCGCGGCAGGAAAAACGCATCGCGTAATGATCTATCTGGATCATAACGCCACCACCCGTTGTGACGAACGAGTGGTGGAAGCGATGTTGCCCTATTTGCATGGCATGTACGGCAATCCATCCAGTTTGTATAAGCTCGGCCGCATAGCCCGTAGCGCCATCGACACCGCCAGGGAACAAATCTCTGGGCTGATAGATGCATCAGGTGCGCAGATTGTATTTACTAGCGGCGGCACTGAAGCAAATGCGTTGACACTAGCCAACGCCCGTGAACGCGGGCTGGCAATTTCTGCAATCGAACACCCCTCCATTTTCGAAAACGCCGCATACTTCCGGCAGTGTTTTCGCGACTTGCAAACGCTTGAGGTGGATGGCGCTGGGATAATGCCGTTATTCGCGCTGGACAAAGCAAATTGGCAAGCTGGCGACATGGCGTCAGTGATGTTGGCGAATAATGAAACCGGCGTTGTTCAAGACCTTGCAGCCATCGCCGAACGTTTGGCTGAACGCGGAGTCAACCTGCATACAGATGCCGTCCAGGCCTTGGGTAAAATCTCATTTTCGTTCAAAAAGCAGGGCGTTAAATTGATGAGTCTATCCAGTCATAAAATATACGGGCCAAAAGGCTGCGGGGCGTTGGTCGTCGCAGAAGATTTTGTTCTAAAGCCCTGGCTACGCGGTGGCGATCAGCAGTATGGCTGGCGGGCCGGAACAGAAAATGTGGCGGCAATAGTGGGTTTTGGCAAAGCAGCCGAGTTGGCTAAGACAGAAATAGACGCAAGGCAAGCTCGTATGCTGGCGCTGAGAATGCATTTGGAACAAGCTCTACACACCATTCCGGGCTTGGTGATCTTTGCCGAACACGCCCCAAGATTGCCGAATACCGTACAGTTTGGTATTCCCGGTATTAACGGCGAAATGTTGTTAATGCAGTTGGATCAGCGCAATATCGCGGTTTCCAGCGGCTCCGCCTGTTCGGCGTCGTCCGGCGAAATCAGCCCGGTGTTGGCGGCTATGGGAGTGGAAGCCTCTTTGGCTAAATCGGCTATCCGCGTCAGTTTGGGTAAAGACAACCAAGAAACCGAAATCGATCAATTCGTCGATGTGTTAAAAACATTGATAGCAAATTAATTAGGAGAATGAGCAATGGCTATTACCGTGACCGAAAGTGCCGCCCGGCAAATCCAAAAACAGTTACAAAAGCGCGGCACAGGCTTAGGCTTGAGATTGGGCGTAAAAACTTCCGGATGCTCCGGCTATGCCTACGTGTTGGATTATGCCGATCAGGCCGAAGCCGATGAGGTGGTATTCGATCAACACGACGTAAAAGTGCTAGTAAAACAGGCTGATTTGGATAAATTGAGCGGCATTGAGCTGGATTATGCCAAGGAAGGTTTTAACGAGGCCTTTAAATTCAACAACCCCAATGTAAAAGGGACTTGCGGTTGCGGGGAGAGTTTTTCGGTTTAGCTTATAAAAACGCCGGCTTTGCAATCTCAATAAAGCCGGCGTCATCGGCACTTATTTCATATTAGCGCCGCAGTTTCCTTCCATTTTTTTGCCGTCAGCGGCTTTGTCGGCGGCTGGAGCAGCCGGTTTGTTACCAGCACACTTGCCTTCGGTAGCGGCTTTGCTATCAGTGCTTTTTTTCATCATGGACGCACCGCATTTGCCTTCGCCGCAAGAACCGTCCTTCATTTTATCGGCACCGGCTTCAGGTTTGGCTTCGGCAGTCAACATATAGCCTGAGCTCAACTCAGACAACGCAAACGGATTGCTATCGGCTTGAGCAAAATTGCCCGCCAGCGTTGGCAGCAGAGATGCGCCAATTGCAATGGCGAACGGGGTTTTGTTGATTTTCTTCATACTATCTCCTGTGGAAAAAACGAATTGTTCTAATAATCGGTTTGCAACCGGAGCCCTGCATTTCCGGCAACTGGCCTGTTGTTAATATCACAAAAAAGCCTTGTAAAGTAAAGGCAGGAAGATTACGCCAATCGGCAGTATACTCTCGCCCGAAACGACTTATTTCCGCAACCTGCCTATACGCTATCCGGCAAAACCATGACTTCGAAAACACCGATTGCCCAACTGGGAGCCGAGGTATTGCGGCGGCAGGCGCAGCCTGTTGACGACTTTGCCTGCCCGGAGTTCCATAAACTGATTGAAACCCTGCATGAGACTATGCTGGAGGCTAATGGTGTTGGCATAGCCGCCCCGCAATTGGGTGCTTCCCGGCAAATTTTGATCATCGCTTCCCGGCCGACAGCCCGCTATCCTCATGCTCCGGAAATGCCGCCGATTCTGATGGTCAATCCAAGTTTTAAGATTGTCGATAACTCATTGCATAAAGACTGGGAAGGCTGTTTAAGCGTGCCGGGTATCCGGGCGCTGGTGCCGCGTTACCGGGCTATCCAAGTGCAATATCAAGATCGGCAAGGTGAAACCCACCGCTTGGCCTTGCAGGATTTTCCAGCCCGCGTCTTCCAACACGAGTTCGATCATCTATTGGGATTGGTCTATCTGGATAGGGTGGAAAATAACCAAGATATTATCGCCGAAACTGAGTTTTTCAAACGTATCGCCGCATAGGAGTCGATTGGATGAAGTTTGTGTTGTTATTAGTGGGTCTATTGACTAGTTACAGCAGTATGGCTCTGCCGCCGCTGTCTTTCAGCCAAGTGGCGCCGGGCATCTATCTGCATATCTCAGCACATCATTGGCCGGATCGAGATAATCACGGCGAGATTGCCAATATCGGCTTTATTGTTGGTGAGCGCTGCGTAGCGGTGATCGATAGCGGCGGCAGTCCACAGCAGGGTGCCGCGTTGCGAAATACCATCAAGCAAGTGACCACCAAACCGGTTTGCTATGTGATCAACACCCATGTGCATCCCGACCATATCTACGGCAATATCGCTTTCAAGGAACCGGGCGTCCAGTTTGTCGGCCATTATAAGCTGGCGCGAGCCATGGCCACGCGCGGCGACCATTATCTCGGTCGCGCAGCGGAATTGCTGGATATTCACGTCAATCACGACAACATTATTCCGCCCGATATAGAGGTGAATGACAGCATGACCCTGAACATCGGTAATCGTGAACTGCTGCTGACCGCCCATCCCAGTGCGCATACCGATAACGATTTAAGCGTCTACGACAAGACCACCGATACTATGTGGCTAGCGGATCTGTTGTTTTTAGAGCATATCCCGGTGATAGACGGCAGCATCAAAGGCTGGTTGTCTGAGATGGAGCGCTTGGAGAAAAATCACTACAAACTGGTCGTCCCCGGTCACGGTCTTTTAGTTAAAGATTGGCCGGCAAGTCTGCAGCCGCAAAAAGCCTATTTGAACAGTCTGGCTACCGAAGTAAGGGCTATGATCAAACAGGGCAAAACCCTCGAGCAGGCCGTGAATACCGTCGGCTTGCCTGCTAAAAAAAATTGGCAGCTATTTGAACAATTCCACCGCAAAAACGTGACCATCGCGTTTGCCGAGCTGGAATGGGAAGATTAAACAACGGAGATTAAAAGCATGCACAAACCTTATAACGCTATTTTTCTGCTGGCTTTAATGATTTTGCCGGCCATCGCGGTTGCAGAAGGCGACGACATTACTTGGAACACGGTTTTGAAAAGCCAGTTTTTCGCCGGTAAAAATATCGACGAATCCAATGCGGTTATCGAATTGGATGCGCCTTATCGGGCGGAAGATCCGGCGATTGTACCGGTTAAAGTCACCAGCAAATTTGCACAAAGCAAAGACAAATACATCAAAAAAATCTGGCTGTTTGTCGATAAAAATCCGTTTCCATTTGTTGGTGAATTCGAGTTCTTTCCGGAGAGCGGTAAAGCCGATCTGGCTTTGCGAGTGCGCGTCAATACCTACAGCGATATTCGCGCGGTTGCCGAAACCAATGACGGCAAGTTCAGCATGACCAAAAAATTTGTCAAAGCCAGTGGCGGCTGCTCGGCACCGATTGGTGCGGACCTGGATGAAGCCATGAAGCGGCTAGGCAAAGTTAAGTTTCGGCTTGACGACGGTATTCAAAGCGGCCAACCGGCTTTGACGCAATTGATGATCAGCCATCCCAACCTTACGGGCATGCAGATGGATCAAATGACCCGATTCATCCGAAAATCGCACTTTATCGATCAACTAAAAGTGACTTTTAACGACAAGCCCGTGCTTAACGCCAAAATCGATATTGCGATTAGCGCCGACCCTAATTTCCGCTTCTACTTTGTGCCGGATAAGGCCGGCGAGTTAAAAGCCGAATTTACCGATGTATCCTGTGAATCGCCCACCAGCCGAAACGTTTGCAATAAAGGCGGTAGCTACTCGCAAAGTTATACGGTAAGCCCTTAATGACCCGTTCGCCAATCAGAGGCATTTTGTTGGGATTGGGCATGCTGGTATTTGCCGGCGATGCGCTTGCGCTGCGCTGTGGACATAAACTGGTCCAGGTGGGTGATTATAAAGCCGAAGTCTTGGACAAATGCGGGGAACCGGATTCGGTCGAACAGCGCCGCGCAATCCGCGGCAGCCGCTTACGGCATCCCTACGGCGCGTTGGAGGTAGATCAATTTGAAGAGGTGCTGATCGAAGAATGGATTTACAACTTCGGGCCACGCAAGTTTCAGCAGTTGCTGGAGTTTGAAGATGGGGAGTTGAAAAAAATCAGCAATTTGAGTTACGGATACTAAAGCGCAAGGTTTTCAGCCCTGACCCAACCTCAAAAAAGCCCCCGCCGAGAAGGCGGGGTTAGCAGGATTGCCACAGGAGAGCACATTTCACCGGTTTTCGGTCAATCATCAAACTATCTTGCAGTCGTCGCACACTACATACCATGCTGGGCCGGCACACTGAAACTACCGAAATGCTGCGGTGCGCCAGGCATTAACGGATTCTCTTGCACGACCAGCTTTGGTTTTTGCCAGTGTCCGGCCGCAGCAGGCCGGCCCAGGAAATAACCTTGCAGCAATTTACCGCCGGCATCCAAGGCAATATCCAGTTGCACCTCGTTTTCAATGCCTTCGATAATCGCTTGCGCGCCCAGGGCCTGGATGATTTCGATTAATTTGGGCAACACCCGGCGGATCTTGGCGTCGGTTTGCGCTTGATGGATGATGCTTAAATCCAATTTCACAAAGCTGGGCGATAAGCGCCACAAGCGGTCCAGATTGGAATGCCGGCTACCGAAGTTATCGATAGCCACCTGGAAGCCGCGGTCGCGGTAATTGTCCACCGCTTCCAGCAACTGTTGATCGGCCTCCACCGCATTTTCCATGATCTCCAGCACCACTCTTGTAGTCGGCACCGAATGCAGATGCAAAATGTGCTCGAACACCTTGCCGTGCGTATTCACGCTAACCAGCAATTTGGGGTGCACGTTTAAAAACAGCAAGCCCTTGTCCGCCGGCAGATTCAGATAATTCAGCATGTGCAGGGTTCTAGCCACCCTATCCAGCTTCACCAGTTTGCCCTGATTGTCCGCCCAACTGAACGCAAAATCCGGACCCACGGCTTCCAAGCCGGTGGAGGTGCGCAGCAAGGCTTCGTAGCCAAGCAATCCCTGGGATTTGCCGGCATCGAATATCGGTTGAAACTCGCTGCGCAATTTCAGGCCAATGAACCGGCTCAGTACTTCCTGTTGCTCGATTTCCAGTTTGAATTCGTCCAGATCGAGATACAAGGCCCGTTCCAGATCGTCACGGAGCAATTCGATGGTATTTTCCACCATGGCTACACCCTCCTCTGCCTAAACGTTCTTAGCGCCCGTAAATTTTGTCAAACACGCCGTTATCGTCGAAGTGTTCTTTTTGAATCGAGCCCCAGCCACCCAATTGACCTACGCTAACCAATTCCAAAGTCGGGAATTGTTTGGCGTATTTAGCTGCGATGTCTTTGTCGGTGGGCCGGTAGAAATTTTTGGCGATAATCTCTTGGGCTTCTTTGGTGTATAGATATTTCAGGTATTCGATCGCCAGATCCTGGTTACCATTCTTTTTCGCCACTGCTTCGATCACCGCGACCGGCGGTTCGGCCAGGATGCTGAACGGCGGGGTGACGACTTCGAATTTATCGGCGCCGAATTCTTTGAGCACCAAATACGCTTCGTTTTCCCAGGTAATCAACACGTCGCCGATTTCGCGTTCGGCAAAAGTAGTGGTGGAGCCGCGCGCACCGGAGTCGAGTACCGGCACGTTTTTAAACAGCTTCTCCACGAAAGCCTTGGCGGCGTCCTTGCTGCCGTTTTTCTTTTCCGCAAAGGCCCAGGCCGCCAGGTAGTTGTAGCGGGCACCGCCGGAGGTTTTCGGGTTGGGGGTGACGACGGAGACGCCGTCCTTAATTAAATCGTCCCAGTTTTTGATAGCTTTGGGATTGCCCTTGCGCACCAGGAATACGATAGTCGAGGTGTACGGCAGGCTGTTGTTGGGCAGTTTGCTTTGCCAGTCTTTCGGTAACAGATTGGCTTTCTCGTGAATTTGATCGATGTCGCCGGACAGAGCCAAGGTCACCACGTCGGCTTCCAGGCCGTCGATCACGGCGCGGGTTTGCTTGCCGCCGCCGCCGTGTGATTGCTGGATACTGACGTCTTCGCCGGTTTTGGTTTTCCAGTATTGGGTAAACAGTTGGTTATATTCTTTATACAACTCGCGGGTCGGGTCGTAAGACACGTTCAGCAGGGTGCGTTCGGCCAGCGCATTGCCGCTGAGGGCCAGGGCGATGCCGAAGAGTAAGGGCTTGAAGGTATGGGTGAATCTCATGGGTACTCCTGAAAAAAAGTTATCGATCTGCTTGCGGCAAGCTGAATGTTGGTTGACCACGGGGCTTATGCTACGCAAAGCCGATAACCAACAAAAACGATATAATTAGAATTAAATATCTTATATTGCGATATTTAATTCCGGATACAGGCAACCCTGACGCATGACCAGGTTCAACGTAAACCAAGGTTTTCAGGAAAATTCCGACAAAGCGGCGAGTAAGGCGTTCGCCGGCTTTGGTGTCATACCAGAACAAAAAGCAGCGGGAAGCCCAAGCCTCCCGCCGATGAGCAAGGTCAAACCACAGCTATCTTACGCCGCCCTACCGTCGCCAATCCGGCCAGCGCGCTGCCGAATAGCCAAACAGCGCCGGGAATAGGCACTTGCGAGACCGTGATGGTATTGCCCACCAAGGAAAAATTTAGCGTATCGGAACTTAAGGTCAGCCGATAATCGCCATGATCGCGGGCGGGAAGCCCGGTCGGTAAGGTCAAGTTGTCGTTAGTATTGATACCGGCGACGGCTTCACTGGTAGATAACGTGTAATCGGCCACCAGGTATAAATAATTACCGGCTTGCAAGGTGACGTTAAACGCCGGATCACGTAAGAAAAGCGAACCATCCGCCGAACCGTCGGTATTTGTCAAAATCGGCTGATTGCTGCTATCGGGGCAGTGATTGCCATCGGAATCGTCGCAACGCGCCAACATGTCGCCGGCATCCAGCAAGCCGTCATCCCGGTAGATATAAGTATCCGGGTCCAGAAAAGTAATTTCACCGTCGTTGTTCAGGTCGACTTCCTGATAACCGGCGGTGGATGTTTGCTTTTGCGTGGCCTCATAAGCCAACACATCAACTTTGAATGTACCGCCGCTAAGCATATTGATTTTCCAAGTATCGTAAGTAGTGCCGCCACTTACTTTATAAATGGTGCCTGACACTTGCAGTGTATTTGCTTGGGCCTCGGCAAAGAGCGCACACCCTGCCAATCCGGCGACACCGATTGATTTTATTAGTTTATTCACGATTACAACCTTTATGTTGATTGAAGTTAAAGCGCGTAGGGATCTTGATTTTAGGAGCCTCTAAAAATTCGCCGTTCCCTCGTCTTTGAAAGCAGGTAGGCCGCGGCGTACTTAGTTTGCTAAGTTGCCTATAGAAACGAGTATGAATTATCGGAAGTCCTGCATCGTGTTAGCCGTTTCCACGCCTATGGCTAAGCACGGCGATCCCTATACAATATTCAGACCACAAAACATTTTTGTTTAAATACAGAAAGATACGTAGATGACCAGTATTAATGCGCGGTGAATTTTCCGTGAAATAACTTACGCACAAAGTTATTTGCCACAATTTATGCCCTTTGGGTATCTGCATAGGCATGACGAATTTTTTGGTTTAGCTGAAGCCGCTTATTAACCCGGCCCACAAATATCGTCGCTCCGGCCAACGCGGGAATAGCGGAACCCGGTATTTTAAGGGTCTACTGAATAAGTCAAAGAGAGGGTGCGCAGCCGCTGATGAAAACTGCTTGGGCAGAGGTTCCTTCAATCAGAAAACTTCGGTATTACATCGTTTCCCGCGCACCAGCCAGCCAAACCCGCCGAGTACGGAAAGAAACAGGGAAAACGCCCCCGGCAAAGGCACCGGTGCCGATTGCAGCGGGCTCATATGCCAGGCCAACGCATAATCCCAGCTGAACGGACTGGCTTCGCCGGATTTGACCCGCAATTCGTAGTCATGACCGGTGACCAATCTAAGCCACAGGTTCTCGCTGTTGTCGGCGCTGCTCGCCGAGAAAGCGGCGATGTTTTGCGCCGTGGCGTCGAATAACTCCAGATTCAGATCGTATAAAGTGGTTGTTAGATTCAGATCGTTCGATACCCCAAGGTTCCAAACCAAAGACGCCTGCAAATTCAAAGCCGTCGCGGCGGCGAATTTGTATGTCGCCAAACTATTACTAGCCAAGCCGCCGAACGCAGTATCGACATCGAATCCGGCCAAGCCGATGCCGTTTGCCGCACCGCCATCTTCCAGGCTATCTTGTTCGCCACCGGCGATGATTTGGTAACTATGCAAAATATTCAGTTGGCCGGCACCGAATCTATCATCCAGGCCGTTCAGTGTTTGATGCCCGCTGCGGCGATAGTCGACGATGTTGTCCGTGGTTGAAGCATTCTGTGTCGCTCTGTCGGCACCCGCCAGCAACGCAGCTTTAACGGTTTCGGCGCGTTCAGCGTTGTAAACGGTTCCCACGCCCTCAATATTAATCGATCCCTGCGATAAATTAGCCCCACCCTTGTGGCCGGTCTCAACTAATAACGCGGCAGCAGCGGCTACTATGGGTGTGGCTCCGCTAGTGGTAGTTTGCGGCGCCACTAAATCGGGGCGCGTCCGCCCCGATATATATAACGAGTCAACCGCATCGGATCCTCTATCCTGCCTACCGTCCGTGCGCCCTACCGCAATTGCATTGTAAGCGCTGCCCAACAGCGGCGAGTCGCTGAGGCCATTGTGCATACCAACCACCTGGATGAATTGGTTGCGCTGCACCTGTCGATCAACCAAACGCAGAATCATCGCCGTTTCCGGCACGGTGTCGCCTTTGCCGACCCAGCTGTGGTTAGCAATCCGACTGGCGTTGAAGGGAGCCAAGGCCGTTGGACTAATCAGACTATCGATCCAGGCGTTGGCATCATAACTGGCGATGTTGCCGATGCCGTTGGCAATGGAATCCTTACCGTAAAATCTGGCACCGACGCTGTCAGCATGTCCCGATGGTGCGGTACTGGCTTTTTTTCCCGGAAAACTGAACGTCTTACCG
Source organism: Methylomonas sp. Kb3 (assembly GCF_002834115.1). Classification (NCBI taxonomy): domain Bacteria; kingdom Pseudomonadati; phylum Pseudomonadota; class Gammaproteobacteria; order Methylococcales; family Methylococcaceae; genus Methylomonas; species Methylomonas sp. Kb3. The sequence goes on along the minus strand of NZ_PIZT01000068.1, from coordinate 494,672 downwards.
GCGAATTGGGTGTTACGAATATTCGGCGCATAGATGGGGTAATCCGAGTGATCCCGCGATTCGACTAATGACGCTTCGGCGTGAACCACATTGACACCAGCGCCGGTCGGCGTGTTTGCACCTCATTGCGTGAGCAAGGCTTGATAGCCGATGTCGGCTTTGTAATCAGCGGCGGCAGCGGATGTGAAAAACAACATCGGAAACAGATAAAACCCAGGCTTTTTAGTCATTGTTATCACCCTTTTAATCGCTTGAACTGCGGTCAACGCTATCCGGTCGTTCCGAAAATTACCGCGCAGCAAGCGGGATAAAACTGGCCGTCCGACTCGTGGCGATACCGGAATGAGGCGCCACACTGAGCGCATCTAACGTCCCAGCACTGGATATGCCGGTCAATCGCAACTATAGACCAGATACCAAGTCTTGCCGGATGCGCGTTGTTCGTTGATTTTGGTGATTACAGCATTCCGGAAGGGAAGGCTCTGAATGCCCGGTGTAGATTATTCCTAACCTTGGAAATCGCGGCGGCCGCATGAAGAATGGGACTCCCGCCTGCGCGGGAGCGACGATGTTTGACGGCCGAATTAATTAGCGATTAATGAATGCGAATCAGATAGCCGTCGGTTTTTTCACAACCGGGTTTGCTGTGGGCGGTAATACTCAAGCGCGCAAATCCACCTTCTATAGGTCTATCCACTTTGCCCTTTATCTCCAAGCGGCCGCTAGGTTGTTGGGTGATTTGCAGTTGCTTTGAGGTGAAATGGTATTTGGTTTCGCCGGCACTCACGTTAACCACCACCGATGTCAGTGTGGTGTTCGCGGAAGCCATCAACGAAAACTCGCTGAACGATTGCAAATATTTATTGGTTGCTGGCTGAAACTCCGAAAACACCGGTTTATCGCAGTGCTGAGAACTCTGGCTGCTGCCGTAGGCATGTGCCGCAGTGCCGCTCAAACTCAACAAAGTGGCAGCAGCAATTTTTAATACCATGATCATTATTTTCTCCGAGGCGTGGTTATAAGAATAGTTATACCCTTAGCTTACCAATAAAACCGCACATTGCTGGCGTTCAATTCAATCAAGCAAACGCGAGCGCCCCCTTTACGGCTGGCAAGCTTATGCATACTCAATTATAAACCCGGCCCTATTTAACACGGGTACACCGTTCGGACTGAGCGCTTCAAAGCCTTATGCCGCGCGTCCTTCGACACACTCAGCCCGAACAATATTTAAGATTCGGGGCAATAAAAAGTGTGACGAAAAGCACACATATAGTTCTTATGAAAACAAATTAAGTTCTAATCAGAACCATAGTCTGATAGACTTTACCCACACTATCAATTGAAACGAAGCTCTCGAAACATAAGTTCGTTTTGATCCTGAAGTGCCGAGGCGCAAGCCGCTATCGATTTATTTTTTCTGGTTTACCGAGGCTAACATCATGATGTCATGCAAAAAATTCATAACTTTTTCTATCGCAATCTCACTTATCAGCGCGCTGAGTTTTCCGGTCTCCGCGGCGACTTTTAGCCACGAAGAAGTAAGAGCCGCTCTGGAAAGCACCATTTCCAAAGTCAAAGCGTCCATCTCCGCAGTAGAAAACGGCGCAGACAAAGAAACCGTAGCCGAGCTGGTCAGCCATGCCAAGCAACAGCAAAAAGACATCGAGAACAACGATCTCGAAGTCAAACGCCAGCATGCCGGCAAACGCCTGAATACCGCATGGAAAGCAGCCCGCGGCGGCGATTTGCAATTGGCCGGCGAATCCTTGAAAGACGCTTTAAGTCGCTACGAGGAAATGCACACGCTTTATATTTCCAGCCATTAAGCCGCGTAAAACCGCCGGTTGAGCCACGCCTCAAAGGGCCGAGCGGCGCACAAAATCGGGGCGTTTTGTGTACAAATTGGACACAGGCTAGAGCATTGTAGGGCTAAAGCTGTATGTAAAGACTGCCATTTACGACCCGCATTGCGGATAACGCCGGCGCATTTGATGCGCGTGCGTCGGCCTTGGACCTATGGACCAAGCGTTTTCTTACCTCCGAAAAGAAAAACGTGACAGTTAACTTGTTCGCCAACTGGCGAAGCGGTGATGCGGGTCTTTTTTATATCGAATTAATGGCGCAAAAGTTGCTGATTTTTTTATGTCGAACCAGGGTTCTCTATTCTCGCCTGGCTCGATGCGGCAAACGTCCGTGCACCAACCCAAGTCTTGCCGAAGCGTATCACTTGAACCTTGCATCCTAAACAGGAGATCGCAATCATGAAAAAGCTCTTCATCGCTCTATCCATAACCGTTGGCATTGCTATCTTGATGTTCGCGGTATTCAATCCCAGACTGTCTTCCTACAATTCGCAAAACGACATTTCCTATTCCGATTTCATCAAGGATGTGCGCAGCAAATCCGTTGCCGAAGTAGTGATCGACGGCAGATCCATCGACGGCCGCCGCCATAACGGCACCCGCTTTGCCACTTACAACCCTGGTGATGCGCGGATCATAGACGATCTTTTGGAATATGACGTCAAGATCAAAGTCGAGCGGCCTGAGACGCAGTCCACCCTGACGCAACTGTTATTCTCTTGGGCCCCCACTTTGCTGCTGATCGGGGTATTGATCTATTTCATGCGTAAGCAGCAACAGGGTGCCGGCGCGCAAAACGGCTTTGGTAAAAGTCGGGCCAAATTGATGACTGAAGATCAAGTTAAGATACGTTTCAATGATGTGGCCGGCGCCGAGGAAGCCAAACAGGACGTGGCTGAAATGGTCGATTTCCTGAAAGATCCGGGCAAATACGAAGCTTTGGGCGGCAAAATTCCGCGCGGCGTGTTGATGGTGGGCCCTCCCGGTACCGGTAAAACCCTACTGGCTCGAGCGATTGCCGGCGAGGCTGGCGTACCGTTCTTTTCCATCTCGGGTTCCGACTTCGTGGAAATGTTCGTCGGTGTCGGCGCCTCCAGGGTGCGCGACATGTTTGAGCAAGCTAAAAAGCGCGCGCCCTGCATTATCTTTATCGATGAAATCGACGCCGTCGGTCGCCAGCGCAGTAGCGGCGGTAATATCGGCGGCGGCGAAGAACGCGAACAAACTCTTAACCAGTTATTAGTGGAAATGGACGGCTTCAGCGGCAACGAAGGGATTATCGTCATCGCCGCGACCAACCGGGTCGATGTGCTGGACAAAGCTTTGCTGAGGCCGGGCCGTTTTGATCGCCAAGTGCAAATCGGCTTGCCCGACATCAAAGGCCGCGAACAAATTCTCAAAGTCCACGCCACCCGCGTTCCCTTGGCGGACGATGTGAATATCACCGACCTGGCGCGCGGCACACCGGGTTTTTCTGGCGCCGAACTGGCCAATCTGATTAACGAAGGCGCCTTGTTCGCGGCCCGTAACAACCAGCGGGAAGTGACCATGCACAACCTGGACAGCGCCCGGGACAAAGCCATCATGGGCGCGGAGAAACGCACCATGATCATGAGTCGCGAGGATTTGCTGATGACGGCCTACCATGAAGCCGGCCACGCCATCGTCGGCCGTTTGATGCCTGAGCACGACCCGGTTTACAAAGTCAGTATCATGCCGCGCGGCGGCGCGCTGGGCATTACCATGTTTCTGCCGGAACACGACCAATACAGTGCCTGCAAAGATAAACTGGAGGGCCAAATTTCCAGCCTGTTCGGCGGTCGGATTGCCGAGGCTTTAATTTACGGCAAAAACAAAGTTACCACCGGCGCCTCAAACGACATTCAGCGTGCTACTCAATTGGCCCGGAATATGGTGACCAAGTGGGGCTTATCCGATCGCCTGGGCCCCATGGATTGCGGCGACAACGACAGCGGATTTATGGGTTCAACCAAACCGATGTCCGAGCAAATGGCCCGCCTGATCGATCATGAAATCAGACAAACCCTGGCGAATAACTACAGACGCGCCGAAGCCATCCTGAAATCGCATATGGATATTCTGCACAATATGGCGCAAGCCTTGCTGGATTGGGAGACGCTGGACAAATATCAGATCGACGAATTAATGCAGGGCCGCAAGATCGCACCGCCCAAGGCAGCCCAGCCGGCAAAACGGCACTCCGACAACGGCAAATTGCCCAGGCCGACGACTGAAACGGTAGCTCCTATCGGCAAAATAGCGGCTTTGTCGTGATCTCAAGATCTGACATACCCTTCGCACAGCAAATTTCGGCAGATTCTCTCCCTCCCCGCCGGCAGGGGGTGGGCGAGGGATTAAAAAGCCGAAATTTGACGTGCGACGACTTTATAAAACTTAACTAAACAAATGAACTGTTTCTCGCCGGCCCCCAATAAATGATAGAGTCGGGTTTAAAGAATACAGCAATGGCCAGGGGATTTTTTCCAAATTAGAGTGATTCGACAACCCAATAAACGCTTGAAAAAATTCGTTTCCAATTCGGCAATATTGGCGTACTTAGCGCCAAGCTATCGCAACGCGGCGATTGCAACATTGACAGTGTTGACAGCCTGCAGCGTGCCGACGCCGCTACCGCATGCAGAAAACACTCCGCCAGTCCCTGCCCAGTCGGCTGTATCTTGGCGCGCTTATCAAACCCAAAACCGGCCGCCAGCACCTGATACATCCAGTCCCAGCGCTGTGGACGCCGGAATCGATACCCAACAAACCTACGATTTACCGGCCTTGGTGGATTTGGCTTTACGCACCCATCCGGAAACCCGGATTAGCTGGGAGGAAGCAAAAGCCGCTGCCGCGCGCCTGGAAAGAAATCGCAGTACCTGGTATCCAACGCTAACGGCAATGGCCTTTGGTCAGCATTTTACCAGCAGCTTTCCCATCCCCGGCAGCGCGCTGGTCAGCAACGGCTACGCGGCTCTCGCCAGCCTGGATTTGGCATGGACCTTATTCGATTTCGGGCGCCGGGAGGCACTGGTCGATGCCGGTACGGAGCGTCTGAGCGCGGCGAATTTTGCCTTCGACCGTAAACACCAGGAAATTGCCTATCGGGTGGCCAGCAGTTTTTTTGCCTATCAGGCCGCCTTGGCCAAGGTGACGGCGGCGCAGCAAACGTTCGAGTCGGCCAAGACCAACGCCGATTCAGTGCAAGCCAAACTCAAACAAGGCCTGGCCACCAAACCCGATCTGTTGTTGGCCTTACAAGAGCAGGCAAAATCCAGTTATGACTTGCAAGATGCGCGCGGCTCGGTGACTCAGGCACGCGCCGATTTGACCAATAATTTGGGTATTTCGCCGGCATACAGCCTGCATCTGGTTGACCTGAGCCAGTTGCCCTTACCCGCCGAACTGGCGCAATCGGTGGAAAAAATCGTCGATCAGGCCTTGGAACAGCGTCCGGATTTGCTGGCGCGCCTCGCCGAATTGCGCGCTCGCGAAGCGGAAGTTAAAAAAGCCAGAGCGGAATTCTGGCCGAAAATATCGTTACGCGGCATGGTCGGTAATCAATATTGGGGCGACGTGCATACCAAGCCGAGCGGCGGAGAGAATTATTCCGCCAACGCCATGGTCGATACGGCCATGTTGAATGTGGAATGGACCTTGTTCGACGGTTTTGAACGCAGCAATGCGGTGCGGGAAGCCGAGGCCAAAAGGTCGGCATCCCAAGCCCAGTTGGAGGCCTTGCGTCTGGAAATCATGCGCGACATCTGGAAAGCCTACGCCGACACCAAAACCGCGCTGGAAAAGCGCGAGTTTGCGTTGGCGCTGTTGAAAGCCGCCAAAGAGTCCTATGCCGCCACCCAGGAATCCTATACACACGGCTTTTCGACGGTAATCGAACTGTTATCGGCGCAAAAAGATCTGGCGCGGGCCCGCTTTACCGAAATCGACAGTCGTGCGGGCTTATTGCGGTCCGCCGCGACACTGGTTTATGTGTCAGGCAAGCAAAACCAGGACGTGTCAAATGAGCCTTAAACGGCCGTCTTTCATGACCACACAGCCAGTAACCCCAAACCCATGCGCCGGGATGGTCTTGAGCATGAATGAGCTTACGGTTATCATCGAATCCTAATTAGAACAATTATTTTCACATTATGTCCTCCGACTCTACCTTTCCAACCGTTTTGCGCCAGTTACTCCGCACCCACCAGGCCTTTTTGTCTTATGCGGCCCGCCACGTTCACCGGCTCGAATTAACCTTGCCGCAATACGATGTCATCATCACGCTAGGCAAAACCGCCGGCATGCAGCCCAAGAAACTTGGCGAAGAAACCTTGATTACCAAAGGCACCCTCACCGGCGTGGTCAGCCGCTTAGAGGACAAGGGCCTGGTGGAAAGGTCGGCGTCAAAAAAAGACGGCCGCAGCCAGATCATCCGCCTGACCGATGCGGGCCGCGCCGTCTACGAACAGACTTTCCCCGAGCATCTGGCCCATATCGGTCGCCTGTTCGACGATTATGCGCCCGAGGAAATCTCGAAGCTGGAGGCGGATTTACATAGACTGCATGAAGCGGTCATCACCGCGCGCGGCAATCATATTGAACAAGTCGATGATGAATTCTAGCGAGTGCCGAAATATTCATACGTTTGAGGTGAAGCGCACAATGATCTCCGGGCGATTACTTAAGTGGGCCTCTAAAAATAAAAACACCTCCTTCTCCTCACGGGAGAAGGTTGGGATGAGGGAATTAAAATCAATTACTTACCCCCCTCACCCTAGCCCTCTCCCTGACGGCGAGGGAATGTTTAGAGGTTCCCTTAAAACGTTTTTCCCGGCGAGTCTTTCGATTTTCCTGACCGCGTGCGATCCGCTGCTCAGTCTGCAAGGTTCTTTCTGGCCGGCCTGGATCATCTGCATCCTCGGCGGGCTGGCAACCAGCATGCTGCTGATGTGGCAACTGGTGCGCTACCGGCTGGCGCCCCATTTGGGACCGCCGCTGTTGATCGCGCCCAGCCTTTGGGCCTTATGCACCTTTGTCATCTGGTTGGTGTTTTATGCAGCATGAAAACGGCGAAGCCTGATGGAAAACAGTCAAAACGATAGCCCAGGGTTAAGCCTGAAAAACCGGATATTGCTCGGCCGCATCATTGGCATAGCCATCGTGCTGGGTGCGGCGGCGACCGGCGCGCTGGTTTGGCATATCAATTATCAAAATCCGCGCACCAACGACGCGATGGTGCGGGCCAATATCGTCGGCATCGCCCCGGAAGTCAGCGGCCGTATAGTGGAATTGCATGTCGAGGATAACCAATACGTCAAACAGGGCGACTTGCTGTATGTGATCGACCCGCGCCCGTATCAGGCCAGACTGGACAAAGCCAAGGCCGAATTGCTGCTGGCGGAAAAAGACGTGGATTCCCGGCGCGCCTCCAGCGGTTCCGCGGAAATGGCTATCGAACGCCTGGAACACCAGCGCGCTGCCGCCAGTGCCGAAGTGAAAAAAATCGAGGCGGAAGACGAATATCTGCATAACTATCTGGAACGGCTGGAACCGTTGGCGGATAAGCAATACGTCACCGCCGACCAGCTCAAACAGGCGCGCTCGCGTTATGCGGCTTCGCGCGCCGAACTGGCGGATGCGAAAGCTAAAGAACTGTCGGCTCGCAGTGCCATCGAGGAAGCCAAGAGCGATAGCCGGCGAGCGGTATCGTTAGTCGCCCAGGTCGGCGACGTCAATGCCCGTATCGAAGCCGCCAGAGCCCTGGTCACCGCCGCCGAGCTCGATCTGGAATACTGTTACGTGCGAGCGCCTTTCAATGCCTACGTCACCAATTTGAATACCCGCGAAGGCGAATACGCCAAGGCCGGTACGCAAATGTTCGCTTTGGTCGATGACCGCCAGTGGTATGTGATCGCCGACTTCAAGGAAACTTATTTGCAGTCGATCAAACCCGGCCAGGAAGCCGAGGTGTTTCTGGTTGCTTATCCGGGCAAGCGCTTTCGCGGCGTGGTGACCGGGATCGGCTGGGCCAATTCGCCCGACAATATCAAACAGCATGGCGTGTTGCCGGAGATAGATCGCACGCTGAACTGGGTCATTCTGGCTTCGCGTTTTCCGGTAAGAATCGAGATTAAACAGCATGACCCCGCGCATCCGCTCCGTATGGGCATGACCGCGTTTGTGACGGTACGGAAAGCCACTGCCGACGCAACCGGTACAGCTCTGCCGCCGTCATGACCCGAGGCGACAGCCGGACTGGTTCAAGCACACAGTCAAAACCCAACCGGCTTTGGTTTGGCACCAGCCTGGGGCAATTCCTAACCGCCGAACTCAAAGATACACCGGCACGGCGCGTCGCCGCCCTGCGTTTATTCGTCGTCACCCTGACAATCGCACTCGTCAGCCAAACCTTGCATATCCCGCCGCTAGGGGCAATTTCCATCTTGATTTGCCTAAGCTACGACGCTTACGCCAACGCCGGCCAATCCCTGGCGTTTGGAATACGCCAGCTCGGTTACCTGATGGTCACGACCTTGGTATCGGTATTGACGCTGATGCTGGCCGGCAACGACCCTTGGTTACTGCTGCCGCTATCGTTCGTCATCTTGGCCTTGTCCCTGTTTCACGCCCGCCTGATCGCCTGGCCCACGGGCATTGCTTTATGGTATTCGGTGGCGGTGCTGTACAGCCCCAGCACGCCCGATGAAAACATTTACCATGCCTTATGGAACATCCCCATTATTGGCGTACTGGCGCTGGGAACATGGACGGTAGTGCATTTAACCATCAAACCGCAAGATCCGCTAAAACTGTTAAAAGCGGAGATCGCCATGCAATTGGCGACGGTGGAATACATTTTCAGCGCGCGTCTGGCCGATGCCGGTGCGTATAGCCCCAGACCTGAAGCAGCCATGCACGCCGCTGCCGGCAGCCTTGGCAAACTGCTGGGTTTACTGGCCAACGCCGAATTGATCCATCCTGCTTTACACGAACGCCACCTGACTTATCGGGCGCTGTTGCTGGAAATAGACGGTTTGCGCCAGTTGGCGGACTGGCTTAATCAAGTGTTGGCTGCGGAATATAGGGCCCAGCCGCTGACGCCGGAAAAACTGCATGTATATCGGGCTTTACAAAGCGCCTGTGCCAGATTACGGCAAGGCGTGGCGGAATCGCGCGACGTGTCCGTAGAAATCACCAGCTTGCTAAGCGATGAGGTATTGCAAAACTATGCGCGGGAAGCTAATCCCTCGCTGTTAACCGCCTTGTGGCGGGCTCTGCAACGCATTGCCGGCTTGATGCATGATTTGCATCAACCGATAGCCGCCAAAGACAGTAAAAACATCAACGCTGAATCCGACGACAACCCTGAACATGGCTGGCTGCCAGCCTGGTTTGCTTACGAGTTTTGGGCAAGCTATGCCGACAGTTTGCAATTCGGCATTAAATTTTCCCTGGGCGCGATCCTGTGCATGCTGATCGTGGAAAGCCTGGGCTGGCCGGACATCAACACCGCGATTCCCACCTGTCTGGTCGCGGCACAAACCAGTCTCGGCGCCGACTACCGGCTCTCGCTGTTACGGGTGTCGGGCGCCGCCGTCGGCGGGATCTGCGCTTATTTTTACGTATTGGTCTTTCAATCTCAGCTCGATACCATCGTCGGCTTTGCGTTTGCCACAGCGCCATTCTGGGCGCTGGCAGCCTGGATTACCGCCGGCAGCGAACGCATCGCTTATCTGGGCCGGCAACTTGGTTTTTCATTTGCGTTGTTTGTGCTGCATGATTTTGGTCAAGTCACCGACCTATATCTGCCGCGCGACCGGGTCATAGGTATTTTGCTCGGACTTATCGTGATGGGCGTTATCGATTATGCGCTGTGGCCGCGGCGCTCGATTGCACTGGCCCGCCACCACAGCGTAGCGGCGTTGCGCACACTTGCCAGCTTCACCAAGCGCTTACCCGATGTCAGTCACCTGCTCACTTACACCTTACCCTTACGGCTATCGGCGGAAAAAGAGCTGGCCGCCGCTCAAGACTTGTTGGCACACGCGGTATTGGAACCCGATGCGCGCTTGGCCGAGAAAGTGCATGAACGAGCGGCGCTGCGGACGATTGTGAAGGACGCCGGCCATTTATCCGGCTTGTTACAAGTCCGCAAACGCTATCGCTTACTCAGCGGCCAGCGCTTCAGCCACTTTCCTGATGAATTGCAACAGCTCAGCCGGGCGTTCGATGCCGAGCTGGCAACCGCCCTGGAATATGCCGCCAGCCTCCTGCAAGGCAAACAAGCCGGCAACCGGATCGAGCTTGCCAATCATCAAGCGCGTCTAAAGCAAAGTTATATCGATCATCATCGTATCGACAATCTGGCCGACGATTTGGCCGTAGAGTGGGAGCTACGCTTTATGCTGGACCAACAAATTGTGGAGCTGATAGCCCACATCGAAAAAGCAGTGCTGGCTGCCAGGTCATATCCGCAACAATCCGGCCCGGACCTTGATCTGCAATAAGGCCGCGCAGTGCATCCAATATAGCCCCTGGGCTCCCGCCTGCGCGGGAGCGACGATATTTACTAATCCAGCCTGTTTATCACGGGTATTCCGTTGAGGTTGAGTGTGGCGAAGCCCAGGCTGGTGTGCCCTTCGACAGGCGAAGGGTAGTTAAGGGCCGGGTTAATAATCAGCAGCACCGATATACGCCAAGTTGCTCAAAATATGTTCATCTGAAAATCCAGACTTCGTTCCGCTAACCAAACCAAAGCCACGGCGACGATGGATGCTGAACCGGTTTTCATTACGACTAGCGGATAATAGCGATAGCGGCTAAAGCCGACTATCAAAGGCAAAACCGCGCCGACAATCGCCAACTGCCCTGCTTCCACACCCAAATTAAAGCCCAATAGCGGTAACAGCCGCTGCGTGTCCGGCAAGCCCATGTCCAACAACACGCTGGCGATGCCCATGCCGTGGATCAAGCCGAAAGCAAAGGCAAACCAGGTGCGGCGTTTTACCAACACCGGATAAATATTATTCAACGCTGCCAACACCACGGAGGCGGCAATGACCGATTCTACCCAGCGGGACGGCAGACAAATGTATTGCAACACCGTAAGGCTCAGGGTGAATGAATGTGCCAACGTGAAGGCGGTAACCACACCTAGCACGTCGAAAAATACCGGTCTAAAGCCTGGTTTTGGCTGCCAAGCACCCCGCTCCCACGCCAAAGCCGCCGGCAGCAACAGACTTAACAAAAATAGAATATGGTCAAAGCCGATCCAGATATGCCATAGCCCGGCGTAGCCGAATCGCGCCACGGTCCGCCACCCGGAATAATCAGCGTCCCGCACAAATTCGCTACGTTGGTGGTCAGGACTAAAGATCGCGGTATCGGTTTTAGCGGCATGAATGACGCTTATCAGCCCGCGATGCTGCGGGTCGAGATCGAAAAGCAAGCGATAGTCTATCGACAACGGCGTGGACGCAGACGGACAAGTCGCCCGGAAACTTAATACGGCGTAATGACCATCGCTGTGTTCGTCCACCCGTAAATCCCCTGCTTGCAGCGAACAGACTTGCTTAGCCGTCGTCATTTGCAAACGACTCAGCGCATAGGCATACACAATATCCCGACTATTTCGCAACTCCGCCCAGGTAATATTACCGTCGTCGTTTGCATCCAAACCCAAGGCGTAATCCAGGTCGCGCAAGGCAATATCCCATTGCCCGGAGATCTGCCACCCATCAACCTGCACCGTCATGTAACTATCGCTGGCCTTATGGGCAAAAACGCTAAAACTTGCAGTCAGCAGCCAGACCATGATTAACCCGACCCAAATGATTCCGCGCATTCGGTTCGAGCTTAACCCGTCTAAGCTTGGCGGGGCCTGCCCGTCGACAGGCCTGCCCTGAGCGCAGTCGAGAGGCCCAGGGCAAACAGTATTTAAGGGGTGAAGGAATTTTGCCGGCCCGTTCATATTCCGCTCCCCCCAATTTGCGCGAGTAGCGTTTCAAGTCGCGCATCTTGCAATTTGGACTCGGTTAAAAAAGCCAGCAGCGGCTGCGGATTTTTGCCGGCCGCCAGCGCTGCTTCCAAGAAAATGCGCGCATCCCGCGGCTCGCGCTGCACGTCCCAATTTTTTTGCGCCAGCGCCAGCGCCGATTCAGGCTGATCAAGCACATGCAATAAAAAGCGCGCCTCATCGCCTTGATGACTGCTATCGCCGCGCATGCGGCTGGCGGCAAAGCGAGCAGTCAGCGCATCTATGTGGACAGCGGCAGTCGGCAGCCGCAGTGCTATTTCGGCTAAAGTCAGGCGCAGTAATAAGCCATCGGCGCGCGTATCGTTGGCTAATAATTCCACCACTTCTTGGAAACGATTCCGGTCCAATAAATAATCGGCATAGGTAGCCAACAGATAACCATTGCGGCGCGGTATGTGTAGCGCCTGCCGGTAATAACGGTCGGCCGCATCGGTATTGCCCATGCGCTCGGCCATTTCCGCCAGCGTGGTCAAGGCCCATTGTTGATCTGCCGGTACGGGACTGTGCGCAGTGCTTACTGCGCGCGCCAACTGGCGATAAGCAGCGTCGAGCTGGCCGGAAACACTCAGAATGGAATTCAGGCAAACTTGGCCAATCAGCGGCTCGGCTAATTTTAGTAAGGGTATACAACTGTTCAGCGCTTCGGCGTGTTGGCCTTGCACTTCCAAAATGGCCGCCCGCGTCAACCAGGCTTGCGCCAAGCGCGGCTGACGCGCCAAAGCCCGATGCAAATAGTCCAGGGCCGCCGGAAATTCGTGGCGATTTTGAAACAAGGTCGCCCGTAAGGTCAGAACCTCGGCACTCGGTTGCGCGACTGCCAGCCAAGGTGTTAGCGCCGCTTCGGCATAACCGAAATAGCGCGGATCCGATTCAGCGCGGCCCAGTTCTATATAGCGCCGGACTAAAGCTAAAGCCGGTTCCAAGTCATTAGGCTGAGCCGCGACTTGTTTGCGCAAGTCACGAATTTCCAGCCAACTGTCGCCCCTGGCCGGCAAGACTTCGACGATTTCGTCATCGGTCTTGGGTAAATAAGCTTGTGCCCCGGCGTCACTGAACATAGCAACAGACATCAATAAACCTAATCTAAGCCAGTGTTTCATCGGCTCCTCCTTCGGATGCTTAGCGGACAGGGGGCGAGCACAGCCGCCCCCCTGCCCTCTTCTAGTTATTTGGACAACTACCCATAACCAAGGAAACGGCATCGAAACAACCGGATTCGCCTGGATCGACATGGCGGCTTTGCCGGCCGCTATTGGCAAAAGCCACATAAGGAAATACTTCCTGATAGCTTCTGTCGTTGGTGTTAACGCCATCGGCGACCCGGTTATTCGGGAAGCTGTTGAATGCCGGATTCAACACCCCGACCACCGCTTGCGCGGCAATATCGGTCACATCATCGGACACCCGCCGCCCGTTCGGAAAGCCGGCGCTATCGCCCGCCAGAAACGCCATGCGTTTCCGGGCACTTAAAGGTGCGGGGCCGATGCCGGTGTTCAAGCGCAGCAAGTCCGCCACCGGTCCACGTTGCGTGGGCGAACAACCAGGGCAAATGGGCGCGGCATAAAACACCAAGGGACCCAGGTCAAAACTGGGGTTGGCCGGATTTACCCTGGGCGGCGCCGGAATCGGCACCGCACCACCGTAAGCAGCATTGACGACCCTGGCCAATAACGGATCCAACACATAACCGGCAAAACTAGCGTCGTCCTTGGGTTCGCTCATACTGAACCGGTCTTTGTCGCCGGTACCGATTAACACCTCATTGACCAAGGGATTACCCATGCGCTGAATCTGCACATAGGCATTGGCGAGTTTAGGCTTGCCGCCGGGTCTGTCGGCATACGCTTTGGTGCGAGGCCGCGAAGTAGTGGCATAAGTCCCGATCACCGCCAAGGCCTCGCCGGCGGTATGTTGCTTGCCGTCCTGGGTGAGCATGGCGATAGGCAATTCGATAGCGATGGAATTGACGTTGTAACCGGCCACATCGTCGGACGCGAAGTTTTGGTTTTCCGCGTCATTTTGGTTCTCGGCAAACACACCCGGCACACCGGCGCCGGACGCACCGGCTCTAAAGTTAAAGGTATCGAAAGTCGTGCCCAAATCGATGTAAAACGGATCGTCGACGGTGCCGGCAAACACGCTAACCCCGCCGCCTAAGTCGTAAATCCCTTGGCTCGCCAGATTTTGATAGTTGGGCATGGTGCGCGGACCGACGTTGGAGGGCACGGCATATAGCTTTTGCTGATTGGTTAGATCGATGACTTGGCGATTGACGCCCTTGCCCTTGATCAGCGTCACCGTGTAACTCTGCCGCAAACCCAATCCTTCCGAGCCAGGGCCATCCAATGCGGTAATCGCCGGCGGCACGATCAAGCTGCCCGGCGCGACCGGAGCCGGCGAATTGGCCGGGGCGACAATGCCGGTGCCGGCGCCGACAAAACCGGTAAACACGCCGGGCAAACGGTTCTCGGTTTTAAACCTGAACTGCAGCGTAATGTCTTCGTCGGCGTCGAAATTATTATCCACCTTCATTTCATACAGAACTTCCGGATCGAATGGAAAATAATTCGGGCCGTTGCTGGGTTCCAGCAAGGGATCGACATTCAATATCATCGTTACCTTGCTGGGATCGTTATAGCTAACAAAAGCGTACCAATCGGTGATGTCGGCCTTGGTATCCAATGCGGTTAACGGTGCTTCGCGGTGATTGGCAGCATCAACGGGCGGTAGGCCGCCCATCAACAATAAAGCGCTGGCGAACGTGGTCAGCGGCCAACGGCTGTAGTGGTGTAAGTCTTTCATAATCAAATTCCTCTTTAGTTAATGTCACAGCTTCAGCCAGCTGCGTTAGGGAATACGCGGAAAATCGGCAAACGGATGCGGGTAAATGGAATTTATGCCAAGCGGACCGGGCTTGCCGCGTCGGCTCGCGCCGTGGATCTAGCCTTGCCCAGCCGGCCTCCAAGCAAAAACAAGCCGGACAAACTTAGCAGCATCAGGGTGGGCGGCTCCGGCACACTGACGATCTGGGCATTGGCGACGTTGAGAATGTGTAGATCCCAAGCCGCCGTGCGATTCGGTTCCACCGGATCGCCATTGCTATCGGTTAAAGATCCCTCGCAAAACCGACCGTTCGAACAACCGAAGGCGGCGGTAAATTGCGGATCGGCATCCCGTAAAAATCCGTCGGCCAGCGCGGCGCTTACCGAAAAATTATCGTATTGAGTCAAGGTTGCCAGGTAATTCCCGGCGACAAGATTGATGGCTAAATAACTGTCGAATTCGCCGTAATTAAAATTAACCCCGTTCGACAATTGGCTGCCGCCCAAGCCGCCGTCATCCTGCTCGGCCAGTTGGTTGCCTAAGCCGTCCCACAGCGTCAAAATCGGATCGAAGCCGCCGCCCAGCCAGGACGAGGTAAACAAGGTCACCGTGCCCGGTGAACCGAGTGAAAAGGCAAAGCTCAACTTATCGTTATCGTTGGCAAAGTTGCCGTTAAAATCAAAGTCAGCGGCCTCAACCGCCGTCGCTACGGTCAGGCAGGCGCCCAACAACGCAACCGGAAATAGCTTTTTCATCGTGGTTTCCTCTCAGTCTGTGGTTAGAAATGGCAAGCCGGCGACGGATTCCAGATGCGGATGGCGATACTCGGCATTCGCGCCGGCTTGCGATGACTGATACGCGGCAAACTCGGCAGTGGATGCAAAACAGGTAAAAAATATTGGTGGCAGTGTTTATACAACGGGATTGGTTCGTACTTGGCACATCAGCATCTTTCGATAGCGAACCACACGAGTCTTAACCTCTTGCAAAATCGGCCGCTTGACTGTTTGCCATAGGCAAACCGCTGTTTTATAGTGAGCCACCCCCACTCTCTGCGCCCCTTAGATGCGGCTACCAAATCTCGGCAAACCAAGAAAAGTCCCTATGCCTTATGTCGCTTGATTCACAGTTTAAGCGTTATCCCCACATTGCCGTGCATCCAAACCAACCGATGCATCGTATAGCTTTCTAAAGGGATACGAGAGCGATGGCGGATAGCGATTTGAACGATGACGAGAACCGACAACCAATAACACCTGCCGACGAAGCCTTATTGCTGGAATGGCTTGGCCGCGTCGTGGACCAGGATCAAGCCGCGTTGGGTAAGTTGTACGACACCTTGGTGGATCAGGTCTACGGTCTGGCGTTGCGGATCACCCGGCGGGCGCAGTGTGCTGAGGAAGTGGTACAAGATACGTTCTGGCAGATCTGGCGGCAGGCGCCGCGCTTCGATGCCGAACGCGGTTCGGTAAAAGCCTGGGTGATGACGATGGCTCGCAGCCGCGCACTGGACGCCTTGCGGCAGTTGGACGGCAATCTAAACGAGCTGGAACCGGAGGCTCTGGCGCTAATCGAAGCCCCAACCGACCAAATGCCGCCGGATTTACTATCCGCAGTGCAGCAAGGCCATCGCTTGCAAACGGCCCTGGCGGCTTTGGAACCCTTGCCCCGACAATTGCTGTCGTTGGCGTTTTTCCGGGGTTTGAGCCACGACGAAATCGCCGTTTGCAGCGGTTTGCCCCTGGGCACTGTGAAATCGCATATCCGCCGGGCTCTAAAGACTATGCAGCAATTATTGACAGCCGATGCCGGCGAGGTTAACTAAACAATATGACTGACAAATTCCCGCCCTTGGATAGCGCAGATGCCACCGACTTGCAGCAACTCGAAACGCTGCTGGCCGACGGTTTGGCGCCGATTCCGGTTGCCGGCGCACGCCGCAATTCGTTACGCCAAGGCCTGATGACGCAAGTCACGGCCAGCCTTGCCAAACAAGCCGGCATACTCACCGTGCGCGCCAGACACGGCGTCTGGCAAGCCCTGAAAACCGGCATCCGCATCAAACCACTCTGGGACGGCGGCCTGCAAGGCCATTCGGTTTTGATCGAATTCGCCCCCGGCGCCAGCCTGATAGCGCATCGGCACAACTGTCTAGAAGAAGGCATCGTCTTGCACGGCGATTTGCAGATGGGCGACTTACGGCTCGGTCCCTTGGATTACCATGCAGCGCCGGCCGGCAGCCGGCACGGCGGGATAAGTTCGACGAATGGCGCCCTGGCCTATTTGCGCGGTACATCGCTGGGCGATAACCGCGAGGTATTGCGGGAAGTGTTGGGCGGTCTGCTGCCGTTTGGCAAGGCTGAGTCGTTTAGCGTGTTTACCAAGCAAATAGACGACTGGCAGGAAATAGCCCCCGGTGTCTGGAAAAAACCGCTGTGGCAGGACGGGGAACGCGAATCCAGTTTTTACCGCCTGGAAGCCGGCGCCAAATGCCCGGCACACGACCATCTCCTGGAAGAGGAATGCATGATGCTGGACGGCGATTTGTTTATCGACGACTTCTTGCTGCGCGCCGGCGACTATCAACTAGCGCCGGCCGGCAGCGCACACCGCGAAGTCTATACCGACGTAGGTGCGACGCTGTTCGTGCGCGGCGGCAGAGATTACTGACCGATTTATCCGCGCCGGAATACCCTGGCGGCTTAGCCTTAGTTGATGTCTTGACTGTTTAAATAGTCTTCGTAATTACCGCTGAAATCGACGATGCCGTTCGGGGTCAATTCGATGATGCGGGTCGCCAGTGAGGACACAAACTCGCGGTCGTGGCTGACGAAAATCAGCGTACCGGGATAATTTTCCAAAGCCGCGTTCAACGATTCGATCGATTCCATATCCAAATGGTTGGTCGGTTCGTCCAATACCATCACATTGTTTTTTTGCAGAATCAATTTGCCGAACAGCATCCGGCCCTGCTCGCCGCCGGAAATGACTTTGACGGATTTGTTGATTTCATCATTGGAAAACAGCAAACGCCCCAACGTACCGCGAATGGTCTGATCGTCGTCGGTTTCCTTGCGCCATTGGCCCATCCATTCGATCAGCGGCATGTCTTCGGCAAAATCTTCGGCGTGATCCTGGGCAAAATAGCCGACGTCGGCGTTTTCGGCCCATTTCACTTCGCCGCTGTCCGGCTTCAAATCGCCAACCAAAGTTTTCAATAAGGTGGACTTACCGATACCGTTGGGACCGATCACCGCCACCCGTTCGCCGACCGCGATCATCATGTTCAGATTTTTGAACAACGGTTCTTCGCCATAACCCTTGGCCAGATCCTTAGCCTCCACCGCCAAACGGTACAATTTTTTAGCTTGATCGAAACGAATAAACGGATTGACCCGACTGGACGGCTTGACTTCATCGAGCTTGATTTTCTCCAACTGCCTGGCCCGCGACGTAGCCTGCTTAGCTTTGGAAGCGTTGGCCGAGAAACGGGCCACGAAAGTTTGCAACTCGGCGATCTGGGCTTTTTTCTTGGCGTTGCTAGCCAACAATTGCTCGCGCACCTGGGTCACCGCAGTCATGTAATCGTCGTAATTACCCGGATACACCCGCAATTCGCCGTAATCCATATCGGCCATATGGGTGCAGACGCTATTCAAAAAGTGCCGGTCATGCGAGATGATCACCATCGTTGAGTTGCGCTCGTTCAGCACGTTTTCCAGCCAGCGGATGGTGTTGATATCCAGGTTGTTGGTCGGCTCGTCGAGCAGCATGATGTCGGGGTTGGAGAACAAAGCTTGCGCCAACAGCACCCGCAGTTTCCAGCCCGGTGCCACCGCGCTCATTAGGCCGTTGTGTTGTTCCAGCGGGATGTCCAAACCCAGCAATAACTCGCCAGCCCGTGCTTCCGCGGTATAGCCGCCAAATTCAGCGAACACTGTTTCCAAATCCGCGGCGCGCATATAATCGTCTTCGCTGGCCTCCATATTGGCATAGATGGCGTCGCGTTCCGACATGGCTGCCCACATTTCCGCGTGGCCCATCATCACCACGTCCAGCACTCTTTGCTCTTCGTAGGCAAATTGGTTTTGGCGCAAGATACCCACGCGCTCGTTGGCGTCTATGCTGACGTTGCCCGAGGTGGGTTCCAAGTCGCCGCTAAGGATTTTCATGAAGGTAGACTTGCCGCAGCCGTTGGCGCCGATCAAGCCGTAACGGTTGCCGTTGCCGAATTTGACGGAAACGTTTTCAAACAGGGGCTTAGCCCCGAATTGCATGGTGATATTGGCGGTAGAAATCAAGAGAGTGTCCGAAGATTAAGAGTAAAAAGAGCGTCGCCGCCGCTTGAAGCTTGTGACGAAATAAATGAGTTGGCGCGAAAATCGGTTATTTTACCAGACTTTAATCGACGATCATTTACAGTAATGTGTCACTGACTATCCCCACATGAACACACCGCCCGCCACCACAGAACAAATTTACCCCATCTTGTATAGTTTCCGCCGCTGTCCCTATGCGATGCGGGCACGTTTGGCCATTGCCGTATCGGGATTAAGCGTCGCGCTCAGAGAAATCGAGCTCGGCAATAAGCCGAAGACGATGCTGGCTATTTCGCCGAAAGGCACGGTGCCGGTGCTGTTGTTGCCCGAGGGCCGAGTCATCGAACAAAGTCTGGATATTATGCTGTGGGCCTTGGCGCAACACGATCCACATGAATGGCTAAACCAAGCGCCGGAAGATACGCAGCGATTAATCGACTGGAACGACGGCGATTTCAAATACTATTTAGACCGCTACAAATATGCGGACCGTTATCCGGAACAAACGCCAGCCGATTATCGTCAACAAAGCGAGGTGTTTTTAGCCGAGCTGGAAACACGCTTGCAGCGGCACAAATTCTTATGCGGCGATAATTTCAGCCTAGCGGATGCCGCCACTCTACCGTTTATCCGCCAGTTTGCTTCAGTGGATAATGCGTGGTTTGAAAGTTCGCCGTATCCAGCCCTGCAACAATGGCTGAACACTTTTTTAAGGTCCAATCTGTTTGCAGCGGTTATGCAAAAATACCCGCCCTGGAACGTTGACGACCCGCTAGTCCTTTTCAGGTACGAGACCGGCCTCGTCCCATTTCAATAGGTGCCCGACATGTTAAAAATTTACAGAAAAACCATACTCATCGACGGCTCCGGCGCACATCCTCGCCTGGAATCGCCTCAAAGTAAGCTGTCCAATCTGCTGAGTATTCCGGCGATGATCGCCGGCGCGGTATTGGGCACCGTGGTGTTTTCGGCGTTTTTTGCCTTACTGCTAATTCCGGTAGCGATAATCGGTATCAGAGGCTGGTGGTTGCTGCGAAAGCTGAAAAATGCCCAGGTTGACGGCCAAAGTCTGGAAGCTGAATATACCGTGGTCTCGGACACCTCAAAAAAATCCGATTCCGACTGAGGAATAACGCTCCTTTAGCAACAAAAAAAGCCCCCACCTTGAGCAGGGTGGAGGCTGTGGAATGTGTAGCTTTACAACGAGGAGGTACTACGAAAAAACTTAAAATCGGACCGGTTTAGCCACTTCGATATTGCTAAACAGGGAAGCAGCGCCAAAAAACAGTGTGGAAAGAACAAACTGACCGGACAGGAAGCTGAACATACCGGTAGCAAAAAACAATCCGGTGACGATGTCTTTATACAGATTGCTTGACTTGTTCATTTTTCCACCTTGACTGGGTTTCAGCCGATTCATTGAAGACGGTTTAACTATAAACCTTTGCAATTTATTTACAATAAGGCATTTATTGCATGATTTGTTTCTTATTTTGAAACAAATTTAGTTGCACACCACCCTTCAACAGCCAAATTGAACCTCAACTCGGTTCAAACTTAAGCTACCGATATTGATGCAGGAGGATGTAGTCATGAGCCACCATTTAAATCTACTGCGCGCCATATTCCAGGATCCGCTTAGCGGTAACATCCATTGGCGGGAAATAGAATCGCTGTTGCATCACCTGGGCGCCAATCTGCAACCCAGCCATGGCGCGCGCTTTCGCGTGATACTGAATAATGTCGAAGGCGTGTTGCATCATCCACACCACAGCGGCATATGCACTAAACAGGAAGTCAAACATCTGCGCGAATATCTGGCAAGCGCCGGCGTCAGTCCGTCGGCATATGAAGAACAGCGCAACAAACCACATTAGCCCAACGCCTGCCCTAAGGTTTTTAAGCATTTAACACGACCATGGTCCACAGCAAGGATTGAACGGAACGCCCGATGAAATGGATTACAAAAAGCGTATTGCTGGCAGTGTTGCTATTGCCTGTATTGTCCGGAATGGCGCTATGGCTGGCAATTGATGACAAGCCAAAATTACAAACCCGAGCCGACCTGACACCGGCACAAATTGCCCGCGGCAAATTAATTTTTCGGCAAAACGATCCGCGCCGTCTAAAATCCGGCGCGATCGCCCGAGTGGCACTGGATCAACAGGAACTGGACTTGGCGATCAATTATCTTGCCAATCAATACGCTAACGGCGTAGCGGGTTTACGGCTCTATCAAGGCCGCGCCCACATCGACGCCAGCTTGCCTTTACCCCGAAATCCCGTAGGCCAATATCTGAATTTGACGTTGGTGCTTAAGCAAACCAGCGACTTACCGGAAGTGGACCACCTGTCTTTGGGACAAGTCCGGCTGCCCGGCATGCTAGCCAAACCCTTGCTGAAATGGGCGCTCAACACCTTGCAACCGGCAGCGGATCGGCAAGCCTTCGCCGATATTGTCAAGCATGTGCTGTTTCAACCCCAGCGCCTGACGGTAACCTATCGTTGGCAAACTGACTTGCCCGGCAAATTGCGCGGCGCCTTGCTAACGCCTGATGATCAGCAGCGTCTGCAGGCTTATCAGCGACATTTAGCGGAACTAAGCCGGACAGATAACAAAAGCCTCAGTCTCACTGATTTCAGCAAGCCGCTGTTTCAGCTGGCCGCACAACGAAGCGCCAGCAACGACCCGATTCAGGAAAACCGGGCATTGATTCTGATATTGACACTTTATGCCAATCAACAGCGCCTGACGAAAATTCTCCCGGAATCCAGACTTTGGCCCCGCCCGATTTGGCGCCAAATAACGCTGAACGGCCGCGACGACCTAGTGAAACATTACCTGGTTTCGGCGATGCTGGCGGCCTATTCCGGCACCCCGTTGGCCGACGCGGTGGGTTTGTTTAAGGAAATAGAAGATTCGCGCGGCGGCAGCGGTTTTTCGTTTAACGACCTCGCCGCCGACCGGGCCGGGACGCGCATGGGAGAACACGCTGTCGCCAGTCCGGCGCTGGCACGGAAAATCCAATCAATATTAGCCAACGCCGATGAAAATCAAATGATGCCGGCTACCGCCGATTTACCGGAATCACTAAGCGAAGCCGAGTTTATCCGCCGCTTTGGCGGCACCGATGGCGAAGCGTACAAACAACTGATGCAAGACATAGAACGGCGTATCGCGGCCTTGCCGGTGAATCGGGAATGATGGGTGAGCGAAAACCTGGCTAGCCGGCGAAGCCGCCGCAAACGGTTGATGACTAACCCACGGCCACTTTTGCTCGCGCCAACAAGGCCGTAAACTCGTCGGCGGCCATCGGCTTGCCAAACAGATAACCCTGCGCCTCGTCGCAGTCGTTTCTTAACAAGTATTGCGCCTGCTGCTCAGTCTCCACGCCTTCGGCTATCACCTTGAATTTCAGGATCTTGGCGATGGAAATAATCACCATCACAATCGCGGCGGCGTCTGCGTCGTCGGGTATGTTCGCCACAAATGAGCGGTCGATTTTCAGCTTGTCAAAGGCAAACTGCTTGAGTTGGTTCAAGCTGGAATAACCAGTGCCGAAATCGTCTATCGAAATTTGCAAGCCGGCTTCCCTGAGCTTGGCCAATATAGCCCGCTTCCGTCCCGGATTGCGGATGAACAAACTTTCCGTCAACTCCAATTCCAGGTATTCGGCGGGCAAGCCGGTTTCATTGACGATGTCGATAACTTGCGCGACAAAGTCTTCCTGATCCAATTGCCGCGCCGACACGTTGACCGCCATCGTGAACGCCGGATAGCCGCTTTGCCGCCAAATTTGGCTCTGCCGGCACGCCTCGCCCAACACCCACGCACCTATCGCCTCGATCAGGCCGATTTCTTCGGCGACCGGAATGAATTGATCGGGCGGAATCAAGCCCAGCTCGGGATGTCGCCAGCGAATCAGGGCCTCGGCGCCGACGATCCGCCCGGAATCCAGATCGATTTGCGGCTGGTAGTGAAGAAAAAATTCGTCGCGTTGCAGCGCCCGGCGTAAATCGCTTTCCAGGCGCAGCTTGGTCGACACGACAAATTCCATATTATCTTCATAAAAACAATAGGTATTGCCCTGCTCCTTGGCGCGGTACATCGCGGTATCGGCGTGTTTGATCAGCAAACCGCTGTCGGCGCCGTCGGCGGGATACAGCGAAATGCCGATACTGGAGCTGACGTAAAACTCTTGCTCCATTAACGCGAATGGCTGGGCGATAGCGATACGGATCTTGTCGGCGACGGCAGCGGCGACTTGCGGATTGCTGATATTTTCCAACAGCAGCGTAAATTCGTCGCCGCCGAACCGGGAAACCATGTCTTCCCGCCGCACACAGCCTTGAATCCGCTCTGCCGCGGCTTTCAACAACTGGTCGCCGACATCATGCCCCAAGGTGTCGTTAGTCAGCTTGAACCTATCCAAATCCAGAAACAGCACGGCATGCAGCTGATTTTGATCAGCGCTGACGGCGATCACCGAGTTCAGCCGGTCGATGAATTGCGTGCGATTGGCCAGATTGGTCAAGGGATCGTGGTAAGCCAGGCGATTCAAGGTCCGCTGGGTCAGGCTGGCTTCCAACAAATGCGCGATACGTTTACGCAATACCGCGAAATGAATCGGTTTGGGAATGTAATCGTTAGCCCCTATCGAAAAAGCCAATTCCACCGAATGGTCGTTTTCCAAAGCGGTAATCATCAGTATCGGCACCTCCGCCCCATGGGGCAGCGCGCGAATTTTGCGGCAGGCCTCGAAACCGTCCATTTCCGGCATCATCGCGTCCATCAAGATCAAATCCGCCATTTGCCGCTGGCACAACGCCAGCGCCTGCCGGCCGGTGCCGGCCAAATCCACCCGGTAGCCGTCCTTCTCCAAAACATCTTGCAAGGCAAACCGCATGGCTCTGTCGTCGTCCGCCACCAGAATTCTGGGGCCGGCCTGCGGGAGCGGATCAGCAGCCGTTTCCGCGCCCATTTCCAAACTCAACAGTTGTTCGATGAACCGGTATTCGTCGCGCAATTGCTGCAGTAAGGCCTCGCCGTTTTCAATCTGCGCTTCAGCCGCCTGCTCTTCCAGTTGCCGGGCGATCAGCGCCAGCTTTTCTGCGCCCAGGTTGCGGCTGGCACCTTTCAGGCCATGGGCCGATTCGCGTAATTGCGCGTGATTGTCCGTCGCCAGCGCCTGGGCGATTTGCTCGATTTGCGCCGGCGCGTCTTCCAGATAATAGCCCACCATCTTCACAAAACCCTGGCCGATTTCCTCGCGCAATTGGCGTAAAACCGCGTGATCCAGCGCCTCCAGCGACGGCTCCGGCGAGAGCGGCTCGGCGGTCAGGCACGGCCTGCCCTCGAACCAACTCAGCAGTTTTTCCCGCAACGGCTTCAGCTTGATCGGTTTGGCCAGATAATCGTCCATCCCGGCCGCCAGACACAAATCGCTATCGCCTTGCTGAGCGTTGGCGGTCATCGCCACGATGGGCAGCCGGCCCACGGGCTCGGGCAGCAGCCTGATGCGTCGAGTCGCCTCAAAGCCGTCCATAGTCGGCATGTGGCAATCCATCAGGATCAAATCGAAAGCCTGATGCTCCAGCCAGGACAAGGCCTCGACGCCGGAGCCGGCGATTTCGTAGCGGCAACCCAGCCGCTCCAGCATGCCCGCGGCCACCATTTGACTGGCACGGTTGTCTTCGACGATCAATATGCGCCGCCCGAGCACGACGCTTTGCTCGACCTCGGGCGCCAAGTCGGCCGCGGGTTCCTGATAATCCTGACCGGCGGTCAATATGAAATCGTATAGTTTGGAAACCTGTACCGGTTTCGCCAACTGCGCGGCCACGTTTGGCAAGCGCGGCAGATTGACGGCATTAACGGGGTCGGACAGCAACACGATTTTGACATCGGCCAGCGCCGGATCGTCAACGATCATATCCACCCAAGTGGCATCGCCGGCATCTCTCAGATCGATGATGACAAAATGATATGCCTGGTCCTGATCATTGGCGGAACGCAACATATCCACGGCTTTAATGCCGTAGCCGCTATGCCGGTAGTGAATTTTCCAACGCGCCAGACTTTGCGCCAAAAACTGGCGCATTTTGTCGTTCTCGGTCACGACCAATATCCGCAGATTGGCGAAATAGGCTTGCCGAGCCTCAGAGATGCCCTCGGTACCGCGCGGCGGATTGAAGGGTACGGTAAACCAGAACGAACTACCTTGCCCTTCCCGGCTGTGAACACCGATTTGCCCGCCCATCAGTTGCACCAATTGCCGGCAAATCGCCAAGCCCAGGCCGGCGCCTTCATAATGCCGGGTTCTGGAACCGTCGGCCTGGACAAAGGCATCGAAAATACTGCTTTGCGCCGCCTCGGGTATACCCATCCCGGTGTCGCTAACGCAGAATCTCAACTGGATGGCATCGCTTGCCGCCGCTTCGGTGTGCACATCGATGGCGATGCCGCCTTGTTCGGTAAACTTCAGCGCGTTGCCGACCAGATTAATCAGCACCTGCCGCACCCTGGAGGCTTCGCCGTTCAACACCAGCGGTATATCGTCGGCTAGCGAGTAAGTAAGTTGCAGATTTTTTCGATGCGCCTGAGCGGACATCAATTCCACAACTTCATCCAAGGTTTCGTAAAGCACGAAATCGACCGGCTGCCGCTTCATCATCCCGGATTCGATGCGGGAGAAATCCAGAATATCTTCGATTAACTTCAACAGCGCTTCGCCGGCGTTGCGGGCTACCATCGAGTATTCCAACTGCTTGGGCGTCAACCCCATGTCCTGCAACAACTCCAGCATACCCAGCACCGCGTTCAGCGGCGTGCGCAGCTCGTGACTGACATTGGCGGCAAACTCGCCTTTTAGACGCGCCGATTCCAAAGCCGTGTCGCGAGCCCGTTCCAACTGCCCTTCCCGAGTTTCCAACACCGCCATCATCGTGTTGAAGGCTTCGCCCATTTCGATGATGTCGCGCGGCCCGCTCAACCGGGCCCGAACGTTTTTCGCGCCGGCCGAGGCCTTGCGCATCCTCAGCGCCAGTTGTTGAATCGGCAAAGTCAAGCGCCGCGACATCGCCAATAGAAACAGTAGAAACAGCGCGGCCGAGCCGCTGGACGCCATCAAAGTGGTCCAGCGAATTTTTTCTTTCATGACATTGAGCGATTGCTTGCCCATCACCAAGCGCACGTAGCCGACCAATTCCGGCGTCGGCATTTGCGCCTCGAACGGTGACGTCTCTTGCCCCGTGGCGTTGCGCGCGAATACCGGCGCGGCAAAATACCAGGCTTGTTCGTTCTCATGCACCAAGGCCAGGGATTCCGGCCAGCGCACCGCGTCGGCATCGGCGGCGGGCATGGCCGGTTCGCCGCGTTCGAACAAAGGCTCCAGCGCATTGTTGTAAATGGCTACGCCGCGGACATCGGGAAACGCCAGGAAGCGTCGGGCCGGCTCCTCGGCATTCTCCTTGCTGGCATACAGCAAGGCCAACGTGCTCTGTGCAGCAAAGGCCTCTGTGGATTGCCGGCCTTGGGCGACCCATTTATCGCGGACGATGTAGTAAGACAGCGTGGAAATGCCGAATGCCGACAATATCGAGATCACCACCAGACCGAAACAAAAGGTCACGGCAAGCTGTTGCAGGAAACTCGCCCGCTTGAACCTAGGCCATCGCAAACGCTTCATGGCGTCTAAGGCACCGGAAAAACCATCGCGAATTCGCGGCGCGTCTGGCTGGAAAAACGCAAACCCAGATGTTCCGCGGTGCGTAAATTGACGGCTACCAGCAAATCCCGCAGCAGTTCGACGGATTCGAATTTGCCGCCCGCCTGCAATTGCTGGATAGCCAGACCGGCCAAACTGCGGCCCATGCTGAAATTGTCCGGGTACAGCGAAAATAATGCGCCTTTGCGCACATGGTCCAGGTTGCTGGAAAACACCACGAAATTTTTCTCCCAGGCTTCGCGCAGCACTTCCGGCAACAATGACGATTCGTCCATCGCGGCGTTTTCCCGCGGCAGCCAGAGCGCGATGGAATTGTCTTTAATTTCCAGCAGAATCTGCCGGAACTGATCCGAAGAATCGTGTAAGTTGCCGGTCGGTTGCGCTACCAGCGTCAAGCCGCGTTCAAGAGCCGCCCGCCCGGCGCGCTCGATCTCCCAGGCTGTTTGCCGTGGATCGTAGATCACGGTCACTTTTTTCACCTCCGGCACCAGTTTTTTCAAATGATCGAACATGGCTTCCGGGGCCGGCGTCAGGCTGATGCCGGCCAAGCCTTGCACTTCGTCCGGGCGGATCATCGTCGCGCCGATCACCACCGGAAATTGGGAAGATACCGCTTTGGCGACCGCCAATCCTGCACGGCCCAGCGTCACCACCACATCGATCCTGTCGTTTTTCAGGTCCTGAATCAACTTTTCGACGGACTTGTCGCGCTCGTTCAACAAGTAATGCCCAACCGGCTTACCCAGCTCCTGTTCCATGCCCCGCGCGATCTCCATGAACACCGAACGATAAGGCTCGCGCACATCGGGATAAATGATGGCAACGGTGGGCGCTTGCGCCCAGGCACCGCCGCAAAAAGGCCACAGCACACATAAGGCCAACCCTAGCTGAAAAAATAGTCTATAAAACAAAATGACTCCCGAACTACGGTATAAGCAAGACCCGACCAACGGCGCCTTGGCTAAAAATGAAGACTGATTTCGCCGTAAAAACTGCGCGGAGCCAACGGCAAGTCGTTGGGAATGGCGGCCGGATTGCCGGCCAGACTGGGTTCCCGGGCGCTGACATCGAACAAATTACGCACAGAAAAGGCCACTTCGAAATGCTTAGCCAAATTCTGCCGGCGCAGCGTCACATCCACCCAAGTATAATCCGCGACCGGCTTGCGCGTATCGCCGAAACTGCGGTCCCGACCCACAATCCATTTCGCTTGCGGACTGAGCTGCCAATCGGGCAAAAACTGCCAATTCAGCCGCAGGTAGACCTGGTGATGTGGGGCGTAGCCGCTATCGCGGTCCAGGGCCTGGTCACGGCTACGTTGATAGGCGTAGTTGCCGATAATTTTTAAGGTGTCGGCGGCCTGCCATTCCGCTTCCAGTTCGGTACCGTAGCCTTGCTGGATACCGGTATTTTGCGCCGTCGAAGTGGTGGCACCGGCATCCGGCACGAAGCGGATGATGTCCTTCCACCAGAAGTTAAAGAAATTCAAACCCAGGCGCAGGCTGTCCGTCGGCCGGTAGTCGAAACCCAACTCGACGTTTTCCATGGTTTCCGGGCGCAAGGCTGCATTACCGAGCTGCGCCGGGTTGTTGATGATGTACATTTCCTGAAACGACGGCGCCCGAAACGCCGAGCCGTACATCAGTTTGGCGGTCAAATCGTAGCGAGCTTCCCAAATCAATGCCGCGCGCGGATTGAAGGTATTGCCGAAATCCGAATAGCGGTCGTAACGAGCGCCGGCGGTCAAACTCCAGTCGTTGGCAAAGTTCCACTGATCCTGCAAAAACAGATAGGCCACTTTCCGATCCACCTCGGGGATGAACGTCGAGGAGGTGCCGGAAACGTCGGTCAGCGGGATGCCCGGCAGCGACGGTATCGGCGCGCCGGTGGCGGGATCGATGCCGAAATTCTGACTGACCCGCGCCTTGAACAGGCTGTCGTAATTAAAACCGATACCGCTACGCAACTGGTGTTGCTGAAAACCGCTGTAGGCGAAGGACTGGCTGATGCGCACATGCCTCTCCCACACCTCGGGATTGCCGATGTAACCGTTGGGAAACGTCACCGGCGCGCCGACGCCGATCTGGCCGTTGGCGCCGATAGGCAAGGTAGTGCCGGCCGGAAATAGCGTCAAATTACGCTCAATTTCCTGACTGGTTTCGAAATAGCTGGCTTGCGTCGTCAAATCCCAGTTTTCTATATCGGCGTTATGGTAAGTGACGTCAGCGTTCCAACGGTCGCTGGCATAACGGTTGACCGGATCCAGGGCTTGGGCGATACCCGAGCCGTTACCCAAATCGCTGCGGTGTTGCAGGCCGCCACGAAACCGCCAATGGCCGCGCGACAAATCCAGCCGGGCATCGAGATTATCGCGCGACATATTCAGTGGCCCCGGTGCCAGCGAGGCGCTAGTCCCCAGCAAGCGGTCGAACTGGCTTTGCAGGTCGGCATCGACGATGGCATCCTGACCGGCGGTCTTGTGGTATTCAAACGCCAATGCGACGTCGAAGCCGGCCCACTCGCCACCGTGCAAGCCCCAGCCATCGTAAGTGTCAAAACTGCCGACCCGGCCGCCGAGCTCGGTGCCTTCGATATCCTGTTTGGTTTTGGTGATGACATTGATCACGCCGGCGAAGGCGTCGGCGCCGTAGACCGCCGATCCCGGTCCGCGCACGACTTCGATGCGAGCGATGTCGCGGATCGGCATGCCGCCCCAAACCTCACCACGGCTGCCGGTATAGGAGTTGGTAATCGGGATGCCGTTGACCATCATCAACACTTGCTGGTTGAATTGCGAAAAAATGCCGCGAAACGTGTAAATCGGGTTATAGCCTATCGTGTTGCGTTCGACATGCAGGCCGGGCACAGTTTCCAACGCTTCGTCGATGTCGGTGGCACCCATTTGCTTGATGTCGTCGGCAGTGATAACGGTGGCAATCGACGGGGCTTTGGAAATCGGTTGCTTGTAACCGCTGGCGATACTGACCATTTCCTCGGTGCCGTAGATTTGCGATATGGCTCTTTCTTCCTCTTCCGTGGAGACCGGTTGCGCTTGCACCGTTGCACTTATCAGGCAAACACAACAATTAACAAGCAACCGACGGACGGACATGGCTAACTCCAGTTTTGAATTCTAGTTATTTCGGAAGTTATGCATTAACGCTGAGGCTAATATTGCCGGAGCATATCAAGAAGCGGGCGATTTTTGTTAATTTTCGGCCCGTCGATAATGTAGAGCACTCCTTGCAGGATTTCCGACGCGGTTGGAAGAATAGCAGAGACGATGAAATCCGGGTTAGCAATACCCGGACATGTTAGCGCTTGAGTAAGGATCCGCCCCTGGCCGAGGCTGGCCCGCCCTGTTCCGCCGGGCTGTCCTGATTGCAACTAAAGGACTTGGGGAGATCGTTATTTGTGGATTGGCTTATTAACAAGACTACAATAACGCCCAGCAAAATGCAGGACACGCCTTTCCAGAATGCCGCCGGATTGCGTTCCAGCAAGGCCGGACCGGTTTTGGTCAGAAACGCCGGGTTGGGATGGCGTAAGTCAAAGATGAATTCGGACAAGTCTTCGTAGCGCTGGTGCGGGTTGGGGTGCGCGGCCTTGCGAATCGCATCGTCGACCCAGCCCGGAATATCCCGGTTGCGATACAAAGTGGCATCGTAACTTAGCTTGTTTTGCGCGGCCCTTGATTTGCATTTGGCCACTTCCGCGCCGTAAGGCAGTTTGCCGGTCAGCATTTGATAGGTAATCACCGCCAGGGAAAACTGCTCCGAGCACACGGAGCCCGGCTCGCCCAGAAAATACTCGGGCGCGGTGTATTGCGCGGTACCGAGGATAGCGTTGTCGCCGATGGGTGCGCTCATCTCCACCACGCCGGCCACCCGCGTCGAACCGAAATCGATGATTTTCACCGTGCCGGTGCTGTCGATCATGATGTTGTCTGGCCGCAGATCCTGATGCAGCATTTCCAGGCGGTGAAATCCCCGCAAGCCCTTGGCGATTTGTTCGACGATGCCGCGCACGGTTTCCAAGTCCGGTTGCGGGTGATCGATCATCCATTGCTTCAGGGTCTGGCCGTCGATAAATTCCGTCGCCACATACAGAAAATTACGTTTGCGGGTCTGGGCACACGGCTGCAATACATGGGCGTTATTGATGCGCCGGGCAATCCAGTCTTCCATCAGAAAGCGTTCCAAATACGCCGGATCGCCGCGCAAATCGATGGACGGGGTTTTAAGCACCACTTGGGCCTGGGTTTCGCTATCAACCGCCAGATAGATATGACTACGGCTGCTGGCGTGCAATTGCCGGACGATGGTGTAGCCGTCGAAATCCATCCTGGCTTCCAACTGTGGTGGAAACGGCAAATCGGTTAAGGACTGATACAACTCGTTGGCACTGGGTAGCGGCAGTTGGTCGATGCGCACAATCTGTACCGTCAGATTATCGTCGCTACCATTTTCGTACGCCGCCGCGACGATAGCTTGGGCCGCGCCGTCCAGATCGTCGCCGGCTTCGCCGATGGTTTGGGTGACAAAACGCGAACTAACATATTCGTAGACACCGTCGGTCGCCAACACAAATATATCGCCCAAGCTGACGGTCAGCGTCTGATAGTCTATTTCCAGATGCGAGTCCATGCCCATGGCCCGGCTCAGATAACTTTTTTCCTGAGACAACCACAAACGGTGGTCGTGGGTCAGCTGCTCCAGTTCGTCGCCGCTTACCCGATAAATTCTCGTGTCGCCCACGGAAAACAAATGCGCGGTGGTGGATTTAATCACCAGCGCGCTCAAGGTGCAGACATAGCCGCGATCCATGTCATAGCAATCGCGGTTTTGCCGGGTTTGCGCGTACAGCCAGGAATTGGTGGCCGTCAGTACCCGTTGCACCGACTTCTTCACCGACCAGGCTTCCGAGGTGCAAAAATAATCCGCCAAAAAGCCGGTCACCGCCGCCTGGCTGGCGATGTGGCTAACGTCGCTGCTGCTGATGCCGTCAGCCAACGCGATGGCAATGCCTTTGGCGCTTAACTGCGGTTCCTTGGCGATATACATGCCATGAAAATCCTGATTCAGCGGCTTGCGGCCCTTGTCGGAATATTGGCCGACGGTGATGCTTAATTTCCCGGACATGGCTTACAGCAAAACAGCCTCAGTAACTCTTGTAAGGCAGAAATTTCCCGCTCATGACGATCTTAACCCGGTCGCCTTTCGGATCGGGTTCACGCTGCAAATCCATACTAAAGTCGATGGCGCTCATGATGCCGTCGCCGAATTCTTCATGGATCAAAGCCTTAAACGTAGTGCCGTAGACATTCACCAGCTCGTAGAAACGGTAAATCAATGGATCGGTCGGCACAGCGCTGGGCAACGAACCTTTGTAAGGCACCACTTGCAGTTGGGCGATAGCCGCGGGCGGCAGCTCCAGCAACGCACCAATGATCGCGGCTTGTTCGGCATTCAGGGTCATCTGCCCCAGCAATGCGGCGGTGGTCCACTCCTTACTCAAACCAATCGCTTCGGCCAGTTGTGCCCAGCTCAATTGCTTGGCCAGTTTTTGCGTAACGACCAATTCGGTCACTTCGTTGCGTGTCATCTTTAACTCCTTAGCTTGGTTAACAGCGAGAAAAAACCCCGTGCTCAGCGGCATCGGGGCCGGATCGCTTGGCGCTTAGTTGAAAGAGCGCTTCGGCGCGGTTTTGACATGCGTGGAATACAGCGTCAAACCGGTAAACGCCAAACCGCCGACCAGATTACCCAACACGGTGGGGATCTCGTTCCAGACAAAATAATCCATGATCGAAAAATTGCCGCCCATGATCAAACCTGAGGGAAACAAAAACATGTTCACCACCGAGTGTTCGAAGGTCATGCCGAAGAACAGCATGATCGGCATCCACATCGCGATCACTTTACCGCTGACCGAGGTGGAAATCATCGCGCCCACCACACCCGTAGACACCATCCAGTTACACAGCATGCCGCGGATAAAAATGGTCATCCAGCCGGCTATGCCGTATTTGGCATAGCCCAGGGTTCGCGCTTCGCCGATGCCGGCCAGTTTTTTGCCGACGGCGTCCGGTTCCACGGAGAAGCCGTAAGTAAAGACCACCGACATCATCACCGCCACCGTCAACGCGCCGAGAAAATTGCCTAAAAACACCAAGCCCCAATTTCTGAGCACGCCGCTCAACGTCACCCCGGCGCGCTTGTCCAACCAGGCCAGCGGCGTTAATACGAACACGCCGGTCAGCAAATCGAAACCCAACAAATACAACATGCAAAAACCAACCGGGAACAAAATCGCCCCAAAGATCGGCGAGTTGGTTTGCACGGTAATCGACACCGCAAATACCGCCGCCAGCGCCAGGATCGCGCCGGCCATGTAAGCGCGGATTAAGGTGTCGCGGGTAGACATGAAAATTTTGGATTCACCGGCATCGACCATCTTTGTGACGAATTCCGAAGGGATCAGATAGGACATAACTCACCTTTAAATTGTGGGAAGGACTTGAATGTCGGTGGTTATCAAGCACCGACATTCGTTTAAATAAGCCTGTATGCGCAAGCTAAAGCTCCCTTGGAAACGGCGTGTTTGTGGTCAGCGAAAGTCCTGAAGGGATAAAAGCAGGACAACGGCCGAGCAAACAGTATTGCGGGTTATAAAACCAGCAACGTTTCAACGCCGTTGTTGAAGGGAACCGAGGGTGCGCCATTGCACCGGGTAAATTCCAGCACGGATTGTGCCAGCGCTTTGAATGCAGGCTGACCTAGCTTTTTGTTGCCAACCTCAGCAACCCAAACCCGCATCGCGCACCAAAACGGACTGCCACCGCACCAAAACATGAAAACACCAATCTGAGACAAGCCCGGAGACAGATACGAAGCCAGTATCAGCAATCCGCTTCCCGCAACCGGCCACTCGCGGCTATTTTCAGCAAAAACATCGAGTAGCGGCTATGCTTCGCCGACGATTATCCAGCATCTAATTCCATCGCCCTATTTAGCCGAGCCTATGCCATCGTCGTCGCTTAATAAAAAACTGGTTCTTACTTACAGCGCTTGGAGACAACTGCTTGCTCTACTGGGATTTGCGCTGGCCTGCCTAATGGCTTGGGCGGGATTTCTAAGTAATTTTTTCATCGTCGAAGTTAGTTTTATTTTATTCGGCGCTTATGCCGCTTGGGCGCTGCTTGGCATCGTATCGACTCAATCGATTACGCTGTATCCCGACAAAATCGTCAAACGCAGCTGGATCGGCGAAACCACCATTCCAACCCATGCCTTGCTGGTGACTGATAGCCAGGATCAAGGAAATGCGAAATCCTGGCGCTTTTTTCACGGCTCTAACAAAAACCAACGCGAGTCCATTCAAATAGCAGGCAATTTTTTGTCTCCAGAGCTGCGACTATGGGTGGATTCGTATCGACGTAACATCTATCGGCTTGGCAGTTTCTCCAGCAGCCCGTTGAGCAGCAATAGCGCCGTCTGCGTGGAGTTCGATAAAGCGGTGTCATCCTTTCGTTTCATGGCCGTGCTGACCGGCGTCTATCTGCTGGTGTACGTGATTTATGCAACGATGCTGCACTGGCAATATCCGCTATTTGCCGGTTACGCGCCCCAATTGCCGGCCTGGCCGGTGCGCTTGTTGTTTGTTGCCATCGCCTTGGCGGCCTATCCGCTATTGCAAACGCTAGCCAAGCCGCCCATCGGCGTTTCGAACTATACGGTGCGCGTCGCACAGGCCCATCAGCGAGCCTTCCGTTCCGCATTGATAGCCAATGGCGTGGCCTGGTTGGGCTTACCGCTGTTTCTGCTGTGCGGTAACCGGCTGGATTTTTATCTGCTGTTGTCGATAGGCGCTCTTTATCACTACGACTTTTATCCTCGGCTATCCACCTGGGAAAGCGTGTTGCAAGCCGCACCGGAAACCCGGCCGGTGCAAGCGGCAGTCCCTCGGCGTTCCATGCAGGTATCCTTGGCGTTATTGGGCGGCTTATCGCTAGCCAATTATCACGGGAACCCGGACGATTTTCGGATCCGCCAACAAGATTGCGTCGACGACCAGGGCAATCCTATTGAATGCCGAAGCAGCGGTGGCCACGGCGGCGGCTCGAGCTCCCGTTATAGCGGCAACGGCAGCCCGGACAGCCATAGTTCGGTCAGGCGCGGCGGCTTTGGCTTCTTCGGCGGTTCGCACAGTTCTTTCGGCGGCTAAGCATGCAACGGATCGAACTAAGGCCCCGCGCCGATTGGCAGCAGCGGGTGGAAGCCGTGGGGATGAATTATCACACCCTGGACGGCGATGTTTATTGGGACGAATCGGCCTGTTACCGGTTCACGGCCAGCCAGATCGATATGCTCGACGACGTCACCGCCGAATTACATGCACTGTGTCTACAAGCCGTGCAGGCCATCATCGACCGCAAGTTATTCAAGCGATTGTTGATTCCGGATTGGGCCGTGCCTTATATCGTCGACTCCTGGGAACGCCGCGAACCCAGCGTTTACGGCCGCTTCGATCTGGCCTGGGACGGCAGCGGCCAACCCAAATTGCTGGAATACAACGCCGACACGCCCACCGCACTGCTGGAAGCCGGCGTGGTGCAATGGTTCTGGTTGCGGGATTGCTATCCGGACGCCGATCAATTTAATTCGATACACGAAAAACTGCTCGGCTTTTGGCAAGATTACCGGCAGCGCCAGCCCAGCCTGCATTTTGCCGGCGTCGATAGCAGCGACGAGGACAGCGGCAACTTGGAATATCTGCGCGATACCGCCGTGCAAGCCGGCCTGCAAACCCAACGTCTGGCTATCGAACAAATCGGCTGGGACGCCAGCGGGCACCGCTTTGTTGATCTGAACCAAGCCACGATTCGCGCATTGTTCAAGCTTTATCCCTGGGAATGGCTGTTGCAAGAAGAGTTTGGCCCTTACCTGCCGCAAGCCCAACCGGCGATGCTGGAACCGCCCTGGAAACTACTGCTCAGCAACAAAGGCCTGTTGCCTATTTTGTGGGAGCTGTTTCCCGGCCACCCCAATCTGCTGGAGGCCAGTTTCGCCGACCGACCGCTACTGGGCGATTATGTACGCAAGCCGCTGTATTCCCGGGAAGGCGCCAATATCCAGATTCGCCGGGGCGCCAGCCTCGTCGAAACCGGCGGCAGTTACGGGGGCGAGTCCTGCATTTATCAACGCTATACCCCGCTGCCCGAGTTTGGCGGCAATTTCCCGGTGATCGGCTCCTGGATCATCGCCGATCAACCCGCCGGCATCGGCATCCGTGAAGACAAAACCGAAATCACCGGCAACAATAGCCGCTTCATCCCGCATTATTTCGTCGAGAATTGACTATGGAATCGCTAGACCTCTCTCACATCCTGGCCGGCGCCAACGGCTTTTTTCTGCATTTCATCGCGGCCGCCGCGCTAACCGGCGCGTTTGCTTTTTGTTATCTGTGGATTACGCCGTACGCGGAATTTAAACTAATCCGCGAGGGTAAAACCGCGCCGGCCGTGGCGTTTAGCGCCGCGCTGCTGGGCTTTGTGTTGGCGCTGTCCGGCGCCGTCGCCAACAGCGTGTCGTTTATCGATATGTTGATTTGGGCCGGTATTGCTTTATTTTTGCAAGTGCTGGTATTTGTTGGACTGCGGCTGGCTTTCGCGGACCTGTGCAAACGCATTGCCGACGACGAACTGGGACCCGCCATCGTCCTGGCCGGCTTCGCGCTCGCGGCGGGCTTATTAAGCGCGGCCTGCATGACTTATTAACGCCGTGACTGCCAGCAAACGCATCTTAATCGTCGAAGACGAACCGGCGATTGCCGACACCTTGATTTATGTGCTGAACAGCAGCGGTTACCGAACCGAGCACGTCGGATTACTGCAAACCGCCTTGGTCAGATTGCAATCCACCGAGTTCTCTTTGGTGATTCTCGATGTCGGCCTGCCGGACGGTAACGGCTTTGACTTGTGCCGGCAGTTGCGTCGATTTTCGGATATTCCGGTGATTTTTCTGACCGCGCACGGCGACGAAATCGACCGTATCGTCGGCTTGGAAATCGGTGCCGACGACTATGTGACCAAGCCGTTTAGTCCGCGCGAAGTGGCGGCCAGAGTTGGCGTAATTCTGCGCCGACTTGGTACAGCGGATACTAATAAGCCAGCAGCGCCGCCTAACGCCCAGTTTGATTTGGATAGCCAAGCCGGCCGCATCCGCTATTACGGGCAATTGCTGGATTTGACCCGTTACGAATTTTTGTTGCTGAAACTATTCATCGAACACCCCGAGCGGATTTTCTCCCGCGAACAACTGTTGGAAAGAATCTGGCAAGACCCCGGCGATGTGTTCGACCGCACCGTCGATACCCACATCAAAACCCTGCGTGCCAAACTGCGCTTGGCCGCCGCCAACCAAGACCCGATACGCACGCATCGCGGCCTGGGTTATAGCTTGCAAAGCCGATGAAGTTATCGGTACGGCTGTTTTTAGGTTATTTCCTGCTGGTGGCCGTGACCGGGCAACTGGTGCTGTTACTGGTGGTGAAGCAGATCGACCCCGGCGTGCGCACCGCGCTGGAAGCCAGTTTGGTCGATACCGCCAACCTGCTGGCCGAACTGGCCGCGCCGGATTTGCGGCAAGGCAGCATCGCCGACGGCCATTTCGCTCAAGCGGTCAAGCGCTACAGCAAGCGGCCGGTATCCGCGACCATCTTCGGCTTTCCGAAACAAACGCTGGATTACCGGGTTTACGTCACCGACGCGGCCGGCATCGTCCAATTTGATTCGGCGGGAACGGCAATCGGCGAAAACTACTCGCGCTGGAACGATGTGTATCTAACCCTGCAAGGCCAATACGGCGCGCGTTCCTCGCAGGCCAATCCCGGCGATAAGGCCAGCTCGACCATGCATGTCGCGGCGCCGGTGCGCTACGGCGATAAATTGATAGGTGTGGTTACCGTCGCCTACCCCACCGCCCTGCTGCAACCCATTGTCGACGCCAGCAAGCATGCCATACAACGCGGGGCCTTCTGGTTGTTCGGCGGCGCTTTACTATTCGGCGCGGTTTTCAACTGGCGCTTGACCCGCGCCATCGAGCTATTGGTCCGTTATGCGCGCAGCATCGCGTCCGGCGGCAAAGCCAGCCCGCCCAAATTGCGCAGCGTCGAATTGTCCACACTGGCACACGCCTTGGAAAGCATGCGCCAGGAACTGGAAGGCAAACAATACGTCGAACGATACGTACAAACCTTGACTCATGAAATGAAAAGCCCGCTGGCCGCCATTCGTGGCGCGGCCGAATTGCTGGAAGAACCGCTGCCGGATGCCAACCGCCGCCGCTTCGCCGCCAATGCCCGCGAACAAGCCGAGCGCCTGGACCAGTTAATCGAACGGCTATTGGGGCTGGCGGAGTTAGAGCAGCGCCAGCAATTATCCGATCCACAACTATTGGATTTAGGTGAGATGGTCAATAGCGTCCTGGCGGAAAAAGCCCCGCAATTGCTGCAACTGCATTTGCAAACCGCCGTGTCGCTAGACGAACCGCTACCAGTGCTGGCGGAAGAGTTTTTATTGCGGCAGGCCATCTCCAATCTTTTGGATAACGCCTTGGCCTTTGCCCCTGCCGAGTCCACAATCGAAATCGACGGCCGCCGCGACGGCAAACAAATCATCTTGCGCATCCGCGACCACGGCCCAGGCATTCCTGACTACGCGCTGGCGCGAGTGTTCGAACGCTTCTACTCCCTGCCCCGCCCCAACAATGGCCGTAAGAGCACCGGCCTGGGACTGGCTTTCGTTCGAGAAGTGGCTGCGCTACATGGCGGCGAGATCAAGGTCGGCAATGCAGAGGGCGGCGGGGCGATGGCAGCGTTGAATTTGCCGGAAAGTGATTGAGAAACATTGCAATCGACGATCAATTTACCTTTGTCTGATCATCATTCCAAACTCCTGAATTCTGACTAGCCAAAGGAAGAAAAATGAAAACATCGATAATTGCAGTCGTCAATTTCAATGTCCGTATTCTCAAAACCAGCCAAGCGTGGCAAGCTGGCAAATATGATCTTTAAGGTCATAGTTTTCTGCTTGGCTGTATTGCCGATACAGGTATTTGCTTGCAGTTGTTGGGATCCAGAGCCGGAAGAGTATCTTCAAGCCAGCACATTGATTTTCAAAGGTATTGTTGAATCGGTTGAAAAAATTGTGCCGACATCCGTAGCGGACAAATATAGCATTGCCACAATACCCGATGAACTCGCATCAAGCCGCGCTAAATTTAAACTGACAACCTCCTATAAAGGACCGGAATCCAAAGAGATCGATATCGAATTTCATAACAATAGCGCGAGTTGCGGATGGGATTTTTCTGTTGGCAAGGAGGTAACCGTGTTTGCTGACGGCAATGCTCGGAATGGTTTCAAAACTAGCATGTGCATGATGTTCCCTTATGTATATTCTATTGAGCACGGCGATAATCGATATCAAAAAGCCATTGATGCTTACCGAAAAAAACGGAATTCCTTATTCTCCCTGTTACGAAACACACGTAAAAACCAAGTGTTATTACGAGAACCAGCCACCTTTTTCGTTCGAAATCAGGACTATGCTGCGGCAGAACTGGCGTTTAACCAAATACTTAAACTACGACTCAAAGACCTATCAGCCTTGGTAGGCCGGGCCGACGCCCGATACAAACAAGGCGCCTATGAACTTGCTTTGGCAGACTATCAGGCTATCCAAAAACTGGATATACAGAATAGTACTGCTCGACATGGAAAAACTTTTGCTTTGTTAAAACTTGGAAGAATTCAAGAACTTGGGGACGACAGAGACTTTAGCGGTTACGAAAATGATTTGGATCATTCGTCTTTCGCCGGCCTGAATTTGGCTGGTGCCAATTTCCGGGGCGCCAAACTTAGCAATACGGATTTCTCCGGAGCCGATTTGAGTAATGCCGATTTCTCTGAATCCGATATACATAGCTCTAATTTCAAGGGAGCGAAACTCAGTCATGCGAAATTTCGTAATCTAAAAAGCGCATCCGAAACACAATTCAATCACGCTGATCTTCGACACGCCGACTTTGGTGACACCGTTTTGTTTGCCACAAACTTCGACAACGCGATACTCGATGATGCCGATTTTTCTAGAGCCGACATGAGGCTCGCTTCCTTTGAGGGAGCTTCGATCAACAACACTAAATTGCACGGCAAACGTATGGTTTCAGCCAATCTACGCGGTTTGAAATTCGTTGATCAGGATTTATCTGGCGCGGACTTTCGAGGTGCCGATTTACGCGGCACGATCTTTCAATCCACGAATCTTAAGGGAGCTATTTTTGGCGTAGCAGAAGGGAAAATTACTAATCTACAAGACTCTGACTTGTCCAAGGCCAATCTCACCGATGTTGATTGGGGTCCCGTTATTGTCGACTGCCATACTAAGTTGCCGTATAACTTGGATATAGCAAAATTACTGGTCTTTCGTATATGGACTGGTTGCAAGGAAAATCCCCCGCGAACCGCTCCACCAACTACGTATCGCTTTCCATGGGGAATAGTACTGCAAGGTATAGATGCTTCGAATTCCTACTATGTTGACGGAGACTTGTCGAGATTTAGATTTCAGCACTCCAATTTCGACAACAGCGATTTTTCGCATGCCACGCTGATCGGTTTGGATATTCAAGGCGGAAGCTATCAAAAAGCTAACTTCGAATACGCCAATCTCACCAATGCTCATTTTACGGCAGTAAGCTTTAGCGAAGCTTCGTTTGCCCACGCCAATTTATCCAACGTCAAGTTAAGAGATGTGAATTTTTCCACAGCGAATCTGGAGGATGCGCAGCTTACAGGCCTGTGTTTCGACGTTAAGAGTAAATGGCCGGAAGGATTCGATCCGCTTGCCGCTGGCGCTAAGTTGTGCGAATAAGCTGCCGTGACCCACAACTGAGCAAAAGCCATCCGCAGTTAACGCCCCCAACGAATCCAATTCATCAAACAAACGCTCGATGCTCGCTTAGGTCCCCTCACAGCCTTTTAGGCTAGAGTGCGCGAAGTGTTCCCTAACAATTTAGCTTCTATTTGTCACGCAACCACTATCGCCAACCAGCCCTAAACATCACTTGTTTCCAGTCAGCAACAATCAAGTTTTTAACGTATATTTTCCGCATATTTGCAAAACCGGCGATCACTATCGATGGAAGACAATTACGCGATTTCCAGCCCAAAACACATGATCAATTACCTAACGGGAATCCCGCGGCGTCATTGCATTTTGTCCGCTCGCTATGCGGTTAATGATCAAGCGGTTTTAACCGTAATGTTACAAATTGACCTTAAGCAGAATGCTTTGGCGATAGACGCTCGAAAAATTAATAACACGATGGTTTGCGAGCTAATTCTCATAAGCCACAAATAAGCCGTGCAAAAAAATACCTAACAAAAAACCTGGTATATGCTTTCCTCGCTGAGTCTAACTAGCAAGACCATGCGGCCGCACTAAAAACACCCCCACAAAGTCGGCTGCAATTTTTTTAGTTCACGAGGAGAGTTTTTAATGTCATTGGATTTCGAAAAGCTGACCGTATACGGCAAATCGTTTAGCGGGTTTACCCCCGATAAGGAAGCTTTGTTGTTAGAGGTTGGGTCGCAAATTAAGCCGTATCTGGCGGCGGTAACCGACGAATTTTATCAACAGTTGAGCACCATACCGGAAACGGCTTCGTTTCTGGAAGGCCGAGTCGAGGGTTTGAAAAATACCCACCGCCTATGGATGGAAGGGCTATTCACAGGCCCCTATGATAAAGACTTTACCGCACAGATGTTCAAGGTCGGTGATGTGCATGTCAAGGTTAAGTTGCCTGTCGAATTCATGGCCGGAGCGATGACTTTGATCAATAACCGTCTTTTCACACTGATAGTTGAAACCTTTGGTGACGATAAGCAATATTGCGCTCGGACGATTGCCGCGGTTAACTCGGTAACCGGCTTTTCATTGCTGGTGATGCAGCAATCCTATCAAGCCTCGAGCCTGGCGGAAGAACTGGAAAAGTTTTTGAAAATTTCCGGCATGAGCCGCACGTTATTCACCAATCTGGCCTTGGCCTACAGAGACAAATAAGGAGATCACTATGCGCGCGGATTTATTAATATCTGTTTTGACGGAATTGAATGGTTCGTCGGCCGACATCGAAGCCAGTGGCGTGATATCGACTGATGGTTTAATGATGGCCTCGGTATTACCGGCTTCCATGGACGAAGACCGGGTAGGCGCGATGAGCGCCGCCATGTTGTCATTGGGTGACCGGACTGCGCAAGAGCTGGCGAGAGGCGAGTTGGAGCAAGTGCTGATCAAAGGCAAGGCCGGCTATGTGTTAATGACCTATGCCGGTTCTGAGGGTGTTCTCACCGTTTTAACCAAGTCATCGGCCAAATTGGGCTTGATATTTCTTGATGTTAAGCGAGCGGCGGTTCAGATCGCGGAGATGCTGTAAAGATTGAATTGGAGTGACGGGATTACGCCCGTCACCTCGATCTTACCACCGGTCAGACTGTTTTCCGCATCAGGCGGTCGATCCCCGCCTTCAAATACCTTTACCGCTCCCAGGGGGATGTCAATACCAAAGCTAGACAGATCAAGGTGCGCGCTATGCTTCCCTGACAACTTAGCCTGAATTTGTCACATCGGCACTCGCTCGTTGCTCCAGTGTCGCACCCACTAGACCTAAACGTCCCCGCCCTAAAAAGCTTAAGCCCCTACTTATTTCCAACAAGGCAACAATCCGGTTTTTAACGTATATTTTCCGCATATTTGCAAAACCGATGATCACTAGCAATGGAAAACGACTACGCGATTTTTAGCCCGAAACAGATTGTCAATTATTTAACGGAGATCCAGCAGCGTAATTGCATTTTGTCGGCTCGCTATGGCGCGGATAATCAGGCGTTTTTAACTGCGATTGTGCAAATCGACCCTAAACACAATACCTTGGCGATAGACATTGCGCCCACCCAGGAATTGACAGACCGTTTGTTACTGAGCAAGCGCGCGCATTTCTTCACACAGGTGGATGGGATTGATGCGGCTTTTCAAGGGGTGAACATCAAACTGGCGCAAAGCACGCATGGTGCGGTACTGACCATGCCCTTGCCCGATAGACTGTACTGGCGGCAACGGCGTAATTATTACCGGGTGAAAGTGCCGCAGTCGCATGCCGGCACGTATTGCCAATTCGGTTTTAAGCTAAGCGGTGCGGATGGCGAACAAATATCTGTCGTTAAAACCTTCAAACTGATCGATATTGGCTTGTGCGGACTGGCTTTATTGAATCCGGACCATGATTTGCAACAGGAATTGCTTAGTGTTGAAGTCGTCAGTTGCACCTTATTTCTGCAAGACCACGAACACCACCACGCCGACGTTGCGATGCGCGCCAAATACAGTATCGACGTCAAAACCAATACGATAAGCACTGCGCATCGCATAGGTTTTCAATTTACCGCCATTTCGCCGGCTTTTGAGAGTAGTGTGCAGATCTACATGCAATCTATCGAACGGATGCTGAAAAACATCGAGAGTCATTGAATCGGCGCTAACTCGCGCTGTTTCCGTTAATCTCCAAGTTTAGCTGGGCTCAAACTAAAAACGGCAATACCTTATTTACCAAAAGGTCCTAGGTTTGCCATTCCACCCGTTTAGACAATAGGCAATATATCGTGTCAGTCATCAGGTTATTGCTACCCGCGCAAGGGTTTGCAGAAATTAGCCTTAATCCGAAAGAATTGGAAAACCAAGGCATTGCCGTCATCACAATCGAGCCAAACACTACGGAACCGATGAATTTGTTGGCTTTAGACGTCGTCCTGATCGATGGTGACGCGGCGTTGCTAGACAATCTGGATCTGATCGATCAAATAAAAGGCATTACACCCACCTGTAAGTTTGTAGCCTTGCTTAGCCATTCCAGCGCCCATGCCCTGACGTATTTGCAGGTCGGAGTGACCGGGTTGCTGAGATGGTTTCCCGACGCGGCCAAGTTGGCTGAGATCATCCGCACGATTGTGCAGGGTGAATATTACCTGGACCAAGAGATTGCCCAATTGCTGGCCATGCGGCAAATCAAACAACAGTTAGAACCCTTTGTTTCTCTGAGCTCCCGCGAGTTTGATGTGTTTTGCCTATTAGCCGAAGGTTGTTCGTTGCAAACGGTAGCCGCGCAACTCGGTATCAGCAGTAAAACGGTCTCCAATTGCCAAACTCAAATCAAGCTGAAACTGGTTATCGACAGTCGGGACACACTGACAAAATTTGCCAATAGCCATGGCTTGATTATGCATAAAGGCGTATGATTCCCGATATTCGGGAATTTTTCCTATTTTTGCGAGGTGGTTTATGAAAAAGTCAGTGTTAGCATTATCTGTATTAGCCGGTTTTGGCATGTTGTCCGCTAATGCCTTAGCAGCCGATCAAGGCTTGGAAAATTGCATCCAAGCCGTCAAAAAAGAAAAAGCGGGTGAGCTGGTCAAACTGGAAAAGCTCAACGTAGCCGGTAAAGGCGCCTATGAACTGGAACTGCGCGACAACAACCGCCAGGAATGGGAATACATGTGCGATGCCGACAGCG
This sequence comes from Methylomonas sp. Kb3, assembly GCF_002834115.1. Classification (NCBI taxonomy): domain Bacteria; kingdom Pseudomonadati; phylum Pseudomonadota; class Gammaproteobacteria; order Methylococcales; family Methylococcaceae; genus Methylomonas; species Methylomonas sp. Kb3. The sequence continues at coordinate 450,251 of NZ_PIZT01000068.1, read as the reverse complement.
GCAAGCTGACTGAAAAAGAAGCTGAAGTAGCCGACCCCAATAGCCAGGCATTCAAAAAGAATGTCAAAATCACCGAGGAAGATGCCGCGGCAATTGCGTTAAAAGCCAACCCCGGCAAGATTGAGGAAGTCGAATACGAAGTGGAGGAAAACGGCGGCTCGTCTTACGAATTCGACATCGTGAATGACAAAGGCTTAGAAACCAAAATCGAAGTGGATGCCGCCAGCGGCAAAATCATCGAAACCGCCACCGAGGAATGGGAAATCGGCGAAGAGGCTGACGAAAAACGTTAATTCCGGGGCCAGCAACTTCCACAACCCTGGCAGTTTTGGGGCTCTCACTATTAGAGCCCCAGCACCCGCCGCCGAATATACCAATTAACGCCGGGTATACCGGTGTTTTACCCCAACGGGGAAATAATCCGCATCCGCAAAGTTATGAAGGCTAATCATCGGCAGTTGTTTTTCGGCTGGGGTGTAATGGGCAAACTCGCTGTTCAGACGCAGTAGTTGTGCGCGGATAGAGGCGGCTATCGTCGGCGCCATCGCCGGTTCGGGCGCCACGCCAGGCAATAATTCCACGGCAATCTGCAGATACTTATCGCCCTCCGCATTTTCCTGAGTTTGCAATACAAACTTACCGGTCACCCAGGCCATGATCTCCGGCTGTTCCAGACCTACCGTGACGTTTTCCGGATAGATATTGGCGCCGTAGTAGGACACGGTAAAATCGGCGCGGCCGAACACATACACAAACGGCAAATTACGCGCTTGAAAACTGCTAGCCAAACCTAAATCCTCGACCGACTGCACGCCGTGCTGCCGCAAAAAATCCCACAGTTGCTCATAGCTCAGCACCCCGCCCTTGTCGGCGATGTGATAGCGCAGTAAAGGTACGCTGTTTTCGCCTGAAACCACCAGCGTGCCTTCGTGTACTTCAAAGAATCGGCTATACGGATCGTATTGCACCAGGGTGGGCAGCCGCGATTCGCCGAACAAAGCTCGGGCCGCTTCCGGTCGTTGCGCCAGCCAACGGCGAATGGCAATGCTAAGCGGCGTTTCGTTACCCAGCACGCCGCCGTCGGCGGTACCGTATAACGATGCGGAATCGAAACAAACCGACTGCGAGCCGATACGCTCGGACAGTAAGCTGCGCCATTCTTCACTGAATACTTCACCGGCAAACACAAGTTTGGGCTTGAATTGCGCCCAATTTATACCCTCGGCGGCACCGGCATCGATCACGTCTTTGACAAACGGCGGATACCCCAACAGCACGGTTTGCTCAAAGTGCGGCGCCAACTCGCGGACCACCCTAAAAATCTCGGCTTTATTATTGCCCGGCGTTGCCACCAGCAAGGGATAGCCCTTCTGCGCCAGATGCCAGCAGCAGGATGTGGTAAACAAGCCGCCCACCCAATTGCCCAAGGCAAAACACACCACCGCCAGCGTACTGCGTTTATCGGCCTGAAAACTGTCCTTGAACACTTGCTCGAAGCGCACCGCCACATCCAACTCATATGCCGCCGAACGCGGCCAGAAGGTCGGCACGCCGGTGGAGCCGGACGACACCGCAACCCTATCCACACCGATTAAACTACCGCCGAAGCAACGCGCCGGCAACGGGTAGGCTTGCATGTAGTTAGCTTTGCTGATTAACGGTAGCTTTTGAAAATCCGCGTAAGTATTAATCTGCCCTGGATCGATTTGCTGGGCTTGTAAAAACTGCCGATAAGCGGGAACCTCTGCCGCACAACGCTGAAATAGAGCCAGCATTTTTTGCTGCGGATTAAGCGCTTGATGCTTGGTAAGCTTGGTAAGCTTGGTAAGCAAGGTATCCAATGGCGTGGCCAGAAAATGTTGAAATGCTGCCGCAGAAGACGTCGTCGGTAAATCGCTCATTGCAAACCACCTGAAAAATGCTGGAAAAACCCTAAAGATATATTCTTGGATTGAATGTTTGGTAAAACGTTAATTCTGCACAACACCATGCCCATACCGATGCAAGCATTGAGATTAGACAAATCATTATCCTACCGCAACGATATGCCGATACCCGAATTAGCTGCCGGCGAAGCTTTGATTGCACTGCGCCTGGCCGGCATCTGCGCCACCGACCTGGAACTGGTGAAGGGTTATGCCGGTTTTTCCGGCATCCTCGGCCATGAATTTGTCGGTACGGTCATCGCCGTTGCCGATGACAAACACAGAGATTGGCTGAACCGGCGCGTGGTTGGTTCCATCAATATCGGCTGCAACGCCTGCGAGGTGTGCCAGCGCGACGGCCCCGAGCATTGCCTGAATCGTAAAGTGCTGGGAATACGCGGCAAAGACGGGGTATTCGCCGATTATTTCAGCCTGTCGATTGCCAACTTGTACACCGTGCCCGACGCTGTGACTGACCAAGCCGCCGTGTTTACCGAGCCGCTGGCCGCTGCTTTGCGCGTAGTAAAACAAATAGCCGCACTGCCCATCACCGACATCGCGGTCGTCGGCCCCGGCCGCTTGGGTTTGTTGATCGCCAAGGTGTTAAGTCTGGCCGGCTACCAGATCACGGTGTTGGGCCGGTCGGCGGCATCCTTGGCATTACCTAAACAGTGGCAACTGGCGACCGGCTTGACTAACGAGATTCCAGACAACAGCTTCGACTGCGTCGTCGACGCCAGCGGTCAGACCTCAGGCTTTACGCAAGCCTTGCGCATCGTCAAACCGCGCGGCACCTTGGTGTTGAAAAGCACCTTCGCGGCCGACGCGGCACTGGATTTAAGCAAAGTGGTGGTTTACGAAATCAACATCATCGGCTCCCGCTGCGGCCCCTTCGCGGACGCATTAGCGCTTCTGGCGGAAAACAAGCTGCCCGTGGAAACCATGATAGACGGCCAATACCCACTGAGCGATGGACTTGCCGCGTTCAATCACGCCGCCCAAGCCGGCGTCAGAAAAATTCTGTTACAGCCCGCACTGAATTCAGATTATTAACCCGCTTGAACTCACCAACACCGCCAGCGAGCGCAAGCTTAGAAGGCGTTAAGACGCCAGCAGCATATTATCCAAAGTCTTTTTCGCCAGCGCCGCCTGCTCGGCAGGCACGGAGACTTGGTTGACCACATGCCCGGCCGCCAGATTTTCCAGCACCCAACACAGATGCTGCGGGTCAGTGCGGAACATCGTCGAGCACATGCTTAAAGTGGGCGCCATGAAATGCACGCTTTTGCCTTGGGCTTTGCATTCCTGGTTCAGGCGATTAACCAGATTCAGTTCTGTCGCTACCAACCAACGGGTATTGGCTTCGGCTTCGCGGACGATTTTCAAAATCATTTCAGTGGAACCGATGTAATCGGATTTTTCGCACACTTCAAAACAGGCTTCCGGGTGAGATATGACGATGGTTTCCGGGTGTTTTTCCTTGAAGGCGTCGATTTGCTCCGGCTGGAAAGCTTGATGTACGGAACAATGCCCCTTCCAAAGAATAATCTTGGCATCGCGGATTTGCTGCTCGGTCAAACCGCCCTGCGGTTTGTTGAAATCCCAGGTCACCATGTGTTCCAGCGGGATGCCCATCCGGTAGCCGGTATTGCGGCCCAAATGCTGATCGGGGAAGAACAATACTTTTTCGCGTTTGGCAAAGCTCCATTTCAGGATTTTTTCGGCATTGGAAGAGGTACAGACAATACCGTCATGCTGGCCGCAAAACGCTTTTAAGTCGGCGGCGGAATTGATGTAAGTCACCGGGGTGACGGTGTTTTCCACGTCAATCACTTTCGCCAACTCGTCCCAGCATTGTTGGACTTTGACCTTATTGGCCATGTCGGCCATGGAACAACCAGCCGCCAAATCCGGCAAAATCGCGATTTGCTCCGGCCGCGACAAAATATCCGCCACTTCCGCCATGAAATGCACGCCACAAAAGACGATGTATTCGGCTTCCGATTGCGCCGCTTCCCGCGATAATTTCAATGAGTCGCCGAATATATCCGCATGTTTGAATACTTCGTCGCGTTGGTAATGATGGCCCAGAATAATGCAGCGTTTGCCGAGTTTGGTTTTGGCGGCTTCTATGCGCGCGGCACATTCGGCATCATCGAGCAGGGCGTAATCATGGATAGGTAAGGCTGCAGTCATTTTTTAACCTGAAAACAAAAAGCGAGAATTTCGAAAACTTAGGCCCGGCTTTTACAGCCGGTTCCATGGGTCATGCCGACAAAGCATGATTGAGTAAAGTGAGGCCAATCCAGCCAAAACCAAGGGTGGTGACGACAAAACTCAAAGCGGAATAGATCCGCCATATCGGCTTGGTCCAAAAATCCGGATCGAATGCCGCCACCACAAACACACCGGGATTGGTCAAGCCACCGATCACGACCAACCAACAAGCGGTGACCGGCAGCGGAACTTTTGTGCCGTAAAAGCCCAGGCAAAACAGCGCCATCAACGCAAAGTCCACATGCGCCCGAATCAGGGTTTTGTAGTCTTTTAAAAACTCGCCGTCTATGCCTTTGATCGGAAACCATTTGGCAAAAGTCATCAGCCATGCGGATAACAATATGGCGAAGATCATCAAAACGGCGCCTATCAATAATATTTCCATGATTTTTTAGTCTGTGATTGTAAAAATTAGATTGAGGTCCACGCCATTTCATTCACCAGGCCCTTATATCTTCTGGTGTCGTCAATCCCGCCTGAGCGCAAACGACGATATTCGCGGGCGGAGAAGCGGGGCCCAAACCGAAAAGTGGGCGCGCAGTTCAATATAAAGCGTGCTGAAGCAAACTCATAGCCCCAGCACCGCTTTGGTTTTGTACATATTGTAAAACCACCGGCACAAACTGGCTGACCATGGACGGATTCATACCCAAAGATTGAAACGATCCGGCTAAATTCGCCAGACTGCCGAGTTGCCCGCCCATTAACCCGCCCGCAGCGCCCAGCAACGATTGCGAGCCGGAAGCAGAAACCTGTTGCGGTACCGAGGACAAATAGCGGTCCATATCCGGTACGGCATTGCTCAATTGCGAAAAGTCACCGGGATTCATGCGTTGCTGCGCCACTGAAAAAATAGAACCCACGCCACCCAGCGCTTGCTGCGGGCTGATGCCCAATTGCCCAACCAGAATATCGATTAACCCTAATTGGTTGGCCTGCCCCACCGCACCGGCGATAGAACCTGCTGCACCATAGACGGCTGGCGACCCGCCCAAGGCAAAAGTCTGATCTGAAACCTGCTGTTGCACCGGTGCGCAAGCGCTGATGACCGCGAGAACACCGACTGCTGTAAAACCTTGCAAAACCTTCATTCTGTCGAACTCCTGAAAAACGCCGAAATACCGGACCAAGCCACATCATGGCCGCCAAAACCGGCACTGTAAATCGAAACCTGCCCAGGATACAACCTGGGCTCTTTTATCGCCGCAGGCGGACAGCCGCGGCGTCCTGTGCAAAGACGGCGTGTTATCTACCGATAACCGAGAAACTCCCCGCAAACATTGTGGGTAAAAATCGGCAATTCGCATGAATTCAGTATAATCCTGGCTTTAGCCACAAGAACAATAAAGGTAAAAATATGCTGAATATTCAAAAAACGCTCGAAGACTATTATCTTCGCTTGCAAGCCCATCCTAAATACCTGCATGTGATGACCTTGCCGCTGATGCAACGCTGGGGCGTGTTTATCGGCTTGTTTTTGCTCTCGCAAATCCTGGTATTCGGCAGCCTGTACCTTATTTTTGACAAAGTGGTGGTGATCGGCTTTCTAGCCAGCGTCCTGGCTGGATTAGCTACCGGCATCGGCGCCTTGCCGGCCTTGTTCTTTAAAAATATTTCCGACCGGCTATTCAACGGCTTGCTGGGCGCCGCAGCGGGCGTAATGCTGGCGGCCACCGCGTTTTCGCTACTGGTGCCCGGCTTGGATTACGGCGAACAAATCTGGCCCGGCAAAGGCTTGTGGATCGTATCGGCCGGCATGCTGATCGGCGCGCTGTTTTTACATTTTGCCGACAGCCGATTGCCGCATCTGCATTTTGATTCAGTCAGCGATCATTCCCTGGATTCGCTGCAAAAAATCTCTTTATTCATCATCGCCATCACCATCCATAACTTCCCGGAAGGCATGTCGGTCGGCGTCAGCTTTGGCTCCGGCGATATGAACAATGGCTTGGTGTTGTCTATTGCCATTGCATTGCAAAATTTGCCGGAAGGCCTGGCAGTCGCCCTGCCCCTAGTCGGCCTGGGTTACAACAAATGGAAAGCCGTCGCCATCGCTACGTTGACAGGTTTGGTGGAACCGGTAGGCGGTCTGTTGGGCATTACCATGGTCACGGTATTTTCGTCGATATTGCCGATTGCAATGGGGTTTGCAGCCGGTGCGATGTTGTTCGTCATCAGCGAAGAAATCATCCCGGAGACGCACGCCAAAGGCCGCTCGCGCATCGCTACATTTTCATTAATGGCCGGTTTCATCATCATGATGATCCTGGACAAAATACTGACATAAACACCGCCTAAACCAAGCGCGCCACCCAAAAAGCAGCAGCTTTTTGGGTGTTTTATCTTCCGATCAAACTCCTCAGTGCCGAATGGAATACCTAATCGCATTCATCACCCAAATAAGCACCTTAAACTTTGCGGAATTGCTCGCGACCGGCGGCACCAGCTTTGCACTGATAGCCGCCGCAGAAATCGGCGATAAAAGCCAACTGGTATGCATGACTCTGGCCTCCAAGCACAGACCGACTCCGGTGTTATTAGGAGCGATTGCCGCGTTCGCGCTGCTGAACACTTTGGCGGTGGTTTTTGGTGCGGCGATTGCGACATGGTTACCGGAATATCTGGTCGCAGCCACCGTCGCCCTGCTGTTTGCCGCATTCGGTCTGCATGCTTTGCTCAACCACGACGAAGACGATGACAACGAAGAAATCGTCGAGAAAAGCGGGCACGGCATTTTCTTTACGACCTTTTTATTGATCACCGTCGCCGAATTTGGCGATAAAACTCAATTGGCTGTCGTTGCATTCAGCAGTACCGCGCAACCGATTGCAGTGTGGCTGGGCTCGACGTTGGCGCTGGCGTTTACGTCCGCGCTGGGCGTGCTGGCTGGCCGCACCGTGTTGCAAAAAATCCCCTTGTCCTTGCTGCATAAAGCCAGCGGCGTGTTTTTCCTGATTTTATCGGCAGTTGCGGCTTATAAAGCTTACGAAAGCTTGCTGGCTGCGGGTTTGCTCCCCCAACTTTAGCCAAACTCCAGACTCGCAGCGATTCATGGCATTTCCCAATTACCGCTGGCTAGACGTTGCGGCAATACTCGGCTTGGCGGGGCTGTATTGCCTATTAGCCAAAATTGTACTGTCTTATTTCTCAGAGACCGGTAACATCACATTGGTGTGGTTTTCCGGCGGATTGGGATTGGCCGCCTTATTGCTGAAAGGCCTTCGCTATTGGCCGGGCATATTTCTGGGCGCGTTCGCCGCCGGCTTGATGGTAGACGACTCGCTCCCACTGTCTTTTGCCATTGCAACGGGCAACACACTGGAATCGGTGACAGCCGCCTACCTACTAAAACACCAACAGCGTTTTTCTTTAGACTTAACCGAGCCAGGCCACTTTATCTGGCTAACCCTAACCGGCGCCGCTTGCTCGTTGATCAGTGCAGGCATTGGCCCTTTGGCTTTACATCAGGCCGGCTTCATACCGCTAGCGGCTATGCCGCAAGCGATTTTACATTGGTGGATGGCGGATGCTTTCGGTATTGTCACGACTACGCCGATATTATTGGTTTGGCGAAATTGGCCAAAGCAATGGTTTGCTGAAAAGCGCGGCCTGGAAGCGTTGCTGCTGATCATTGTTGCCCTGTTCGCCGGCCAAGTAGTATTCCTCGAAGCTTTCCAGCCTGTCTTTGGCAAAATCGCCCGCGGTTACTGGATGTTTCTGTTTGCCATTTGGGCCGCCCTCCGTTTCAATCGTCATGGCGTGACCCTGATTTCCGGCTTGATTACCATCCAAGCGCTATTCGGTGCCGCACATCATCTAGGCTTTTTCGGCGACGATTTTGAGAAAAGCGAATTGCTGAATCTTTGGTTTTATATATTGGTACTGTCCTGGACCGGCACCACTTTGGCACTTACTCTGCACAAGCAGCAGCTGATTACCTCAGGACTGAGCGATAGCGAAAAACGTTTGAAGGCTATCATCGACTACTCGCCAGTACCCCAGGCCATTTACAACGCCGAAGGCAAGTTCACATTGCTAAATCCGGCTTTCAGCAAAGCTTTCGGTTACACCTTGGAAGACATTGAAACGCTTGACGAATGGTGGCCCAAAGCCTATCCCGACCCAGCCTACCGCCAGAACATTATGGAAACCTGGCTGGAGTTGACTGATAAATCCCGTCGCGTGCAAAGTTTCGAAACCCTCCAAGCGGAAATTCATTGCAAACACGGCGAACGGTGCACGGTGCTCGCCGGTTCGGTATCCCTGGGCGAATCGTATGTCGGAGACAATCTGGCCATTTTGTTCGATATTACCGAGCAACTAAAATCCGAAAAAGCGCTGACCGAATCCCATTTACTGTTGCAGACCATCCTGGAAACCTTACCAATCCGTGTATTCTGGAAAGACCTGAATTCTCGCTATTTGGGCTGTAACGCGCTATTTGCGGGGGATGCCGGACAATCCAGTTCCAGCGATTTAATCGGCAAGGACGACAGTCAACTGAATTGGCGAGATCAAGCCGCAAGTTACCAAGCAGATGATCGCCAGGTGATAACATCGGGGGTAGGCAAACTGGCGTATGAAGAACCCCAAACCACACCTGCCGGCAATACCATTTGGCTACGCACCTCGAAAATACCTTTGCGCAATTCCGATCATGCAATGATCGGCATTTTGGGGATCTACGAAGACATTACCGAAAACAAAGTTCGCGAAGACGCTTTAGCCCAATCGGTTTCCTTGCTAAAGGCTACGCTGGAAGCCACGGCCGACGGCATTTTGGTGGTCAGCCTGCAAGGTCAGATCGTTACTTACAATCAGCGTTTTTTTGAACTGTGGCAGCTGCCCAGCACGGCTGTTGGAGAAGATAAAGACGATATAAAACTTTTGCATTTAGCCGTTAAGCAGCTAAAAAATCCCGATGCGTTTTTCGACAAAGTTCAGGCTCTTTACAATCACCCCGCGGCAGAAAGCTACGATCTGATCGAGTTTACCGATGGCCGGATTTTTGAACGCTATTCCAAGCCACAAAGTATCGCCGACAAAATTGTCGGCCGCGTCTGGAGTTTTCGCGACATCAGTAATCAACATCGTACGGAACAAGCGCTGCAAAAGAAAGAATACTATCAACGCGCATTGCTGGATAACATTCCGCATGCGATTTGGCTAAAAGATACCGATAGCCGCCTGCTGGCCGTCAACCAGGAGTTCGCCAACGTATTTTCCGCCGTCAACCCGGAGGCGCTGGCGGGCAAAAACGATTTCGACATTGCCCCGCCGCAACTGGCCGAAAGCTACGTCGCCGATGACCGGCGCGTGATGGCTTTGCGAGACAAATTGATTGTCGAAGAGGAAATTGTCGATCGCGGCGTGCGCAAATGGTTCGAGACCTATAAAGCGCCTGTAATGGATGAGCAAGGTCAGTTACTGGGTACGGTTGGTTTTGCCCGCGACATCAGCGAGTTGCGCAAAACCGAAGAGAACCTGCGGCTGGCGGCCCTGGTTTATCACAACAGCAGTGAAGCGATGATAGTGGTGGATAGCGATAACACCATCCTCAGCGTCAACCCCGCATTTACCAAGATGACTGGGTATACGGAGGCTGAAGTTGTCGGTAAAAATCCCCATATTCTCAGTTCCGGCGAACATGATACGGGGTTTTACCGAGAATTATGGACCACGCTGCAAACGACCGGTGCGTGGCGCGGAGAAATAAAAAATCGCTGTAAGGATGGTCACTTGTTTGTCGAAGAGCTAGCCATCAACACCATTTATGATGCGGAAGGCAAGCCGCTACGCCGGGTCGCCCTGTTTTCCGACATCACTCAGCGTAAACAGTCCGAGGAACAAATTTGGCGACAAGCCAACTTCGACCCGCTCACCGGTCTGCCTAATCGGCGGATGTTCCGCGACCGCCTGGAACTGGAAATCAAAAAAGCCCACCGCATGGGCCAATTGTTTGCACTGTTGTTTATCGACCTGGACCGCTTCAAGGAAATCAACGATACGCTGGGCCACGATATGGGCGACAACTTACTGAAGGAAACCGCGCGGCGTTTACAGACCTGCGTGCGGGAGTCCGATACCGTGGCGCGCTTGGGGGGCGACGAATTCACAATTATCTTGAGCGAGTTGGACTGTATCGAAGTGTCCGAACCGATAGCTAAAAACCTGCTGCAAAAACTCAGTGCACCGTTTAGCTTGGACGGCGAACTGGCTTATGTCTCTGCGAGTATCGGCATCACGTTTTATCCAAACGACAGCACCGACTTAAGCCAATTACAAAAGAATGCCGATCAGGCCATGTACGCTGCTAAAAACCAGGGCCGTAACAACTACCATTTCTTTACCCAAGCCTTACAGGACGCGCTGGAAGCCCGCGCCGCAATGCTCGGCGACTTACGTACCGCGCTGGCCAATACGCAATTTTTGCTGTGCTATCAACCCATCGTCGACTTGCTGAGCGGCGAAGTGCATAAAGCGGAAGCCTTGCTGCGCTGGCATCACCCAAAACGTGGCTTGATTAACCCGGCAGAATTTATACCGCTAGCGGAAGAAACCGGTCTAATCAGAGAAATTGGCGATTGGGTATTCGAAACCGCGGCACGGCAAGTACAAACCTGGCGTACCACTATCAATCCCGAATTTCAAATCAGCGTCAACAAATCGCCGGTACAATTTCAAAGCCCCGAGCATGCCCCTCAAGACTGGTTCAACTATTTGAATCGACTGGGATTGTCTGGCCAAAGTATTGTGGTGGAAATCACCGAAGGCTTGCTGTTGGACGCCAATCTGTCTGTACACAATCATTTGATGGCGTTCCGCGACGCCGGCATGCAAGTCGCTATAGATGACTTCGGCACCGGGTATTCCGCATTGTCTTATCTGAAAAAATTCGACATTGATTATTTGAAAATAGACCAGTCGTTCGTGCGCAATTTAACGGAGGATTCGAACGACTTCGTACTTTGCGAAGCCATCATCGTGATGGCGCATAAATTGGGCTTGAAAGTCATCGCGGAAGGGGTGGAAACCGAGCAGCAACGCGATTTGCTGACCGCTATCGGCTGCGATTACGGTCAGGGTTATCTGTTTGCCAAACCGCTGCCGGCGGCAACATTTGAACAACAATTCGGTAAATCAGCATAGCGGACTCTCCCGCGCCCCGCCGCCGATGCAGTTATCTTTGTTATCGCACTCGCTGCCGCACAGGCGGGAGCCCAGTCAATAAAAACGCCGCTATTCGATAGACCGGCTTATACGGAAAAGCCAGACACCGATACATTGGGGGATTAATAATTCAGCATTATGGCTATTGCAGGCCGCCGCATGCTAAACCGCACTAATCACCACACCATCCGGCTTCAAGCTCAAGGTTAAGTCACCGCGCAATAAGCCCTGCAACTCCCGGCCGGCCATGTTGTAACGCCAGCCGTGCAACAACAAGCAATCCTCATCGCCGGACAGTAATTGCTCCAAATCCTTGCGGGTAGCCAAGATGATGGGATTCAGCGAGTTTTCCTCAGCACGGATTCTGACCACCGCGCTGAGTACATCCAGTATCGCTTCGTGCTGTTGGGTTTTCTTGCCAGCTTGATCCTTTTCGGCCAAGGGTTTGGGCGGACGTTGTTTGGCACTGTCGATCAATTCGCAAATCGTTTTGCCGTAACGATTGACGGTACGGTCGTTGATGTTGCGGATCTTGGCTAGATCGGCCAATGTCACGGGTTGTAATTTGCCCAGTTCCAGCAGCAAATCATCCTGCAACAACCAACTGCGCGGTTTGTTTTCTTGCTGGGCGGTACGTTCGCGCCATTCGGTAAGGCTTTGCATGATAGACAATTGCTTACCGGTCAGCTTGTTTTTGCCACGAATCTTCAACCAGGCATTTTCCGGCGAGAGTTGGTACAGCTCCGGATCGTTCAACAGCGCAAAATCACTCTCCAGCCAATTTGCACGCCCTAACTTATCCAATTGCTCGCACATGATTTTGTAAATCTTGCACAGGTAAATCACATCGTCGGCGGCATACTGAATTTGGTCCTGGCTCAAGGGCCGCTCCGACCAGTCGGTACGAGTATGCGCCTTGCTGAGATTGACGTTTAAAAAGCTGGATACCAGCATCGCATAACCCGGATTTTCCTGAAAACCCAGCAGCGGCGCGGCAATCTGCGTATCGAAAATCGGGCCCGGAATTTTGCCGGTAATCTGGTAAAAAATTTCCAGATCCTGCCGGCAGGAATGCAACACTTTGACAATATTGGGATTGTAAATCGCCTCTAACAGCGGCGTTAAATTGGCAATCGCTAACGGATCGACACAAGCCACCCAGCCCGGCGCGGCTATTTGCAGTAAACAAAACTTGGGGTAAGAGGTTTTCTCGCGAAGAAATTCGGTATCCAGGGCGATCCAGGGCTCCTGGCTGATCAGTTGGCAAAGGCTATCGAGTTGATCCGGGCGGTTGATATATTGAATAGTCATAGTCGCTATGGCAATTAACAGGGCTTGCCGAAAAACGGCGTGACTGCGTATTTTACCCCGTCGGGGCGTGATTGACTGAAATATTCCGGCATTGGCCGACCCGATGCAAATCAGGAATTTTTCCTTTTTATTGCCGACAATGGAACCCCCGGCCCTGCTTGTTTACCATGCCGCTTTTGTTTTGTATTCTCAGGTAAATTTATGAAAAAAGTTGCGCTCAGCATGCTGCCATTATTCAGCATGCTGCCTTTAGCCGAAGCCATAGCCGCGGAAGTTGCGACCAATCTGGAAGAAGTGGAAGTTGTGGCGGTAACGCCTTTACAATTCGGCGGCGTCGATATCAATAAAATTCCGGCGAATGTGCAAACAGTGTCAGCCGAGAAATTGCAGGAAGCCCAAGCCCTGTCTCTGGCGGACTACATGAACCGCTATCTCGGCAGCGTCAACATCAACGATGCGCAAAACAACCCCTTGCAACCTGATGTGCAATACCGTGGCTTCAGCGCCTCACCGCTGATGGGCTTACCGCAAGGCTTGGCAACGTACGTCAACGGTATTCGTTTCAATGAACCGTTCGGCGATATGATCAACTGGGACTTAATTCCCAATGGCGCCATCGATAATATGAGCCTGCAACCGGCATCGAACCCGGCGTTTGGTTTGAATGCGCTGGGCGGCTCGATCAACATCAACACTAAGACCGGTTTCTCGGCACCCGGCCACAGTTTCGAAGCCCAAGGTGGCTCCTGGGACCGCCATTCCGAAGAACTCACCAGCGGTTGGAACAACGGCACCTGGGGCTATTTCCTGGATGCCAAATATTTCAACGAAAAAGGCTGGCGCGCCCACTCCCCGAGCGAAGCCAAACAAGGTTTCGGTACTTTGAGTTGGCGCGGTGTGAAATCCAGCCTGGATTTAAGTATCGCCGGCAGCGACAACACCTTGCGCGGCAACGGCGCCCTACCCCAGGAAATGCTGGCATTCGGCCGCGATCAAGTATTTACGCATCCCGACATTACCCGCAACCGGATGATGCTGGTGTCGCTGGCCGGCGATACCTGGCTGAACGACCACAATCAATTATCTGGTACGATGTACTACCGCCGGAACAAGATCGGCACCTATAACGGCGATGGTAGCGAATTTGGCGAATGTATTGATGAAGGCGCTGGCGAGGACAACTTTTTGTGCGCCGAGTCCGGTGGCGAGTTGGACGATGAGGGCTTGTTCGATCTAGGCGGCAGTAATATAGCTGCCTCACCAGCGGTCGAGGGCGGCACCATCAACACCTCCAGCACACTACAGCAATCGTTCGGCTTTGCCTTGCAAAATGCTTTCGACCACAAAATATTCGGCCGCAACAACCATCTGGTAGGCGGGGCCAGTTTCGACCACGGCAACGCCCGCTATCATGCCGACACCCAGCTGGGTTCGTTAACCGCTGACCGCGGAGTGTCAGGGGGCGGGGTATTGCTGCAAGACGCCCATGTCCGCCTGACTACCGAGACCGATCATTACGGCGTATTTTTAACCGACACCTATTCCTTGACCGACAAACTGGATCTGACCGTCTCCGGCCGTTACAACCAATCCCATATTAAACTGCGCGACCATGTCGGCGACGACCTGAACGGCTCGCACTCATTCGACCGCTTCAATCCGGCGGCGGGTCTGACCTACGCCTTCATGCCGGAATTGACCTTTTTCGGTAACTACAGCGAATCGTCGCGGGTGCCGACACCGATGGAGTTAAGCTGCGCCAACCCGGACGACCCTTGCCGTTTGCCGAATGCTTTCGTATCCGATCCGCCTCTCAAACAAGTCGTCGCCAATACCTTCGAAACCGGGGTGCGCGGCCGGTTGAAAAACTTGCTGCCGGGCTACATGGACTGGAATTTGGCTTTATTCCGCACCATCAACAATAACGACATCATCTTCAAGAGCACCGGCGGGGTCGGCAGCAATGTCGGTTATTTCGACAATGTCGGTTCTACCTTACGCCAAGGTGTAGAAGTGGGATTAGCGGGTAATTTTTACGAGCGCTGGCGCTGGTCTGGCCATTACACCTATATCGATGCCAGCTTCGAAACGCCGTTTCTGGGCAGCAGCCCCAACAATCCGCTGGCGGATGGCGACGGCAATATCCAGGTACAGGCCGGCGACAAGCTACCCGGCATCCCAGCCCATCAGTTCAAGTTCAGCACCGACTTCGACATCGTCTCCGCCTGGACTCTGGGAATGGATATGAATTACAACAGCTCGCAATATCTGCGCGGCGACGAAGCCAATTTGACGGCCAAGCTGCCGGGATTCGTCGTATTTAATTTGCGTAGCGAATACCGCTTCAACAAAAACGTCGCGCTGTTCGGTAAAGTGAGCAATTTGTTCGACCGCCAATATGCCAATTTCGGCACCTGGGGCAATACCGGCGATGTCCTCGATGGCGTGGGATTGCCTGGTGATCAACAAAGCCGCTTCGTTGGGGTCGGCGCGCCGCGCGCCGCTTGGATAGGCATTCGCCTGACGATGTAGTCCAAGCCTGGGCGCAGGAAAACGGCTGAAATTAGCCGTTTTCCTCGTCCAGCTGATTGTTGTTACGGGTTTGTCTGAATTTATTCGGCTTGATGCGTTTGATATTGAGGCGATGCGGTCCTATGGACGCTTCGGTCAATAACTGAAAAATATCCGCCGGCATGCCGTCCGGTAACTCCACCAACGTATACGTATCGCGAATGTCGATCCTGCCAATGCGCTTTTTATCTACGCCAGACTCTTCGACCAATACCGCCTGAATATCGTCGCGACTGATTTGGTGCTGGCTGCCGACGGCCAGGCGATAACGCACCATTTTGCCGTTTGCATGCGGACCGCGACTGTGAGGTTGCGGTAGAGGAACCAACAATCTCGGCTGCTGAGTATGCGCGGGATACAGGTTGGGTTGGCTTAGGTAAACCAAGGCCGCGGCGCAAGTCAATAAGTCTATATCCAATTCGGCCGCTGTACGCTGAATCAGCTCCCGTTGCTGGGCCAGATCTTCTTCGCTGACTATGCGCTGCAAGCGCCTTTTAAACTTATCTTCCTTACGACTTTCGGCAGAGAAAGCGTTCATAGTGCCTTACAATCTATCCAGATCGATTTCCACAAAAGCCTCGTCACGCAAGCGCCGCAACCATAATTCGGTTTCTTCCTCGATTTTACGCTTACGGATTTCCTCGCGAATCTTGTCTTTTTTGAATTGCTCGCTGTTGTCCTGATTTTCGCGACCCAAGACCTGGATCATGTGCCAACCGAACTGGGTTTGCACCGGCTGGCTAATCTCGTTAATCGCCAACTTGTTCATCGCTTCCTCAAAAGGCGGCACTAATGCGCCCGGACCCACCCAATCCAGCGAACCACCGTTAATCGCCGACCCTTTGTCGTCGGAATGCGCACGCGCCAAATTGGCAAAATCGTCACCGTCATTGATCCGTTCTCTCAGCGCTATCAAACGCTTCTGCGCTTCGGCGTCGTCCACCAATTCATTGGTCTTGATCAGAATGTGCCTGACCTTGGTTTTGGTAACGATATGCTGTCCGGCACCCTCAGTTTCCAGCATTTTAATGATATGAAAACCGCTGGGACTGCGGATCGCTTCAGAGACATCGCCTTGATTCATCGTCGTCACGACTTCCGTAAACAGGGATGGAATCTGGCCGATGCTGCGCCAACCCAGATCGCCGCCCTTCAAGGCGTTATCGTCGTCGGAGACACTAACCGCAACTTGTTTGAAATCCTTGCCGCCGCGTAAATCGGCGATGACTTGATCGGCCTTGTCCTTGGCTTTTTGAATCGCGGTGGCCGAAGCAGCTTCCGACACCGCGATCAGAATATGCCCCAAATGATACTGGGAATTGCTCTGGCCGGCTTTGCTCTGCGTTTCCATGTAATGCAACACTTCCGCATCGGTAACTTTGACCCGCGAACCGATTTCCCGACCGCGCAGCTGATTGATGATGATTTCGTTGCGCAGATTATCTTCGAACGCTTTGTAGTCCATGCCTTGCTTGGCCAACTCGTTACGAAAACTTTCAACCGACAAGCCATTCCGGCTGGCTATATCAGCGACTGAAGCACTAAGCATTTCATCGCTGACCTGTACGCCCGATTTAGCCGCCAGTTGCCGTTGCAACTTGTCGACCACCATGCGTTCCAACACCTGTTTGCGCAGCACATATTCGGGTGGCATCGTTACGTTGTTACTCCGCAATTTACTGACGATAGCCCCGACTTCGTTATTCAGTTCGCGTTCCAGAATCACATCTTCTTCCACCACCGCCACTATCCGGTCCAACACCTGGGCCTGACCCGGAGCCATGAAAGCACACAGGAGCAAACAGAAAATCACTAACCAATTTTTTATCATGCGTTGCTTACTCAAAATAGCTGGCTTTGCGATAGCCTTTCAGGTTGGTTTGCAGGAAGGTATCGACATTGTCACCGAAGCTGGACAGACCTTTCAGTTCCAACTGTACGAAAAACGCCGTTTCCGGTTTGGTGCTAGGATCGATAAAGGCGATGGTATTGGCACCGTTGATAAAGCGCCTGCCCAAAATACGGAAGCGCCAGCAACAGTTTTCCCGCTCCACGCCAATGAAACTTTCCGTGGTTTTATCGAAATTCAAAGAGTACTGCCAGCGACCAAAGCCGTACCATTCGCCAAACAAAGGCAAGCGGAACGATACGTCAGTTTGCGAGATGGTTTGTAAGCTGTCCAAGGGGTTACGACGGTACCGATAGCCGAGGTTCACAATCTGGTTCGGTTGCATATTGTATTTTAACGCCACCTGACCGCGCGCGAAGCCGTTGGCTTCCGGATCCCACTGGGTACCGGTCATATACGACCAATGTTTGCTGAATTGGCCGCTCAGTTCTCCAACGAAATTGGAGGTATTACTGGTCTCAATCGGCTGCCCAGGCATCGTCACGGTTCTGTCCTGGAAATACATAATCTGTCCCAGACTGACTTTTAAAGGCTCCAAACCGGTATTGGAATCGATAAACCGCGAAACGGTGGCCAGCGTGATCTGATTGGCGTCCTGTATCCTGTCCCCACCGGCGAAACGATTTTCCCGGAACAAGCTGTAAAAATTGGTATCGTACAGAGCGGTATCGAAGACCGGAATATTGCTTTGATCCTTGCGTGGGATGTACAGGTAGAAGGCCTGCGGCTCCAAGGTGTGCAGATACTGCGAACCACCGAAATTAAGGTCTTTTTCGAAATTCATACCGCTGCTAACCGAGAATATCGGCAAGGTCCGGCTGATAGTACTGGGCTGCCCGGCTAAGGTTTGGTTACTCAATTGATACTGCGTGTATTGGCCGGTGATTTTCGGGATGAAATACCCGGCGCTACTTTCCAATGGCAAGCTGAGTGACGGGGCAATATTAATCCGCTGACCGTTAACCAGATCAGTGTGATAGAAATGGGTAAACTCGTTATTCATCGCCAGCGTAACCGGCAAACCTTCAAACGCATGCGCCACGTTGAAATTGACGCGAGGCAGCATATCGTAAGGCATCGCGGCATCGGGAATGGTTTTATCCACCGATTGGTAATGATATGCCCCCACCGACAAACCCAGAGCGGTGCCGGCAACAGCCCCGCCGTAACTCAGTAATGCGGTACTGGGCAAATAACTGGTATTTTGGAAACCCAAGGCATTGTTCAAGTCGTTGAAATAGGTTTTGTCGGACACATAATTCAAATCCAACAAGGAATTTAAACCCGGCAACAAGGTAGATTGATCCTTCCAGCTTGCCGAGTAACGGGCCTTGTTGACCAATTGATCGTTGGGCATATATTCCGCAGAAAACGTACCCCTGGATATATCGGTCAGATAGCGGAATTTATTGCGTAACTGCTCACCACGCTTACTCATGTAACGCGGCGTGACAATATCGTCGAAGTTGGGGGCGATATTCCAATAAAACGGCACGGAAACGTCAAAACCGTTCCGCTGCGTACTACCCCAAGTTGGCGCCAACAGGCCCGACAGGCGGCGATTGTCGGTAGGGAAGGAAATATACGGCGTGTACAACACCGGTACGCCTTTAAATTCCAGCCAAGCGTTTTTCGCTGAACCTTGTCCGCTGTCCCGGTTAATTTTCATCCGCGAAGCATGCACAATCCAGTCCTGATTGCCCGGCGCACAACTGGTAAACGCGGCATCGTTATAACGCGACAAGCCTTTACTCTCGCGATAAACCACCCCGGCGTTGCCGCGAAACGGCGCCTCCGCGACGATAAATTGCGCCTTGCGCAAGCGTGCTTCGTCTTTACCCAGGCTCAACGAGGCGGTCTCGCTGGAAAAAGCCAGCTGGTCTTCGCTGTATAACACGCTACCTTGTGCGTCCAAGGTTTCGGCAACCGTATCGTAACTGGCCTTGTCGGCAACCAAATGCTGATCCGCGCGCACCATATCCACATTACCGGCAAAATTAAGCACTTCGCCGTCGAAGACTTCCGAAAAATCGGCATTAATATCGGTAGTTGCTGCGTCGCGGACTTCGGCGGAGGTGGCTCTGATTTTGCGTTTTTTAGCACCCCACACTTCGCAGCTTTGCCAAGGATCTTTATCAAACTCGGCCCGTAAGGTTTGAAAATCCCGCTCTTGTTTGCGATCAAAGGTCGGCGTAAGCCAAGACGAACCGGACTCTTCACTGCTGCCGCCTTCGGCTACGACATGGGCCTCGCCTTTCGGATCGGCACCCACCAGATTACAGTTCCAACCGCTCTTATCATCACCGGTTTTGCATGTCCAACCGGGCACTTTGCCGGTGTTGGCATTGGCTGTCTCGATTTTGGGCTCGACTTTTTCCAGCACCGGCTTTTGATTTTCAGTGACTTTAACCCGTAACTTTTGCGGCTCGGCAACGGCTTTTTCCACCGCCTTTTCGACCACCTTAACTTTTTCCGGCTCGGGTTCCGGTTTGACCGCTTGTTGAACGGGCGCGGGCACGACGGGAACAGGCGGCTGCGCGACGGTTTCGGGCGGGGCGGGCTTGGTTTGAGCGGGCGGGGTAGGTTTAATCACTTGCGGCTGAGCGGTTGGCTCGTTACCTGCGGGTGTTTGGTTTAGACAGGTCCATTCACCATTTTTGGTTTGCTCACAATTCCACGCCGCATTATTGGCAGCAGAGGCGACGCCCGTAAAAAACAATAATGCTGAAGAAATTGTATAAAACCGATAATTCATGTCTTGGCGAATGCGGCTAAATTGACTTAGCGGAATGGAAATCGAATAAAATGCTTGTCATCATTTTACCTTAGGTTGACCCGCAATTAATAAAAATGTACGTTTCCAGCTCAGACCGCCGCTTGGCGGAGCTTGTCGATTGGCTCAATAACGACGTCGCACTTGATATACAACAAATCCCCCCGGCTTCCAGCGACGCCAGCTTCAGGCGATATTTCCGAGTTGAG
Organism: Methylomonas sp. Kb3; assembly: GCF_002834115.1. Lineage (NCBI taxonomy): Bacteria > Pseudomonadati > Pseudomonadota > Gammaproteobacteria > Methylococcales > Methylococcaceae > Methylomonas > Methylomonas sp. Kb3. Next base: position 430,106 of record NZ_PIZT01000068.1, on the reverse strand, counting down.
CACCGGGACGGCTGCCACATTGCCATGGATGCACCACCGGACAAGGAAAATACCGAACCGTTCGTACGCATCGCCGGATTGCTGAAACCGAGCGATATTCATATCCCGAATATCTATCAACAGAATAGCCGACAAGGTTTTCTGTTGCTGGAAGACTTAGGCTCCACAAGCTTTCTCGACAGCTTACAAACCGGCGATGCAGAACTGTTGTATCGGCAAGCCATGGACAGCTTGTTCAAACTACAAACCGGCGTAAATCCGCTCGATTGCGGCTTGCCGGTTTACGACAGCGCTCTGCTCCTCCGCGAGCTAGCTATTTTTTACGAATGGTTTTTGGAAAAACTATTGGGCATTACGATTCCCCATATGCTCGCGACATCTCTCAACGCTATCTTGATCGATTCAGCAATTGAACAGCCGCAAGTCTGCGTGCACCGCGACTTCCACTCGCGCAACCTGATGGTGCTGGAACACAACTCACCGGGCGTTATCGACTTTCAAGACGCCGTCGTCGGCCCTATCAGCTACGATTTGGTGTCTCTGCTGCGCGACTGTTACATCGCTTGGCCCGAACAGCAAGTCATCAGCTGGGCCCAGCAATTTCATCAACGCCTGTTGTCAGCCGGACTGCTGAAAGCCGATTTCAATCAATTCAAACGCTGGTTCGATCTGATGGGCATGCAACGCCACCTGAAAGCTGTCGGCATTTTCGCCAGACTGCATCTGCGCGATGGAAAATCCGATTATTTGGCCGACATTCCACGCACCCTGGCTTATATCACCAGGGTTTGCGAGCTCTATCCCGAGTTAACCGAGATGCAGCGGTTTCTGCAAGAACAGGTGCTGCCGCGTGTCGAGGCATCTGCATGAAGGCAATGATTTTAGCGGCCGGGCGCGGCGAAAGAATGCGGCCCTTGACCGACCACACCCCCAAACCCTTATTGAAAGCCGCCGGTAAGGCGCTGATTGAATACACCCTGGAAAACCTGGCACACGCCGGCTTTACCGAAATCGTCATCAACATCGCCCATCTAGGCGCACAGATTAAAGACTATTGTGGATATGGTAAGCGCTGGAATGTTTCGATTGAGTATTCAGATGAAGGCGAAACCGCGCTGGAAACCGCCGGCGGCATTGCCAAGGCCCTGCCTTTGTTGGGCAATGAGCCGTTCCTGGCGCTTAACGCCGACATTATTTGCGATTATCCCTTGGCCACCTTGCGAACCCAAGCCATTGATCTGGCTCATCTGGTGATGATCAGTAATCCGCCGCATCACCCGGAAGGTGACTTTTCGCTGAATGCCGACGGTGTATTGTCGGAACAAGGCTTGAACAAACTCACCTTCAGCGGTATCGGCGTTTATCACCCCAAGCTGTTTGCCAACATCCCGGTCGCGCCGTTAAAACTGAGACCTGTGTTAAACCAAGCCATGCAACAACAGCGGATTAGCGGCGAGAAATTTTCCGGCCTGTGGATGGACATAGGCACACCGGAACGCTTGGCAGCGCTGGGTGAACAACATGCGCGCCTCAGTGGCAGACATGCCGAGGATGGCATGTATTAGAAAGGTTTGACGACGGCCAGCAAGACTATGGCGACTAAAAACAATACCGGAATCTCGTTGATCCAGCGGAAATACACATGCGAATGCCGGTTGCGATCATGCTTGAAATCCAGCAGCCACTTGCCGCAAAACACATGGTAAACCACCAGCACACCCAACAAACCCAACTTTAGATGTAGCCAACCGCTGCCGGAATATAGCATCCAGGCATAATCGCCCAACATCCACACGCCAAAGATAAAGGTACAAATCATGCCCGGCGTCATGATGCCATAGTACAGTTTGCGTTCCATCACTTTGAAGCGCTCGTTGCTGATACTGTCGTCGCTCATTGCGTGATAAACAAATAACCTGGGCAAATAAAACAAGCCGGCAAACCAAGTCACCATAAAAATCAAATGTAAGGCTTTTAACCAGAGCATGAGGTTCCCGAGACTGACTAACGTAAAATTTCGGTGGTCACCGGCGCGGGCATGCCCGGTAACGCGGTGGGAGGCGCGACAATCAGCACCCGATTACTGTTTTGTTGCGCTTGTCTTTCCAAGGCTGCCGCCTGGCGTTGTTCCGCTTCAACTTGCTGCTGCTGCGCAATCGCACTTTGCTTTAGGGCATTTGTCGATTCGGTTTGGTTTTTCAGTATCGCATCGCGTCTTTCAGCTTCCAGTTTGGCGGCTTTGGCAGCTTCCTGTTCGTTTTGCAGGGCTTCCAGCTTGGCTTTGGCCGCTGCCTCTTGTGCTTCATTGGCTTGAATATCCAACTGCACGGTCTTATCGCTGGTTTGGCAAGGTTTGGCCTGATAAATGGTTTTGCCGTCCTTGCCGATACATTTAAATACCTCCGCGCTTGCCGAGTGATAACTCAGAACCATCGCCAGCAAAATTACCACCCTCATCGCACACCTCGTCAAAACGCCATTTGCTCGGGCCATAGTTTAGGGTAAAAATTCAGTCTGTTTTCAATAGTTAGGAAAAATCCTTGCGCCAAAATAGCTTATGTCGTTTTCCGGCTAGTCAAATCGATTAGGTCCCCAGATCTTGCTCGGTCATCTCCGCCAACGCATCGCGATGTTCGCGGCGAATTAATATTAGGTTCCTGGCATACACAAAAGTACCGGGCAATTGACCCAGGATAATCACGGGATCCACTCGGTGAATACCGTAAGCCAATACGATGACCCCGCCCGACAAACTGAAATACCAAAAACTTACCGGAATCATGCTCTTCTGATGCCGCTCGCTGTGTATCCATTGCACGATAAAACGCATCATAAACAAGGTCTGGCCCACCAAACCGATGCTGAGCCAAATGATGTCATTCGAATCCATGATAGATAAATGGTGCTGCCATTTATCCGCCAAATGCGTAAAAAAATAAACGATTCCATTTTCCATGTTAACGACTCCTAAAATACGGCGGAACAAACGGGTTGAACCAGCAACTAGCCACGCTGAATCTCGCTGACAATCGGCAGGCTATGGCGTTTTTTCAACCAAACCACGCCTAGCAAATCGACGATACCAACCAGCGCCCGGTCCAAGGTTCCGTACTTCGACGTGCCAAAATTTCTCGGCCTATGATTCACTTTTACGGAAATGACATTTCCGCCCGCCATCCGGATTAACGCCGGCAAGAAACGGTGAATATGATCAAAATACGGCAAAGCCAAAAACTTATCGCGCAGGAATAACTTCAAGCCGCAACCGGTATCCGGCGTGGCGTCATGCAAAATTGACTGCCGCACCGCATTGGCAAATTTGGAGGAAAACTTGCGCCATCCGGTATCGTTGCGCTTATGCCGAAAGCCGGCCAGCATCCACAATTGGCTGTCGTTTTGCTCGCGCCAGGCCGCGATCAGATGGGGTATATCGGCCGGATCGTTCTGGCCGTCGCCGTCCAAGGTGGCAATCCATGGGTAGCGCGCTGCCGAAACGCCGGTATGCACGGCACGGCTTTGTCCGCAACTGCGTTGATGTGTCAGCACGCGCAGAGTCGGATATTGCTGCATTGCACCTTGCAGTTTTAGGCCGGTGTCATCGGTACTACCGTCGTCCACAAAAATCATTTCATAGGTTTCCCCATCGCCCAGCGCACGATGGATTTCCTCGATCAGCAATTCGACATTGTCCGTTTCATTGTGAACGGGGACTACTACAGAAATCTTCATATCTTGGTACAAGTTGAAAAAGTTGTGAATTGTATCAAACGCTTATACACGGATAAGAATTTTGTACAGGTTTGAGTTATAGGGGCTTGACGTCAGCAGCCTGCCCCGCGCGCCGAAATACCAGCCAATATTCCCGATGCGGCTGCAGGTATACGGCGTCGCTAGGCTGACTTTTTTCCAGGGAAATCAAATAACCGTCCGCATGCTGTGACGCCCAATCGGCAAGCCGTTCAGCAGGTAAAACCGGCAGCGGCTGGGTTAATCGCCCCAAGAAATTGAATTGCCCTTGGTAATTGCCAACATAGACATAAGGAATATGCTGATCGTTAAAGCTTTTCACTTTTAACGCAGCGGGTTGCAGGTCGTATGCCGGGCCGGCATAACGAAAGAAAAATATAAATCCGACAAAAATTGCCGCCACCAGCGCTGTCGAGATTGCCGCAACCGACAACGTGCGCTTAATCCAAACCAATAGCGCCAACATCACGGCAATGGCCAACACACTCAAACCCCATGCCGGCTGCACAGTCTGGACCCAGTTCAATTTTGACAAACCCGGTACCTTGGTCAGATAAACTAAAAACACCCCGATTGCGCCGAACAGCACCGGCAGCAACCACTCGCCACCCAATCTCGGCTTTTGGGTATGCACCACCACCTTGGCTACCAACAACGCAAACGCCGGCAACATCGGAATCAAATAATGAATCTGCTTGCTGGGCAACAACGAGAACGCCACAAAGGTTGATACTAGCCAAACCAGACAAAAGCGCAAACCGCGATCATTAAAAAATCGGCTGCCGCGCAAACTGCCCCAGAAATGCGGCCAGAACAACCAGGGGAACAAAAACATCGGTAAAAAAGGCAGATACCAAAACAGCGAACGGGTATGGATTTTGGTGCTGACTGCGCGATCAGCGGTCTGATGCCACAATATCGCGTTGGCGTATTGCTCGCCACCGGCAATGGCAGCCGGAATCGCCCAGACTAGGGCTATCGCGACTCCAATCAAGGCCGCGATCAACAAGCCAGCAAACCAGCGACTGAACACAATCGAACGCGGTGCCCAAACAGCAACCAAAATTGCGGTAGGGATTAGATGCAAAAAAACCACAGGCCCTTTACTTAGAATACCGAACCCCACTGCTGCCGCAACCAGTACCCAACCCTTGCGCTCATCGCCTTGCACAACCTCCAGCAAGCCGAGCATTCCCAACAGCACCCAGCTAGTCAGCAGAATATCAAACATGATAGACGTGGCGAATAAGGTCCACAGCAAGGTTGCAATCAAGACCCACGGCGCAGCCATTGCTACCGCAGTTTGCTCCGGCCAAAGTTTTTCCGCCAATTTTCGCGTCAGCAACAGATTTGCCAAAGCAGCCAACGGCCCGACCAAACTCGGCCACCACTGATTAACGCCGAATATCCACCACCCGGCTTGAATCAGCCAAAATAATAAAGGCGGTTTATGGCTGTAGGTTTCGCCATTCAAATACGGCACCAGGAAGTCGCCGCGCAGCCACATCTCCCAAGCCACACTGAGATAGCGCGTTTCATCGATGGGAATGGTCGAGCGAAAATAAACGCTTGCGGACAACAGCAGCCAAAGCGGCACAATGCCCCAGCGGTAAATCAGTTTATCGGGTATGGTCATTTTTCGAGAAAATATCGATTCGGGGCACGGGACATCCAAGCGCCCAGAATCACACCAGCGTTATGACAAAAGCTTAAGCCAATTTCATGCCAACACTATTACAGCCAACAAAGCCCGAGACATCTCAAGCCGACATCAAAAGGCCGAGAGGATCGGTTGAAACAAACCGTTAAGCGGGTTGAATTGCCCCACTCATCACAAGGGATCAGGCGGCCACTAAGCGCCACGCCAAACTCTCTCCAGCCCGTAATGGTGTAATAGTGCCAGCCGTATCGGCATAGGCTTCCGGTACCATCCAGGCTTGCTTTTCTAAAGTAACGCTCGCAGAGTTGTGCGGCAAACCGTAAAAATCCGCGCCATAAAAACTGGCAAACCCTTCCAGCTTATCCAGTGCGCCAGCCTGTTCGAAGGCTTCGGCATACAATTCCAATGCCGCATGCGCGCTGTAACAACCTGCGCAACCGCAGCTATTTTCCTTCAACCCAGTTAAATGCGGCGCGCTATCGGTACCAAGGAAAAATTTGGGATTACCGCTGGTAGCCGCTTTTATCAAGGCTTGGCGATGATGCTCGCGCTTTAAAATGGGCAAACAATAGTAATGCGGCCGAATACCGCCCGCCAAAATGGCATTGCGGTTATAGAGCAAATGCTGCGGGGTAATAGTCGCGGCGATATTCTCGGATGCAGCTTCGACAAATTGCACCGCTTCCTGGGTCGTCAGATGCTCTACAACGATGCGTAGTGCCGGAAATTGCCGGGTGAGCTTGCTTAACTTGTTATCGATAAACAGTTTTTCGCGGTCAAAAATATCGTATTCCGCATCCGTCACTTCGCCGTGGAGTAATAGTGGTACGCCGTATTGCTCCATCGCCGCAAATAAAGGATAAGCCGCTTCAATGTCGGCGACTCCGGCATCGGAATTGGTGGTTGCTCCGGCCGGATATAGCTTGAAGGCATGAACATGCTCGGCATCGGCCACCTTTTTGATTTCCTCAACAGAGGTACTTGCCGTTAGATACAAAGTCATCAAAGGCTGAAACGTGGAGTCTGGCGGCAAAGCGGCCAAAATTTCCTGCCTGTAAAGCAAAGCCTGGGCGACCGTGGTGACCGGGGGTTTCAGATTCGGCATGATAATGGCGCGACCGAACTGCCTGGCAGTATGCCCGATCACCGTTTTTAAAATACTGCCGGTTCTGACGTGCAAATGCCAATCATCAGGTTGGCGGATGGTCAATTTATCCATAATCTCCGGGCGTTTTCATTTAAAATAGCTAGTTATTCTAACATTAAGGGCCTTGAAAATTTAAAACCCCGCCCTTAGTAAGCCGATTTAAACACTTTCAACTGGAGAAGCAGATGCCTATTTACGAATACCAATGCAATGCTTGCGGACATGAACACGAAGCCCTGCAAAAACTGGGTGCAGAGCCCTTAATCGTTTGCCCGGCCTGCAATGAAGCGGAATTAAAAAAGAAAATTTCCGCAGCGGGATTTCGTTTGAAAGGCGGCGGCTGGTACGAAACCGACTTTAAAAGCGGCAACAAGAAAAACGTCGCCGGCGAAAGCAAAGCCCCGGAAAAAGCCAGCAGTTGCAGCGGCTGCCCGAACCATAACCATTAGGAATCTCATGGTAACTGCCAGTTTTCCGAAACGACTGGCACTTCCTAATTTTTACCTATCCCCGTATTTTGATTAACCCGAGAACAACTATGCGTAGCCACAAGTGTGGAGAATTGAACACCCATCATCTAGGTCAAACCGTTGCCCTGTGCGGCTGGGTTCATCGTCGCCGTGACCACGGCGGCGTTATTTTTATCGACTTGAGAGACCGCGCCGGCTTGGTGCAAGTGGTGTTCGATCCCGATATGGCCGAAAGCTTTGCGATTGCCGAACACGTGCGCAGTGAATATGTGCTGCGTATCGAAGGTATCGTCCGCGACCGACCTGAAGGCACGCATAATCCCAATATGTCCACGGGCCAAATCGAAATTCTGGGCAAACATATCGAAGTGTTGAACGAAGCGGAAACCCCGCCGTTCCCGTTGGAAAGCGACATCGAAGTCAACGAAGAGACCCGCCTGCGTTTCCGTTACATCGATCTGCGCCGCACCGCGATGCAGCAGAAAATGAAAGTGCGCCGCGATGTGACCCGCAACCTGCGTCAATATCTGGACGACCACGAATTTTTCGAAATCGAAACACCGTATCTGACCAAGGCTACGCCGGAAGGCGCGCGCGATTACATCGTACCCAGCCGTACCCACCAAAATTCGTTTTTTGCCTTGCCGCAATCACCGCAGCTTTACAAACAGTTGCTGATGATTGCCGGCATGGACCGCTATTACCAAGTCGTGCGTTGCTTCCGCGACGAGGATTTGCGGGCTGATCGCCAGCCGGAATTTACCCAGCTGGATATCGAAACGTCATTCATGAATGAACAAGAGATCATGGCGGTAATGGAAGAAATGATCCGCCGCTTGTTCAAGGACATTATCGACGTGGATTTGGGCGACCAATTCCCGGTCATGAGTTATGCCGAAGCCATGAATCGTTACGGTTCGGACCGCCCGGACCTGCGTATCCCGCTGGAACTGGTAGACATTGCCGAAGAAATGAAAGGCGTGGATTTCAAAGTCTTCTCCGGTCCCGCCAACGATCCAAACGGCCGCGTCGTGGCCATGAAATTGCCTGAAGGCGGCGACTTGAGCCGTAGCGTGATCGACGAGCTCACCAAATTTGTCGGCATTTACGGTGCAAAAGGCTTGGCTTATATCAAAGTCAACGACTTGGCGGCCGGCGTCGAAGGCTTACAGTCGCCTATCGTCAAATTCGCCCCTGCTGAAGTCTGGGCCAAAGTCATGGCGAAAGTGGGCGCTCAAAACGGCGACCTGATTTTCTTTGGTGCCGACAAAGCCGGCATCGTCAACGAAGCCATGGGCGCTCTGCGCGTTAAGCTCGGCCTGGATCGCAATTTGTTGACCGGCCCCTGGAAACCGCTTTGGGTCGTGGACTTCCCGATGTTCGCCTGGGACGAAAAAGCCCAACGCTACACCGCAATTCACCATCCGTTTACCGCACCGAGCTGCTCGGTGGAAGAATTGGTCGCCAACCCCGGCACCGCGCTGTCTCGCGCTTATGACCTGGTGTTGAACGGCACCGAAGTCGGCGGCGGCTCGATCCGGATCAACCGCACTGCGATGCAACAAACCGTATTCGACATTCTCGGCATAGGCCACGAAGAAGCCCGCGAAAAATTCGGCTTCCTGCTGGATGCCTTGAAATACGGCGCGCCTCCGCATGGCGGTATCGCCTTTGGCTTGGACCGTCTGGTGATGTTAATGACCGGCGCCAGCTCGATCCGCGACGTCATAGCGTTCCCGAAAACCCAGACTGCCGCTTGCCCATTATTCAATGCGCCGGCATTGGTCAGCGAAGAACAATTGAAAGAATTGGGTATCAGACTGCGTACCCCTGCCGGCAAAACCGAAAAGCAGGATTAAGGTAAATCTGAGGGCGGACTGTCTTGTCCGCCCTTTGTTCTTGTTAAGCTTACCACCGGATACCTTGGGAAGCAGTCATGCAAGGTATTGATATACGTCAAAAAATCCCACCAAATACTCGTTGACTTTTTTTGCCAAATTGATAAGTTAATCACGTTATTTTTATTAAATAACAGATCCTGGTTGCGGATCTTCGCATGGCATAAGGATTACCGCCCAACACTCCTAATGAGGAGGGGGATGCTATGAATAAAATAACTCCACATCTACTTCGCGATTTGAACGCCACCCTTCCTGAGGGTGCAGAGTGCTATCTGTGCGGCGCAGTCAGAAGAGCGCTACACCATTACCGCAAGGGTCGCGAACCCGTGGCCTACCTAGACAAAGATCAAGCTCTACCGGTGCTAGCCCATCGCCTTGGCCGCGGCCTTAGACGCTTTTTCGTAGACGACATACAAACAGCGCTAGATGCTGCAGACCATCCGGACCAGCAAAAAAGCTCGCTCAGCTGGCCCTACTAAATAAATCGATTAATCGTTTTTAGGGACACCTACCGACTACATCCCCCTTCGACGAAGGGGGAGTTTTTTCAAGCCTTTCAACATTGAGCCTCAAACGCGGACCGGAAAAGCCAGCACATCACTGATAGACTCGCTGCCCAGAGCAATCATCAGCAGCCGATCCAAACCAATTGCTACCCCGCTGCAATCCGGCAAACCGAATTTCAATGCCTGCAAAAATGCTTCATCTTTGCTAACTACCGGCAAGTCATGGCTTAGCCGATAAGCAATTTCCTTATCAAAACGCGCCTCCTGTTCAACAGGATCAACCAGCTCATAAAAGCCGTTGGCCAACTCCACACCGTTGATGAACACTTCAAAACGCTCACTGAGCCGAGAGTCATCGGCATTCAGGCGCGCCAGCGAAGACTGTATCGCCGGATAGCTATGCAGCAAATAAATCGTATCTTTCTCCATCGTCCGCTGGACGCAATGGCTAAAAATAAAATCCAGCCACAAGGTATGGTCGCCGCCGCATAGGTTGACAGCTTCCGGAAGCGCGTTCGCAGCTGCATAAGCTTGATAATCGCTGTTGCAAAACACCAAAGGATCCAAGCCGGTGGCATCCAAAAATAGCTGTTGGTAGCTGATTTGCCGAGTTGGCAATTCTGCATGGAAAGGCTGCAATAGCTGCTGCAACAATTCGGCGACTTCGGTCATCAATTGCCGCAAATCGTAGCCAACCCGGTACCATTCCAAAATCGTGAATTCCGGATTGTGATACCGCCCGGCTTCGCCGTTCCTAAAGGCCTTGCAGATCTGATAAATACTGCCGCTACCAGCGGCCAACAACCGTTTCATCGCGAACTCAGGCGAGGTTTGCAGAAACAGCGTGGATCGGGTGGGGGGAACGTTAAACTGACTGCTGAAAAAATCCAGCTGCGGATCGGTGCCGGTGGCTGGGCACAATAGCGGCGTCTCGACTTCCAACACATCCCGTGCCTCGAAAAAACGCCGTATCGCCGCCAGCATTTGCGCGCGAGTGCGCAAATGCGCCAGTGGGCAGCTCGGCTGCCAGCTTACCGTCACTCTTTGACGCGGGACACGTACTCGCCGGTACGGGTGTCGACTTTAATGACTTCGCCGATTTGCACAAACAAGGGTACGCGCACCACGGCACCGGATTCCAGGGTTGCCGGTTTACCGCCGCCGCCGGACGTATCGCCCTTCAGACCGGGATCGGTTTCGGTGATGGCCAATTCTACGAAATTGGGCGGGGTAACCGATAACGGCGAGTCGTTCCACAAGGTCATCGTGCAGATGTCTTGCTCTTTCAGCCATTTGATCGCATCGGACACCGCATTTTTATCGGCTTGGTACTGCTCAAATGTATCCGGCACCATGAAATGCCAGAATTCGCCATCGCTATACAGATACTGCATTTCTTTATCAACGACGTCCGCACCTTCGACGGTATCGCCGGATTTGAAGGTACGCTCGATCACCCGGCCGGTTTTCAGATTTCTGATCCTGACCCGATTGAACGCCTGCCCCTTACCCGGCTTCACAAACTCGTTTTCGATAATCGAACAAGGGTCGTTGTCCAGCATGATTTTCAAACCGCCCTTGAACTCGTTGGTGCTAAAAGTCGCCATTTTTTCCTCGTGAAACAAATAATAGTCGGACGATTATAATGGATAAGATTTTTAATCGGAAACCGGAGCAGCATTGAACACCCAAACCGCCGGCTGGCAACAGGCGCTGGCCGACGCATTTACCAGCGTCGAGGCCCTTTGTGACTATTTGAATATTTCAACAGACAGCGTGGCATTGCTGCCGGATTTCAAAGCCTTTCCGCTCCGTGTGCCGCGCGGCTTTGCTGATTGCATGCGCCGCGGCGATCCAAATGACCCCTTGCTGAGACAAGTGCTGCCGACTCAGAACGAACTGATCGACTATCCCGGCTACAGCCATGATCCGGTAGGCGACCTTGGCGCGGTCGCCGAAGCAGGTATCATTCATAAGTATCACGGCCGGGTATTATTGATCAGCACCGGCGCTTGCGCAGTGCACTGCCGGTATTGTTTTCGGCGGAATTTTCCTTATGCGGAATTGCAGTTGTCAACGCAAAAAATTCAACAAGCGCTTAGCTACATCATTAGCCATCCGGAAATCAGCGAAGTCATCCTCAGTGGCGGCGACCCCTTGCTGCTAAATGACGAAAAACTCGGCCAGCTGTTGGCACGGTTAGGTGAGATTGAACATATCAAACGTATTCGCATTCATAGCCGAGTGCCCATCGTGCTACCAATGCGCATCACCCAACCACTGCTCAACTCTTTCTCCAGCCTGTCGCAACAAGTTGTGATGGTATTTCACGCCAATCATGCGAATGAGCTGAGTGCTGCCGTTGGAGCTATTTGCGGCGATTTACGCCGCCACGGCATCACTTTATTGAACCAAAGCGTTCTGCTAAAGGGAGTTAACGATGCCGGCCGCACTCTCTGCGAACTGAGCGAAAAGCTGTTTGAACTAGGTATTTTGCCTTACTACCTGCATGTACTGGATCACGCCAGCGGCACCGGTCATTTTGAAGTCTCCGAAACCACCGCCCGGCAATTGCTCGAAGATATGCAAAGCCATCTACCCGGTTATCTGGTTCCCAAGCTGGTTAAAGAACAGGCCGGAGCAGCCTATAAAATCCCAATTTGCTGAGCACCGGACAGTTTTCCGGCGACATGGATTCACATTTACCGATACCCGGTCTAAGATTTTTCCCGTCCCTCCCGGCCAGATCCCCGACATCAGCAAACTATGACAGATAAACTTGCCAATACTGCCAATCAGATACGCCGGTTCGTGCTGGTCGCAGTGTGTTTACTGTTGATAGGTGAGATTACCGTTGTGCTCTATCAAAACATAAACGGCACGAGTGAGCTGACCAAAATATTGATAGTTTTGCTGCCCGGACTGGCTGTCTTGTTGATTTTTAGCGAACTGCTGTCAAATCGGCAAATTTTATCCTCCGGACTGACACCCATCGGCGACTTTTACGACCATCTCGCCCAATCCGCCATCGTGGTCGATAATCAGGGGATTATTCGCCATGCCAACCAGGCAGCCGCTTTGTCGGTGGGCAAGTCCCCGGCGGAATTAGTCGGACAAACCATACACGCCTGGTTTCACCCGACCCACCATGCCGAAACAGAGTGCCCCTTATGCCAACATATCATGGCCGGCAAGGCTATGCAGGCCAGCGACTTTGCCTTTCCAAATCAAACATGGCAGCAAATCTCGCTTACCCGCCTGTCCACGCAGAACACCAGCGAATTAATTCAGTTCCATATCGACATCACGCCGCGAAAACAAATTGAAGAACAATTGGCCCTGGTCATAGACGGCGCCCAGCTAGGCTACTGGGATTGGAATTATCTAAGCGGCGAACATTCAGTGAATCAACGTTGGCTGGACATGTTGGGACTAAGTCATGACGAATTGGATAACTATGTCAGCGACTGGGACAAACGCCTGCATCCGGACGACAGACAACGAGTGAAACAGTTCGTTGCCAAACATATAGCCTCCGACCGCCCCTATGTCGTGGAATTTCGCATGCGCCATAAACTCGGCCATTGGGTATGGATACAAGGTTCCGGCGCCGTTGTCGCGTACGATCCGGTCAGCGGTGGTCCAAGTCGGCTATGTGGCACGCACCAAGACATCAGCGTGCGGAAGCAGTCGGAGCATAATCTGCAACGCGCGTATCAAATTATCAGCCAGAGCGCGGCAGTGGTATTGAAATGGAATAATTCCGAAGGATTACCGATAGAATTCGCCACTGAGAACGCCCGCCAGCTATTCGGCTACAGCGTCGAACAATTGATTACCGGCAATCTGTTTTATCTCAACCTGATCCATCCCGACGATGTCGGGGTTTTCCTTCGCGAGATCGCCACCTGCCGCAACGATCCGGACTGTTCCGAAATAGCGCATCAACCCTATCGGATCGTCGCCCAAAACGGCGGCATAAAATGGGTGCAAGACCGCAAGATGGTGGTGCGCAACGAGCAAGGCAAGATTATCGACTATCAGGGTCTGGTGAGTGACATCACTCAGCAGCGTCAGCAATCCAGTGTGATTAGGAATATCGTCTCCAGCAACCTGCCGCAAAGTGCCACGTCGCTGCTGGATAATCTGACGCTATTGACCGTGGAAACCCTGGGAGCCGATTTTGCATTAATTGCCGAAACAACGGGCAATGGGCGTGCCCGTAGCCTATCGCTTTGCGCAAAAGGCAAAATTGTCGGTAACCGCGAATTCAGCCTAGATAATTCGCCTTGCCGCGAGGTGGCCGCCGGCACTATTTGTTGTGTCGAACACGACGCAGCGGAACGATTCCCCGACGCCGACTGGCTGCGACGCCAACAAATTCAAGGTTATCTGGGCATTCCATTACACGACAAACAACAAAATAGTTTCGGATTTATCTCGGTATCCTACTGTCGGCCGATTCCCGATACTACCTTTGCCACAGACACCCTGAAATTATTCGCGTTGCAAATTACCGCCGAACTGGAACGCAGCCGTGCCATCAATGCACTGCAAGACCAAAAACAGCGCTTACTGGATGCGCAAAGTATTTCCCATATCGGCGATTGGCATTGGCATTTGCCGGGCAATCACTTTAGCTGGTCGGACGAAATGTATCGGATCACCGCAACCAGTAAAGCGGTTTTTACCCCCAACTTTTCCAGCATTTTAAGCACGCTGATTCATCCGGACGACCAAAGCTTTTTCAAAACATCGATGCAAAACGCGATCAGTAGCGGCAGTCTCGATTTCAGACATCGGATAGTGCTCGGTAACGACCAAATTCGTCATGTCCACCAACGCGGACAAGTTATTCGCGACGTTAATGACAAACCCACTGGCGTTCAAGGCACCATGCAAGACATCACCGACCGGCTGCAAACCGAGCAACGGCTGTTGGAAGCCAAGCAGCAGGCAGAACAGGCAACACGGGTAAAATCGGAATTTCTCGCCAATATGAGCCACGAAATCCGCACGCCGATGAATGCCATTATCGGCTTGGTTGAATTATGTCTGAACAGCAGTATCTCCGCCAAACAGCGCGACTACCTGGAAAGAGTGGAAACCGCGTCACGCTCGTTGATGACCATCATTGACGACATTCTGGACTTTTCCAAAATGGAAGCCGGAAAAATGCAACTGGAATCCGTACCTTTTCTATTGGAAGAAATGCTGGATAAGGTATTTTCCACGATGTCGGAACTTTGCGCCAGCAAAGGCATAGCCTTGATTCGCCCACCTAAGACGCTAACTTTTCTCCCGGTGATCGGCGACCCGCAACGGCTAAGGCAAATTTTTATCAATCTGATCGGGAATGCGATCAAATTTACCGAACATGGAGAGGTAAGAGTCACGCTCACCGAACTTAAGCGCTCTGCGCAACAGACTTGTTTGCAGTTTAGTATCAGCGATACCGGCATCGGCATGAATGCAGAAAAACAAGCCAAACTATTCCAGGCGTTCAGCCAAGGCGACAGTAGCGTCACACGTCATTACGGCGGCACGGGCTTGGGCCTGATCATTTCCAAACAATTGGTAGAACAAATGGGCGGAACGATAAGCGTCGCCAGCCAAGAAAACCTGGGCTCGACATTTACCTTTAGCGTCAAACTGGGCATCACCAGCGTTGCTTCGATACGCAACGCGCAATACCAACAAAAGCTCCCCCTCGATAGCGGGAAATTGCAACATATCAGCGGCGCCCGAGTATTGCTGGTTGAAGACAACGAAGTGAATCGAATTGTGGCCATCGAGTTGCTGGAACAAGCACATTTGCAAGTCGACGTGGCCGAAAACGGCGAAATCGCCTTGGGCAAACTGCAACAAACCACTTACGACTGCGTGCTAATGGATGTGCAAATGCCGGTGATGGATGGCTATCAAACCACCAAACAACTGCGAACACTCCCCGGCTGTCAAACCTTGCCGGTCATAGCGATGACCGCTAACGCAATGAGTAATGATCGCAACAAATGCTTTCAAGCCGATATGGACGATTTCATCAGCAAACCGATATTACCGGAAACGCTTTACGCCACGCTGGCAAAATGGATTAAACCGCGAGCCGACGGGATACCCCAGACCGATCCCAACAGCGAACAGTTGGAAAGCAATCCGCTTCCTTATCTGTATGGCATAGACACCTCGGCCGGCTTACAACATACGGCCGGGAATCTTGCCGTCTATCGAAAAGTGTTACTAAAATTTGCTGAAAACCATGCGGATACCATGAACGAAATCGGCCAAGCCTTCATACATAACCAGCACGACAAGGCCTATCAATTAGTCCATACTTTGAAAGGCTTAGTCGGCTCCCTCGGAGCGTTACAATTGCAAAGCCACTTAGTACGGCTGGAAGAGTCGCTAATCGATTTCCGCGCCAATATTGCCGACGTCCCGTATATCGATAGTAATATTGCCGCCACAACACTGGAGATGAGCAAGGTTATCAGCAGCATCAACAGTAATTTGGCCAACAGCGAAAGCCACGGCGACGGTGAACTGCGCTACTCGACACTGGAAACTCGGCAACAACTAGCCATATTGATTGATAAACTGCAAACCTTCGATTCCGACTCGGACCAGCAACTTGAGCGGATTATGCGCCATATCGATGATAAAGCTCTGCTGCAAATCTTATTGCCCATCAAAAAACAAATTGCCAATTACCAGTTTGTAGATGCCGCGCAAGCTCTCAACCACATACTGGAACATCGGATATAGGAAAATGGAAAGTAGAAACACGCATACCATTCTGGCCGTGGATGATAGCCCGGAAAATCTGGATCTTATCAAGAATATTCTCGAACCCCATTACACGGTAAAAGTAGCCGTGCATAGCGAACTGGCGTTACATATCGCCACCAGCCAGCTTCCTGATCTGATCCTACTGGACATCATGCTGGACGACATGGATGGTTATGAAATATGCCACCAGCTCAAGTCGTCGGATAAAACCCGCAATATTCCGATTATTTTTCTGACCGCTAAACACTCGGAAGAAGATGAGGTACACGGTTTCCGAATCGGCGGTAGCGACTACATCACCAAACCGTTTTCGCCATCGATTGTTTTAGCAAGAGTACGCACTCAAATACAGCTAAAAACTAAATCCGATTTATTGGAAAAACTGGCATCGTTGGATGGACTGACCGAGATACCCAACCGCAGAGCGTTTGACGCCGCCCTGGAACGCCAATGGAACCAGTCCAAACGCACCGGCATGCCGCTCTCGTTGTTAATTGCCGATATTGACAATTTCAAACAATTTAACGACTACTTTGGCCACCCTATGGGCGACGAGTGCCTGAAACGGGTGGCGCGTGCCTTGCAAACAATTACCCACAGACCCGAAGACTTGGTAGCCAGATTGGGCGGTGAAGAGTTCGCCATCCTGCTTCCCAACACCGACAGCATAGGCGCCCTGATGCGTGCCGAGCAGTACCGCGAAGCCATAGAGAATCTGAAAATACGGCACACACAGAACAATCCCAACAATTTCGTGACCATATCCCTCGGGGTTGCGACGCTACAGGCCCACACGTTCGACGACGTTGCCAGTTTATTGAAAGCAGCGGACGATGCGTTATATCAGGCCAAGCATCAAGGGCGGAATCGTATCTGCGCGAATAACTTGTCCAACGGCAGGTAGTTTAGAGATCTGCGCGTCGTTCCCGTTTCGGAAAGCGTCTATAATCCCCGCTAATACACTCGATACCTTATTACCTCGGCTTTTTGTTTATGCATCTTTACCTCGACTTTAATGCTTCCTATCTTGCCGCGTTTGTAATGGGTTTATTCAGCAGCCTGCATTGCATAGGCATGTGCGGCTCCATTATCGGTACCCTGACTTACAGCCTGAAACCCGAACTTCGTAACGATAAGCGCCGTCTGTTCGGCATCGTGCTCAATTACAACATCGGCCGGGTTCTCAGCTACGCGATGGCCGGTGCCTTGGTTGGCGTGCTAGAGGCCTTCTTAACTTTACCTTTTGCTCAAGGTCAAGCGCACAGATTTTTGCAACTCCTCTCCGCCGTGGTGATGGCGGGTGCAGGGCTTTACCTTGGCGGCTGGTTTCCGTACTTTGCCTATATAGAAAAAATGGGCGCGCGCTTCTGGAAACTGATCGAACCATTCGGCCGCCGATTGATTCCGGTACAAAACCGCACCCAAGCTTTATTGTTTGGTATGGTGTGGGGCTGGCTACCCTGTGGCCTGATTTATACGGCATTGGCACTAGCAGTTACCACGGGGAGCATTACCCACAGCGCGCTCACGATGTTAGCATTTGGATTGGGCACTTTACCTGCCGTAATGGGTGTCGGTATAATGACCTCATTACTGGCGAGGCTTTCGAAAATCCGGCACTTTAAACACGCGGTGGCAGCCTTGTTTATTATCTTTGCGCTATTGGCAGCCTTCCCATGGCTCTATCCGATGCGCGTTGAACACATCATGACGTTTTGAGAGGTTTTACAGTGGATAACTTCGATCCTATTATTGGACAATCTCCCGCAATCGAAGCATTGATTCGCAGCGCTCGTATCGTTGCGGCGACCGACGTTACCGTGCTGATCAAAGGCGAAACCGGCACGGGAAAAGAAGTACTGGCAACGGCCATTCAAAAGGATAGCCCGCGCGCAAATAAACCTTTCATTGCCTTAAATTGCGCAGCACTCCCTGAGGGTCTGGTTGAATCAGAAATATTCGGCCATAAGAAAGGCGCTTTTACCGGCGCAGTATCGGACAAGCAAGGTTTGTTTCAGGCAGCCGATGGCGGCACATTGTTTCTGGACGAAATCAATTCTTTACCCTTGGGAATCCAGGCGAAACTTTTGCGCTTTCTGGAGTCGGGAGAATGTTTACCCGTTGGCGGCACCAAACCCTACATGGTGAATGTGCGCGTGATTGCTGCCTCCAATGCCGACCTCACCAAGCTGATAGAAAACGGTCAATTTCGTCAGGACTTGTATTTCCGCTTAAATGTAGTGCCGCTGGAATTGCCGGCATTGCATCAGCGCACCGAAGATATAGAAATACTGGCGAAACACTTTTTCACACACTTCTCGGCCGCACATTCCCTGGAACCCCCTACTTTCAGTAGACAAGCCATAAAAACGCTGCGCAGCTACAAATGGCCGGGCAATGTACGTGAATTGCGCAATCTTTGCGAAAGACTAAGTATTCTGCTGGCGGGCAAAGTAATCGAGCCGGAAAATCTGCCCCACGAATTTAACCGCAGCGCAATAACAGTCAGCTCGGACTTTACTTTGCCGGAGTTGGGTCTACAACTAGATGCACTGGAAGCAGATATGATTCTGCAAGCTTTGAACAGAACCAAGGGCAATCGCAGCAAATCGGCGCGCTTATTGGGCATTTCCAGAGACACCTTGCTTTACCGGATTCAAAAGCACGGCTTGGCAACACACTAAGCCATACGGTTTACCGGGGGCTGCATGGTTCAGCCCCAACCTGCACTTAAACAGCTCGCCGCCTGACCCACTGCACAGTAACATTATCGCTTTTACCTTGAGCGCGTAATACCGCCATTTTTGCCATCTTCTGCAACTCCGGCTTTCCGCTGCGCTCTTGCGATAACGCCAACAATTCCTGTTCCTTTACAAACTCCCAAAAACCGTCGCTACAGAGCAGAAAGGTTTCGCCGCATTTCATCGGTGGGAAACAGGCAATATCCACCGCAGGCGTACTCAACACATTGATGCTTCGCGTGAGCTTATGCTGGTCGGGATGAACCCCCATCTCCCATTCGCTGATTTTTCCCTCGTTAAACAGTTGTTGGGGCACCGAATGATCTTTTGTACGCCATAGGACTTGCTCGGAATTGATCCGATAAACTCGCGAATCTCCGCAATGCGCCACTATCGCTCGCTCCTGGTCCAGATACAGAATTGCGCAGGTGGTGTGGGCATCGCTTGCAAACGGATCGTCGGCAAATAGTTCACTCATATTCCTAACAGCTTCCGCAATCCAAGCAGCCATGACCGTTTCTGCCTTCACTGAGGCTATATGAGCATGATATTTTTCCGCCAGAGCAATCAAGCTACGGCAAAAAAATTGTGACGCTTTTTCGCCGGAGTAATGTCCGCCTAATCCGTCAGCGACCACAAATAATGCGTAATCAGCGCACACCCGGTGCGCCATGCAATCCTGATTGACCTCGCGATTGCCTATCGAAGTTAATTGATAAAACTCGAGTTCGTTCTGCATTACATCAACCGTGTAAACGCGACTCCCGCATGACGCGCTTCATATCCCTGACCGCGCTACCCAAGCCGGAAAACAACGCTTGCGCAATCAAGGAATGACCAATATTTAGCTCAACAATCTGCTCAATCCGGCAAATAGCCTCCACATTGGCGATATTCAAGCCGTGGCCGGCATTCACTTGCAATCCTGCTTGGTGCGCGTAAGCCGCAGCCGTGCGGATTCGTTGCAATTCTTGCTCCCGCTCTAGTTTACTTGCAGCATCGGCATAGCGGCCGGTATGTAACTCCACCACCGGCGCCCCCACCTGAACCGCCGCATCGATTTGCCGACAATCCGGATCGATAAACAAGGAGACTTCTATATTCGCATCCGCCAATTGTTGGCAGGCAGAACGCATCTTATCCGCAGCGCCCGCCACATCCAGACCACCTTCAGTCGTCAATTCCTCTCGGCGCTCCGGTACCAAACAACAAGCTTGCGGCTCTACTTTAACCGCAAACGCCAACATGGCTTCTGTCACGGCCATCTCCAGATTCAACCGGGTGTGCAACATATCCTTTAACAAATAAATATCTCTGTCCTGAATATGCCGCCTGTCTTCGCGCAAATGCGCGGTAATACCGTCGGCACCGGCTTGCTCGGCGATCAGCGCAGCCTGCACAGGCTCGGGATAACGAGTACCTCTAGCCTGGCGCAAGGTCGCAACATGGTCGATGTTGACACCTAATAAGATGATTTGTTTTTCCATTGAATATGAGTCCGCAAGCGGATGAGAAAGAGGGATGAAAGACGGTCAATCCATCCTGACCTTTGTCTTTCGCCTATAAATACTTAATAATTTTTGCCAGGACATCCCTGCTTTTCAGCTGTCTGCCTTGCAAATGTCCATCCAGCATTTTTCTGAAGAGCAGCTTGGCTTCGAGCAGCGCGCGGCCTTCCAACGGAGCCCTTGCGGCCAATATTGACAAGGTTTCACCACCAATCAAACCTTCGTTATCCGCGACCATGCCGAAATCAGCTAAAAAATTGTAGCGCTGACCTATCTTGATGGGATTACCGTTAGCTTCCGAATCCATCGCAACGGCGTAGCCAGCTTCTTGCAATAAATCCAGTTCAAAATAACGCAGAGTCTGCTCGATACATTCACCAAGCAATAAACCACTCAAGCAGCGCTCGTAGCAGCTAAATATCTCGGGCTGGGGATCGTCTTTGTGCACGAATAGTTGCACCAGCTCGTTCACATAAAATCCGCAGTAAAGCGCCAAGCGCTCTAAAGGGTAGCTGTCGACGTATTCCACCTGGGACAGAATTTTTAGTTCGTTTTTATCGATAAACGACAGCCGCAAGGCACTGAAAGGCAATAATAATCCGGCTATTTTCGACTTTTCCTTACGCACACCCTTGGCAAGCATGGACATCACGCCAAAATCCCGCGTGAAAACCTCTAACAATACACTGGTTTCCCGGTATGGCCGATGCTGCAGAACAAAACCCGGCTGTAAATAAACGGCCAAGCCGCTCATTAATGGCCAAAATCGCTAAAACCTAAACTCTGTAAGGCGCGCTCGTTATCCGACCAACCCTTTTTCACTTTAACCCACAATTCCAGATAGACTTTTTGGGCGATCAATTTTTCAATATCGACTCGCGCTTCGCTACCGACTTTTTTAAGCATTTCGCCTTGTTTACCGATGACGATGCTTTTTTGGCTGTCCCGCTCTACCAAAATCGCCGCGTATATTTTGCAAAGCTCCGGAAACTCCTCGTAGCGTTCGATTTCCACGGTCAGTGCATAAGGTAATTCGTCACCCAAACGCCGGGTCAGTTTTTCGCGAATAATTTCAGCGGCAAAAAAGCGCTCCGGCCTGTCGGTGATTTGATCTTCCGGATAAATGAGCTCGGCCTCGGGCAGCAACGCCATAATGTGCTGTTCCAGCAGCTCAAGATTGGTATTTTTCAAGGCCGAAACCGGCACGATATGCTGAAACGGATATTTTTGCTGGGCCTCGGCGAAGAACTTCAGCACCGCATCCTTATCCTTGATTTTATCGACCTTGTTGATCGCCAAGATAACCGGCAGTCCGGCTTGCTCGAGTTTTTTGAAAATCTTCTCGTCGTAGTCGTGCCAATACAAGCCGTCCAACAACCAAATCACGACATCGACTCCCAGCAAGGTGCTGTCCGCAGTCTTATTCAGATAACGATTCAATACCTTTTTTTCGTCGCTGTGCATGCCCGGTGTGTCCATGAAGATGGCTTGACCAGCGGCTGTCGTCTTGATACCCAGAATTCGGTGCCGGGTAGTTTGCGGTTTTCTTGAGGTGATACTGAGTTTCTGACCCAGTAAATGATTCATCAGCGTCGATTTGCCGACATTGGGCCTACCGATTAAAGCAACATATCCGCAGTTCATTTATCCCTGGATTGTAAAAAATTTAACATATTTTCGGCAGCAGCCTGCTCGGCCTTTTTTCTGGAAATACCCACGCCGTTGCGCGTTTCCGGTGTTAATGCGATGGTGCATTTCACTTCAAAGGTTTGGGCATGATCCGCGCCGGACATGCTGACCAATTCGTAAATCGGCAAGGGTTTACGGCTGGCTTGCATCAACTCCTGCAAACGAGTTTTCGGGTCTTTGGTCCAATCGTCTACTTTCAGCGCGGCCAGCTTGTCATCGAATAATCGCAATATCCACTGCTGACAAACCTCAACGCCTTGGTCTTTCAGCAAGGCCCCCATGATGGCTTCCAACGCATCCGACAAAATCGAATCTCTACGGAAACCGCCGCTTTTCAGTTCGCCGGAACCGAGAATCAGATAATCACCGATATTGTGCTGCCTGGCCACTTCCGCCAGCGAATTCTGATTGACCAAACTGGCCCGCAGCCGACTTAAGGCGCCCTCTCCCGCCTCGGGGAACAGTTCGTATAGTTTTTGGGCGATCACGAAGCCCAGCACGGAATCGCCCAAATATTCGAGACGCTCGTTGTTTCTGGCCCCCATGCTGCGATGAGTCAAAGCCATCGTAAATAAGCTGGGATCGTTAAACCTTAAACCCAACTTGCCGGCAAGAATTTCAGGTTTCTTAATCACTTGTTGCCAGCTTCGAATCCCTCGTGGAACTCAACCAACACACTCAAATTCCCCATGATGGGTTCTACACGCTCATAGTCTATGTCAACCCGTACATAGCCGGGTTGCGCGACAATTTTGATATTGTCATTGGTGACGTGCTCTACATAATTCATATCAAAGCGTTTTTCCAAGCTACCCTTTATATCAGACTTAGTTTTAGTCACTATATCGGTAGTGTTTTCCACCGCTTTCAAGGCGTTTACCACCCGGCTATGATTGATGTAAATCGGCGCTATTTTTAGAATCAATAAGGTAAAAAAACCAATTAACGCCAAAATAAAGGCAATGGACAGAAAGGTTAAACCGCGTTGTTTTTTTAATGATGACGGCATAACACTACCCCCGAGAAAAATTAGAAATAAACCGACGACTGTTGAGAGTCCACCGCAATAAGCATTGTTTTTTCGGATTATCTTGCAGCAAACCGCTCAACGCAGCACTGTGCCTAGCCGGTCGAAAGCAATACCGTTATTTTGCCAGTCCCAATTCATCCAGATAAAAAAGGCTCTACCAACCAGATTAGCTTCCGGTACCGTACCCCAATAACGACTGTCATTACTGTTATCGCGGTTATCGCCCATGACGAAATACTGACCCTGCGGCACGACGAACACATCCTCTACGGACGAAGCCCCGTGACTTACCAGGATGGAATGCTCAACCCCCAACAAATCCTCTTCCAGCCGCTCGGCACCGCTCATATTGCTGCCCTGCCCGACGCCTTGATAACGCCCAAGCGACACTTGCTTGGCGGGTACGCCGTTGACGTAAAGCTTTTTGTCAAAGTAAGCGACGCGGTCGCCCGGCAAACCTATCACTCGTTTGATGTAATCGACTTCCGGCTGTTTCGGAAACCTGAACACCACGATATCGCCGCGCTTGGGCTCACCCATTTCTATAACCTTGGTGTTCAGCACCGGTAAGCGCACCCCATAACTGAATTTATTCACCAAAATAAAATCACCGACCAACAATGTCGGCATCATCGATCCCGAGGGAATCCGGAAAGGTTCGAACAGAAACGAGCGCAGCAACAATACGATCAACACTACCGGAAAAAACGAACGGGCATATTCGACCAGTAGCGGCTCGTTCTCAGTAGGATAAGGCAGATTGGCCCGCTTCAGATATAAGCTATAGCCACCCCAGACTACGCCGGTGACAAAACTGGCTACCACCAGAAAAAATGAAAAATCGTAATCCATAATTGATCGTTATTACTCTTTATTGACCTGCAACACCGCCAGGAAGGCTTCCTGTGGAATCTCGATACTACCCACCTGCTTCATGCGTTTCTTACCGGCTTTCTGTTTTTCCAGCAGCTTTTTCTTGCGGGTAATGTCTCCACCATAACATTTGGCTGTGACATTTTTGCGCATGGCTTTGACCGTAGAGCGGGCGATGACTTTTGCGCCAATGGCCGCCTGGATCGCCACTTCGTACATCTGCCGCGGAATCAGATCTTTCATCTTATCGACTAAATCTCGACCACGGTTCTGACTCAAATCCCGATGCACAATAATAGACAAGGCATCGACTTTGTCGCCGTTGATCAAAACGTCCAGCTTAACCAGCGGCGCAGGCTCGAAGCGCAAAAATTCGTAATCGAAAGACGCATAGCCGCGGCTGCAGGATTTCAAACGGTCAAAAAAGTCCAGTACCACTTCGCTCATCGGTAGTTCGTAGCTCAAGGAGACCTGGCTACCGGCGTATTGCATGTTTTTTTGGATACCGCGTTTTTCGATACACAGATTGATCACGTTACCCAAGTAGGCCTGCGGCACCAGAATATTGGCCTGAATAATCGGTTCGCGAATCTCGACAATGGTGCCGACGTCCGGCAGCTTAGCCGGATTGTCGACCATAACGACCTCGCCGCCATGGGTTTCCACTTCGTAAATAACAGTCGGCGCGGTGGTAATCAGATCGATGTTGTATTCGCGCTCCAGCCGTTCCTGGACGATCTCCATATGCAACATGCCTAGGAAGCCGCAACGAAAGCCAAAACCCAGCGCTTGCGAGGTTTCCGGCTCGTAATTGAGTGCCGAGTCGTTCAGGCGCAATTTATCCAACGCTTCGCGCATAGCGCCGAAATCGTCGGAACTGACCGGATACAAACCAGCAAACACCCGCGGCTGGACTTTTTCAAACCCCGGCAGTACTTCGCTGGCGGGATTGTCGGTAGCCGTAATGGTGTCTCCGACCGGCGCGCCGAAAATGTCCTTGATGCCGGCGACAATGAATCCCACCTCACCGGTGTTGAGTTGCTGCTTTTCCAATTGTTTGGGGGTATAAACGCCCAATTTATCAACCAGAAATGACTTTCCGGTCGACATGACGGTAATTTTTTGCTTTTTCCGCAAACTACCGTTGACGATGCGCACCAAGGACACCACGCCCAGATAGTTGTCGAACCAGGAATCGATGATTAAAGCCTGTAACGGCGCATTTTCATCACCCGCTGGCGGCGGAATCTTTTGAATCAGTTGATCCAGCACGGCTTCGACACCAATGCCGGTCTTCGCGCTGATCTTCAAAGCTTCATCGGCCGGAATGCCGATCACATTCTCGATTTCTTCCATCACCCGCTCGGGCTCAGCTGACGGCAAATCGATCTTGTTCAAGACCGGCACGACTTCCAAACCTTGTTCGATGGCGGTGTAGCAGTTAGCGACGCTTTGCGCTTCGACGCCTTGAGCCGCATCGACGACCAGCAAGGCGCCCTCGCAAGCCGCCAGCGAACGCGAAACTTCATAGGAAAAATCCACGTGGCCTGGCGTGTCGATAAAGTTCAGCTGATAGGTGACGCCGTCACTGGCCTTGTAATCCAGGGTGACGCTTTGCGCCTTGATGGTAATGCCGCGTTCCCGTTCCAGATCCATGGAATCGAGTACCTGCGCCTCCATTTCCCGGTCGCTTAAGCCGCCACAAATTTGAATGAATCGGTCTGCCAATGTCGATTTCCCGTGATCGATATGGGCAATGATGGAGAAATTTCTGATATTTTTTTGATCCACTTAGCTTCTAGTTAATTCGTTAGGTTTACAGAATAAATGCGGCGGCGGCCCTGCCCCCGCGAGGTACTGCTTTAGGCGGCCTTGGCCAGTATTTGTCTGAATTGCGCGACGGTTTCTGCAGTCAGCGGTTGCCGCTGGTTGTCCCAGACCACGCCGTCAAGTTCGTCGGCCAACGTATCGATGGTTTCCATGAAATCGTCGAATACCGCCAAGGGCGCATCGACCTCGCGCGGTTGCATAAAAAACACGATGCCAGGGCAATAAAAATCTTGTAGCCCGGTGTCCGGGAAAGTACCAGGGTCAACCATGCTGGCGACTGCGAAATCGACCATGCGATTGGCATCCACCCGCTCGAATACCCGCACACTGCCATAGCGCAAGCCCACACGTTCGAAAGCCTCGAACAGATCTTCGCCATTAAAGCCTTGATCCGCCCGAGCAACGATGCTGAACTCGATCAAAGCCGGCAATTCCAAACGCCGCGAATTAGCCAAGGTTGCGGCTTGTTTTTTCTCGACATCCTTGCGCAAAGCATCGGCAGAAGGTTTTGGGCTGGGCTTGATGGCTTGATCGTCTAACAGAGCATCTCCATCAACCAACTCGTTGCCTAACGCAAATACATCCATCTCATCGTCGTCTTCCTCGACCGAAAACTCGTCAACCACTCGGTCGTCGTAAGAGTCCTCGTCGTAATAATCGTCAGGGGTGCGTCTTTCTCGCAACGACTTGACGAAATGCCACAACACCATGCCGATCATCACCAGCACGCCGATCAAAATAATCACGACTCTTAATAATTCTTTATCCATTAGCTTTCTGCCATGCTCACTGCTTCATCAATATCAACCGCCACCATTCTGGATACTCCAGGCTCCTTCATGGTAACACCTGCCAGATGTTTTGCAATTTCCATTGTGACTTTGTTGTGCGAAATATACAAAAACTGTACGGTTGCCGACATGTCTTCCACCATCTGCGAAAAGCGCACGACATTAGCATCGTCGAGCGGCGCGTCCACTTCATCCAGCAAACAGAATGGCGCCGGATTCAGTTCAAAAATAGAAAAAACCAAGGCCACCGCCGTCAAGGCCTTTTCGCCACCGGATAACAAATGTATCGAACTGTTCCGCTTGCCGGGCGGCCGGGCAATGATGTTGACGCCGGCTTCCAGCAAATCGTCTTCGGTGAGCTCCAGATAAGCCTGGCCACCGCCGAACAAACGCGGAAATTTTTCTTTCAAGCCACTATTGATCTTGTCGAAAGTCTCTTTAAAGCGTTGGCGGCTTTCCTTGTCGATCTTACTGATGGCCTGATCCAAAGTATTTAAGGCATCGACCAAATCGTCATGCTGCTCGTTTAAAAATTTCATCCGTTCGGATTGGGTTTTGAACTCTTCGATGGCAGTCAGATTGATGGATCCCAGCCGCTCGATTTGATCAGTCAGCTCGTCGACGGCATTTTTCCACTTCGTTTCGCTCGCGCCTTCGGTTAGATTAGTTAGAATAGCCTCCGGATCGGCATCAACCTCGGTCAATTGCTCCGCAATCGTTTGCTGTCGCACCCGGCTATCCTGTTGCTCGAAACGCACCTGATCCAAGGCTTCTTTTTGCTTTTCCAAGGAACGCTGAGTCTGTGAATATTGCTCGGCCAACTGACTGACCGTCTGCTCGCTAGCCTGCTGAGCCTGGCGCTCGGACTGCAGGTTGTCCTCGAATTCGGCTTTTCTCTCCAACAACTCTTCCAATTGCATTTTCTCATCGTCGAGCGGCGCCAATGAAAAGTGCAACTTGTTTTCCAGTTCGGCGATACGATCAGCCGATTGCTGATGCTGCAATTGCAAACGCTCAATCTGTTTGGCGGTCAGCACTTCCGAAGACTTCAGCGATTCGATCTGCGCATGCAAGCGGTGCAAGTGCCGGCGCGCTTCATCGACCGAGGCATCGGTGTTTTGCTGTTGCGCTTGAATCTGTTGATTCAATTGCTCCAATTCGGTTTTCTTGTCGCCCAAATCGCCCAAGGCCTGCTCGGCGTCCTGCTTGATCATTTCCGCTTCGGAAATGCTTTCGGCATTTTCCGCCAGATGCAGGCTGATTTCTTCGATC
Source organism: Methylomonas sp. Kb3 (assembly GCF_002834115.1). Classification (NCBI taxonomy): domain Bacteria; kingdom Pseudomonadati; phylum Pseudomonadota; class Gammaproteobacteria; order Methylococcales; family Methylococcaceae; genus Methylomonas; species Methylomonas sp. Kb3. The sequence goes on along the minus strand of NZ_PIZT01000068.1, from coordinate 402,152 downwards.
TCGTGATCAAGCTGTTCCAGACGGCGCTTTTGCTGCTCGAAACGCGCCGACTGCGCGCTGTATTCGGCGCTCTTCGCGGAAAACTCGGCGCTGAGCAACTTTTCCTTTTGTTGATATTGCTCTCGATTGTTTTCGGCGGCCTTCAACTCCTGTTCGGAGTTGGCCAATTGCTCTTCGTCTTCGGCTATAGCCATCTGCAATTCGCTTTGCCGCTGTTTCAGTTCGCGCAGCTCCTTTTCCCTATGCAATACCCCGGCCTTGCTGTCGCTCCCGCGGCTAATTTTGATCCAGTCCTTGCCCAGCCAGGTGCCGTCGGCCAATACCACCGACTCGTGCGCCTGCAGATGCATTTGCCGGGCTTGTTGCATCGTTTCCGCGCAATAAATGCCGCTTAACAGGCTGGATAAATCCCAGAGACTGCGCAACTTACTCGCCAATGCGACGGTGTCCGCACTCGCTCCGGCGGGGTCAGCGTGCGTTTCAAACACCACCAAAGATTGTTTGGTTAAATCCTGCAACTCGCCCAATATGGAATCGGCGCTATCCACACAGATCGCTTCCAGATAACTGCCCAACACCGTTTCCACGGCGGTTTCCCAGCCTTCCTCGGCATCCAGAAACTCAGCCAAGCGCGGTTGTTGCTCCAAGCCCACCTGCTCAAGCCAGACGCCCAACTCTTTTTTATCCTTACCCATCGCGTGCTGCTGCAACAATTCCAAGGAACTGATCTTACCGTTGACCTTTTGCAACTCGGCGCGATTGGCGTGCAGGCTGTCGTGAAGTTGTTTGATGGCCGGCCGTAATTCTGCGATGCGTTGCAGCACAACCTCCAGTTGCTGCTGTAATTGCTCGCGTTCGGCTTCGATCAACTCGATGCTGCTATCCAGCGTCTCCAACTCCAGCTGCAACTGGGTATCGGCCAGGCCACCGCGTTCGCCGTTTAATTTGTCCAGTCGGGACTGCAACTGCCGATTCTGGTTTTCTAATTGCACCAGCTTGGTCCGCTGCACTTCGGCTTGTTCGCGATAACCGGCGTTCTCGGCTAGAAAGGCTTCCCACTGCTGCTGCCATTGTTGTTTTTGCAGATGCGCGTCTTGTTGGATACCCAGCAAGTCTTCCTCGCGTTCGCGGGCGACAATCATGGTTTCTTCGGCTTCCAACAAGGTCTGGCGAATTTCCTCCAGCTGCTGCCGGTCCTGCTCGCATTCGGATTGCGCCTGCTCGGCTTGCAGTTTCAAGCGATTGATTTCGGCCAGGGTTTCTTCGTGACTTTTTTGGTTGTGCTTGATGGTCTGTTCCAGCCTACTGACTTCGGCGACCACCGCATAATATTCTGCTTGAGTGCTGTCCAGATGCTGTTGCTGGGCTTTCTGTTCACCGCGTTTCAGCTCCATGGCTTTTTCAGTATCACGCAGCAACACGAACAGTCGATTGTGCTCGGCGGCGATACTTTGCAGTTTTTCTTCCAGCTTCTGCGCAGAGCGTTGGAAATTTTGCCAGCGCATTGCCAGCAACTCTTGCTTGTATTGGCGTTCCTGCTTTTTCAGCTCGGTGTATTTCTCGGCCTTTTCCGCTTGCTTGGCCAAATTCTTGATTTGCTTTTCGACCTCGTCACGCAAATCGTTCAGCCGCTCCAGATTCTCGCGGGTATGGCGCATGCGGGTTTCGGTTTCCGAACGCCGTTCCTTATACTTGGAAACGCCAGCCGCTTCCTCGATATGGATACGCAAATCTTCCGGTTTGGCTTCCACCATCCGGGAAATCGTGCCCTGCTCGATAATCGCATAACTACGCGAACCAAGGCCCGTCCCCAAGAACAAATCGGTGATGTCTTTGCGCCGACATTTGGAGCCGTTCAGCATGAACAGCGACTGACCATCGCGGCTAACCTGGCGTTTAATGGAAATGGTGGCGTACTGCGAATATTCGCCGCCTGCCTTGCCTTCGCTGTTGTCGAATACCAGTTCCACAGAGGCCATACTGACCGGCTTGCGGCCCGACGAGCCGTTGAAAATCACGTCGGCCATATTGCCGCCGCGCAAATGCTTAGCCGAACTCTCCCCCATCACCCAACGCACCGCGTCGATGATATTGGATTTGCCGCAACCGTTGGGGCCGACAATCGCCGTCAGATTGCCGTTGATCGGTATCGTGGTGGGATCGACAAAGGATTTAAAACCCGAAAGTTTGATTTTTTCCAGCTTCATGCCTGGTTAGAGACGCTCAAGGACGTTTACAAAGCCGGCTATTATCTTCGAAATGCCATTTCGATTCGAATGGAATTTAAATCCGCTTAACACTACGCCTTAAACTGAACGAAGCATTTGGTCTCGAAAATCAATGTGTAAAAACATTGCTGTTGTCGCTTGACCAACCACAGCTGTGCGCCTGGCAGCAAACGCTAGCAGCCTTTAACAAAGTCGATCTCAAATTTTGCACATGTAGCGGCTTTGCTTGCAAACATTGCCTCTTTACGCTTTTTTTACACGGCTAAAAATACAATCCGTAGATCGTCCAAAGTCGCCGGAAACCAAGCAATTTTGAGGCATCTTCATTTATCTCGTTAACCGGAGAACGCATGCTGCGGGTTGTCTATCTATTTGGATTAGTGTCGCTGATATTTCCCGGCCCCGGATTTGCCGAGTCGGCGACGCCGCAGTCGTTTCATCTTGGTCTTACTCAGCATTGGGTTGGCTACTTTTCGCTGGTCGTGATGATCATCGCGTATATCTCCGCGATGCTCGAAGATGTGACCAATCTGCGCAAATCCAAACCAATGCTGCTGGCAGCGGCATTGATCTGGTTTGTCATCGTCCTGGCGTATCAACAACACGGCGACAGTTTACCGGCAACTACCGCTTTTAAGGCGAACTTGCAGACTTACATCGAATTGCTGCTATTCATCATGGTATCGATGACTTATCTGAACGCCATGGAGGATATGGGCATTTTCGATGCGCTGAAGATTTGGCTGGTCAGTAAAGACCTCAGCTATCGACGACTATTTTGGATAACGGGATTTTTAGTTTTTCTAATTTCCTGTATCGTCAACGGCTTAACCGCCGGCTTGTTGATGGGCGCTGTCGTGGTAGCCGTTGGCAAAAACAGTCCGCGTTTTATCTCACTGGGCTGTTTGAACATCGTGATTGCCACCAATGCCGGCGGCACATTTAGCCCGTTGGGCGGCATATCGACGCTGTTTGTTTGGCAACATGGCATGCTGGGTTTTACCGAGTTTTTTAAATTGTTCGTACCTTGTCTCGTCAACTTTTTGGTACCAGCCGCAGCTATGCATTTTGCACTACCCAAAGACAAACCCATTATCGAACCCCAGCAAATTTTGTTACCACGCGGGGCCAAACGCATCATATTCCTGTTCGGCGTCACCATCAGCTTGGCGGTTGGTTTTGATATGGCGTTGGGATTACCGGCGGCAGCCGGCATGATGGCAGGTCTATCCTTGTTACAATTCTTTTATTTCTATTTGCAAAAATCCGATAAGCCAAGTAATCCGCAACAGTCGGAGTTTTCGCTATTTTTCGGCGGTGGCGATTTGCATTCGCTGTCTATTGAAGCCAAGCGCCTGGATGTTTTCGATAAAGTGGGCCGACTGGAATGGGATACTTTACTGTTCTTCTACGGCGCGATGATGGGCATCGGTGGCCTAGGCTTCATAGGCTATCTTGATGCGATTTCACAGGTGCTATACGGGCAATTCAGCCCGACTCTGGCGAATGTCATGATCGGTTTATCGTCAGCATTCGTCGATAACGGCACTTTGATGTTCGCCGTGTTAACCATGCATCCCGATATTCCGCAAGGACAATGGCTGTTGCTGACCTTGACGTTGGGCGTTGGCGGCAGCCTGCTGGCAATTGGCTCCGCACCAGGCATCGGTTTAATGGGCCAAGCCAAAGGACAATATACGTTCGGCAGCCATATGAAATGGTGTCCGGTAATCCTGTTGGCATACTTTGCCAGTATCGGCACTCATATGCTGGTCAATGCAGGGTCTTTCTGACCAGCAGAAGCCTTAAACGGATTGATGAAATTATCTGGCGTTTTCGGCTCCAGCCCGAACTTAGCGAGAAACGAGCGTTTCATCGGCCATGCCTGGGGTTTAGCCGCGCCCTTCATTTGCACGCTGATCGATTGGCCTTTGCGCGACCTATTGGGACCGGCCAGCATCCTGATGACTTACTTGCTGGGCGTATTTCTGGTCGCCAGCCGCTATGGTCGCAGCGCGTCCATCGTCGCCTCGCTACTCAGCGCGCCAACCTTTGCCTTTTATTTTGCCCGGCCAATTTTCTCGTTTGCGATTAGCGACCTGGAAAATATCGTCGGCTTGGCGGTAATGATCATTGTCGCGAACGTCACCGGCAGCTTGCTTGAAAAATCACGCTTGCAAGCCGAGTTAGCCAAACAACGTGAATCGCATACTAATGCGCTCTATCGATTGAGTCGTGACCTGTCCGCGGCCCAGGATCACAACGCCGTTGCCCGTATCGCGGCCGAACATATCGACAATGAATTTGGTACGGATTCGGTGCTGCTGATTGCCGATACCGAAAACGGCCTGCAAATACAGACAAATCAGGTGTTACCCGTTTCACTGCACAACATCGATCTTGCTCTGGCACAAGGGGCCTTCGAGAAAGGCGAAGTCAGACAGCAGCACCCTTTAAGCTATTACCCGCTGCACGGATCTAGTGCCGTGCAAGGTGTGTTAACCATCCTACAAACTGAAGCATTGGTCAGACAATCGCCGGAAGTAAACACCTTCTGCCATTTAATCGCGCAAACCTTGGAGCGATTTCAGCTAGCCGCTCAAGCCCGCGAGGCCAATCTGCAAGCCGAAACTGAAGCCTTGCGCAATGCGTTGTTAAGCTCCATTTCCCATGACCTACGCACGCCTTTGACCCGCATCATTGGTGCGGTCGGCACCGCTATCGAGAATGATGCCGGTTTATCAGCCATGGAACGCCAAGAGTTGAATCAATCGGTATTGGAAGAAGCGCAACGCATGTCGGAGTTGACCGGCAAAATTCTGGATATGGCCCGCTTGAGCAGCGGTCAGATCATTTTGCACCGCAGTTGGAACGCCATTGAAGAAATCGTCGGCAGTGCCTTGAACCGCCTGGATAAACACTTACAGGACAGACCGGTACGCACGCTGCTGCCGGATAGCTTGCCGCTATTGTGGATCGACGCGGTACTGATGGAACAGGTACTGGTCAATCTGATCGAAAACGCGGTTAAGTATACGTCGCCGGGCAGCCCCATTGACATCGAAGCGATAGCGCTGCCGAAGCGCTTCCGCTTAAGCATAACGGATTACGGCCCTGGCATTGCCAAACATCAACAAACCCGGATTTTCGAGAAGTTTTATCGCGGCGCCACCGAAACCCAGCAAAACGGGGTTGGCCTGGGGCTGGCATTGTGCAAGGCTATCGTCGAGGCGCATGGCGGGCTTATTCAAGCCGATAACCGCGCCGGCAAAGGTGCGGAATTTAGCATCGAACTACCCCTGCATGCGCCGCCGCTGCTTGCAGAATCAGAAGCGCTTGGGAGCGTGGCATGACAGCAATCCCCCTGATTCTACTGATAGAAGACGACGCACAAACCCGACGCTTCCTAAAAACCAGCCTCACCCATCGCGGTTGGTCTACAATCAAAGCCGACTGCGGCAAATCGGGGCTGGCAATGCTGAATAGCGAACATCCCGACCTGGTGATCCTGGACCTGGGGTTACCTGACATGGACGGTATAGCGGTCACCCGTCGCCTGAGGCAATTGTCGGATTTGCCCATCCTGATCTTGTCGGCGCGCAGCCAGGAACAAAACAAGATCCTGGCACTAGATGCCGGTGCCGACGATTACTTGACCAAACCCTTCGGTAGCGGCGAATTGCACGCTCGTCTGCAAGCCTTGATGCGTCGGGTCGCTCGCAGCCGTAGCAACCTAGAGGTATTCGAAACCGGTCTATTGAAGGTGGATTTGACGCGTCGGAAAGTATTCGTTGCCGACAACGAAGTACGCATCACCCCTATCGAATATCGATTGCTCGGCATTCTGATACGCCATGCCGGCGTCGTGGTGACTCATCGACAACTCCTGCAGGAAGTGTGGGGCGCGGAACACATCCACGATCAACATTATCTGCGTATTTACATGGGACAATTGCGCCACAAACTAGAAGTCAATCCGGCGCGGCCACGTTATTTGCTGACCGAAGTCGGCGTGGGCTATCGCATGGCGATTGATGATACCGATATAGAGTAACCGTTCGAGAGAACCTGACGGCAAAGAACCTTGCCTCTTTGTAGGCCGAGAACGGTAGACGATAGAAACGGCTTCGTTTTTGTCGCCAGCGACTGTTCCGAGACTTCTGTCAATCGGGGGAGAGATGAGAATTGGTATTGAATTATCAGGATGTAAGGGAGCCAGCCAAAAGACTGGCCCCTGTTTGCAGAAACTGCTGCAAGAAACGTAGCGAGCCTAGTTCAATAATGCGCTTAAGTTGGCGCGCGATCTGTTGGCGACAGCGGATTGGGCTTGAACTGGATTGTTTTGAATGTCCGAGATTAACTTCCCAACCACCTCTTGCGCCTGCTCCGGACTGTTGATTCTGGCCTGACTGTCGCTATTTTGTCCGCTGGCAGCCTGCGCTAATTTCAAAGACTCCTGGGACAAACTGACTGTGTCGCTTGGGCTTGGCTCGGTTCTCTCGACCTGATTTTGCGAATTACTTGCCTTTCTGCGCTCAGCCAATTCTTCAATCGCGCCGGCTTTTTGCTCTCTGGATACGCCTTGGCTAGCCAAGGTACTTTGGTTTGGGTATGTAGTGTTGATTTCCATCGTCGACTCCCCTGCAAATTGAACTTACATCTTAACGGTTTTTACGATTCGCCTTAACGACTAGTTTACATCATTCGCCGTAAGTTGTTGACAATTCCACCCGTTAATTGTTTCGGCCGATTCAGGAGAACCAAACCCGAACCTATACACAACCGCCAACGCAAAAATAACAAGATAACTCCTTGAGTTTAAATGCTTAATACGTTACCGCATCTTAGCTGGTAAAATATTGCCAGACTTAACCGGCGGACATCCCATTCGCTACTCCGGAATCCCTAACAACGCAAATCAAGCAATGACTACAAAACCCAGCGCAGACCTCACCACATTCGAAAATCCCAGGCCGGCGCGCGACTTCACGATTCGCATCGACATCCCGGAATTTACCTGTTTGTGCCCGATGACCGGCCAACCCGACTTCGCCAAACTGGTTCTGGAATACGTACCCAACACATTGTGCGTCGAGCTCAAATCCTTAAAGCTGTACATGTGGACTTTTCGCGAGCGCGGCGCCTTTCATGAAGCGGTCACCAACGAGATTTTGGATCATATTGTCGCGGCGATTTCACCCAATTTCATGCGCTTGCGCGCCGAATTCAATGTGCGCGGCGGCATTTACACCACCGTGATCGCCGAGCATCGCGACCCAAGCTGGCAAGCACCCGAATTGGTCAATCTGCCTTAAATCGCCGTGAGCGGCAGAACCTTCTATAACAGCGACATTGCCGTCGCGCTACAGTACGACGGCAAAAATGCGCCGAAAGTTACCGCTAAAGGCGAAGGCTTTACCGCTCAACAAATTCTGGCCATCGCCGAAAAACACGGCGTACCGCTGCAAAACGAACCGGAGCTGGCGCGAATTTTGGCGCAAGTCCCGCTCGGCGAGGAAATCCCCCAACAACTTTATATTGCTGTCGCCGAAGTCATCGCCTTTGCGTATTTCATCAGCGGCAAAACCCCCGATTCCGAATCATGAATTTAAAAGAAATTGTTACCGTGCTGCCGCAATACGCATTGCCGCACCACGCGCTGTCCGGCTTGATGTCCAAACTGACCCATTGCCAAAACAAAACCTGGAAAAACCTGTTTATCAAATCCATCGTACAGATGTACGGCGTGAATATGCAGGAAGCCAAGTTTCAAGACCTGGATCACTATCCTAGCTTTAATGATTTTTTTACCCGCGAATTAAAAGACGGTGCCAGACAAATTGCCTCAGCAGCCGACGCCATAGCCTGCCCGGCGGACGGAGCGGTCAGCCAAGCCGGACCGATCAGTAACGGTCGAATTTTCCAAGCCAAAGGCCACGACTATAGCGCGCTGGAATTGCTGGGCGGCGATGCCGAACGGGCACAGGCCTTTGCAAATGGTTCCTTCGCCACCATTTACTTATCGCCGAAGGATTACCACCGCCTGCATATGCCCTTAACCGGCACTTTGAAAGAAATGGTGCATATTCCCGGCCGACTATTCAGCGTGAATAACACCACAGTTGGCGCCGTGCCGAATCTGTTCGCGCGCAACGAACGTGTAGCCTGTATTTTTGACACTGACGCCGGACCAATGGCTTTGATTCTGGTGGGCGCGATTTTCGTGTCCAGCGTCGAAACCGTCTGGCATGGTGTAGTAACGCCACCGAGCATCAGCGCACCCAGAACTTGGCGTTATCAAGAAGACGCGCCGACGCTTGAAAAAGGCGTGGAAATGGGCCGGTTCAATATGGGCTCGACTATTATCGTCTTGTTCGGTAAAGAAAAAACCGCCTGGAACGAAGACTTGACCGCCGGCAAAGCGGTACAACTGGGCGAGGCAATCGGCCGAACGCTAGCATAAACCGGGCAAATCGACAGCGTAATGTGATAAGCACTGCTAGTGTGGCATAATGCGCGCCTGTCCGCCCGGCCGGACCATTAAAACGACGATAACAATAAGAGGATTACCATGAGTTTCTTGATTTCTGATGCGCTGGCCCAAACAGCGCCCACCGCCGTACAACCCGGTTTTGAAGGCATGCTGTTCCCGTTGGGCATTCTGATATTTTTCTATTTCCTGTTCATCCGCCCGCAATCCAAGCGCAACAAGGAACAAAAACAAATGCTGGCTGCGCTAGGTAAAGGCGCGGAAGTGGTCACCACCGGCGGCATTCTAGGTAAAGTGGCCGAACTGGACGACAACTTCGTCAAATTGGAAGTATCCGATAACAGCTTTATTCAAGTACAGCGCCATGCCATCGCCAACATGATGCCCAAAGGCACTTACAAAACCTTGAACAGCAAAAGAACCAAAGAATAAGTTTGCTTTAACCCTGCGATATCCCCCGCTTTTATTCGCAACAGCCTGGCTGTCACTGCTTTTAATGGAATAACCATGCAAAATCATTTCCCTGTCTGGAAAAACATCCTAGTAATTTTCGTGCTGTTGGTCGGTACGATTTACGCGTTGCCTAATCTGTACGGCAACGACCCGGCAGTGCAATTGGCTTCGTCCAGCCCGACGCCATTGCAGCAGTCTCAGGCTGACGCAGTCGCCGCCAGCATCAAAAACGCTGGTTTTACGCTGAAAAGCTTCGAATTTGCCGACGGCAAAATTCTGGCGCGCTTCAACAATACCGACGAACAAATGAAAGCGGCGGACATATTGCGCGAACAAATGTCCGGCAAAGCGACAGTCGCCTTAAATTTAGCGCCTGCCACCCCTGCTTGGCTGCGCGCTTTCGGTGCAAACCCTATGCATCTTGGCTTGGACTTACGCGGCGGCGTGCATTTCCTGTTGGAAGTGGATATGGACAGCGCGCTGAAACAAGCGGAAGAGCGCTATACCAACGATATTCGCTCGGCCTTCCGCGATGCAAAAGTTCGGTATCAATCAGTTTCGAAGGAAGCTGGCGGCATCAAAGTCGTGCTGCCTAACGAAGAATCCAGAGTTGCCGCCACGGAAGTACTCAACAAAGATTTCCGCACACTGGATTTAGTGGAAAGCGGTCCGAATGAATTTACGTTGAACATCCCCGAACGTAACCTGCGCGAAATCAAGAAAGCGGCGCTGGGCCAAAACATTACCACGCTGCGTAACCGGGTCAACGAACTGGGCGTAGCCGAGCCTATCATTCAGCAACAAGGCGACAGCCGCATCGTCGTGCAATTACCCGGCGTACAAGACACTACCCGCGCGAAAGAATTGTTAGGCACCACAGCAACACTGGAATACCGTTTAGTGGACGTGGAGCATGATGTGCAGTCGGCCCTGGGCGGTCACGAACCTATCGGCAGCCGTTTGTATAAAGACAAAAACGGCGCTCCGGTGCTGTTGAAACGCGCGGTTATCGTTACCGGCGACCAGATCACCGATGCGTCATCAGGCTTGGATCAAGACGGTTCACCTGCCGTATTCATCACGCTGGATGGCGTCGGCGCCAAGAAGATGGGCAAGATGACCCAGGAAAATATCGGCAAGCCGATGGCTGTGGTGTTCATTGAATACAAATCCGAAACCCGGGTCGTTAACGGCGAGAAAGTCCAACATAAGGAAAAAGTCGAAAAAGTCATCAGCGTCGCCACCATCCGCGACAGTTTCAGCAAACGCTTCCAAACCACCGGCCTGGATAGCCCTGAAGAAGCCCGCACCTTGGCCTTATTACTCAGAGCCGGCGCCTTGGCCGCTCCGGTTGAAATCGTCGAAGAACGCACCGTCGGCCCCAGTTTGGGTCAGGAAAATATCGATCAAGGCATGATGTCGATTACCGCCGGCTTCCTGCTGGTCGTGTTTTTCATGGTCGCTTATTACCGCGCGTTCGGCTTGATCGCCAACTTTGCTTTGTTGTTCAATGTCGTACTGTTGATCTCCATCATGTCCGTTTTGCAAGCCACCCTGACCCTACCAGGCATGGCCGGTATCGTCTTGACTGTGGGTATGGCGGTGGACGCCAACGTACTGATCAACGAACGGATCCGCGAGGAACTGCGTAATGGCTTGAGCCGGCAGGCCAGTATTTACGTCGGTTACGAAAAAGCGTTTGCGACCATTCTCGACTCCAACGTCACTCACTTCATCGTCGCAGTATTGTTGTTCGGTTTTGGCACGGGCCCGGTTAAGGGTTTCGCGCTGGTATTGATGATTGGGATTGCTACCTCGGTATTTACCGCGGTCACCGGCACCCGGATGTTGGTCAACTGGTTCTACGGCAACGATCATCGCACCGATAAAATTTCCATCTAGCCAAAAAATTGAGGCTCGGCGCAGCACAAACCGGGCCTATTCAGCCGTTTCGGAAAAGCACTATTCGGCAGGGCGTTTCTCAACACCCTGCCTGACAAGATATAATGCGTAATTAATTTTTCAATCACTATCCTCACTGGAGTTACACAATGGCAATCGAACGTACTTTCTCAATCATCAAGCCTGATGCAGTCGCTAAAAATGTGATTGGGGAAATTGTCAGCCGCTTCGAAAAAAACGGCCTGCGCATCGTCGCATCCAAAATGCTGCAACTGAGCCAAGAGCAAGCCGAAGGCTTTTATGCCGAGCATAAAGAACGCGGTTTTTTCAAAGACTTGGTCAGCTTCATGACCTCCGGCCCGGTCGTTGTGCAAGTATTGGAAGGCGAAAATGCGGTTCTGAAAAACCGTGAATTGATGGGCGCCACCAATCCTAAAGAAGCCGCTCCCGGCACCATTCGCGCCGACTTCGCGGTCAGCATCGACGAAAACGCCGTACACGGTTCCGATGCACCGGAATCTGCTGCGAGAGAAATCGCTTACTTCTTCTCTGCTGATGAACTCTGCGACCGTATCCGCTAAGCCAGCATTGATTAATCTGCTGGATTTCGACAGAAAAGGCTTGCAAGCCTTTTTTGTCGAGCTCGGCGAAAAGCCGTTTCGCGCCACTCAGGTGCTGAAATGGATTTATCAGGAAGGCATCTCCGATTTCGACGAGATGACCAACCTGAGCAAATCGCTGCGCAGTCATTTAAAAGAACACTGCCAGATCAAAGTCCCGGAAATCGTCGCCGAACAATTGGCGTCCGACGGCACTTGCAAGTGGGCGGTGCAGATGCACTGCGGCAATCGGGTGGAGACCGTTTACATCCCGGAAGAACGCCGCGCCACACTATGCGTGTCCTCGCAAGTGGGCTGCGCACTCGCCTGCACCTTTTGCTCGACCGCCAAACAAGGCTTCAACCGCAACCTGTCCACCGCCGAAATCATCGGCCAGCTCTACCTGGCACAGCAAAGACTGGGTCCGGAACGCCGCATCACCAATGTGGTGATGATGGGTATGGGCGAGCCGCTGCTGAACTTCGATAACGTCGTGGCAGCAATGAATTTAATGATGGATGACTTTTGCTACGGCCTGTCCAAACGCCGCGTCACCATCAGCACTTCCGGCATCGTGCCAGCCATGAAGCGCCTGAACGAAGTCTGCGATGTCAGCGTCGCCGTATCGTTACATGCTCCGCATGACGCATTACGCGACCAACTGGTACCGATCAACGTCAAATATCCGCTGAAAGAATTGATGGAGGCCTGCCGCGAGTACGCCAAAACCGGCCCGCGCAAGCACATCACGTTTGAATACGTGATGCTGGACGGTATCAACGATAGCCCGGAAGATGCGCGCACCCTGGTCAAACTATTGAAAACCGTGCCGTCCAAACTGAATTTGATTCCTTTCAATCCGTTTCCGCAATCGCACTATCGCTGCTCCAGTAACGCCGCCATCCTGAAGTTTCGGGATATTCTGCATAATGCCGGCATCGTTACCACCGTCCGCAAGACCCGCGGCGAAGACATCGACGCAGCTTGCGGGCAATTGGTCGGTCAGGTACAAGACAAGAGCCGCAGACATTTAAAGCTGCAAGCGCAAGGACTCTCCCATGGCCAATAGGCGAACAGCTTGCGGATTCGTGCTGATCGGTTTATTGCTGGGTGCCTGCGGCTTACTGCCGGAGACCCGCGACACGATGAGCAATGCCGAAAAAGCCAAGCTCAATTTACAGATGGGCGCCCGCTATCTGGATATGGGCATGCTCGAAGTCGCCAAGGAAAAGCTGGAAACCGCAGTGCGACTGGATTCCAGCAACCCGGAAACCCATAACGCCCTAGCGGTATTCTACGAGCGTATCAAACAAACTGAAGCGGCCAGCGAGAGCTACCAAACAGCCTTGAGTAAAGACCCGGATAACTTCAGCATCAAGAACAACTACGGCCGTTTTTTGTGCGAGCAAGGCAAATTCGACAAAGGCATAGCCTTGCTGCAAGATTCGATGGCATCGCCAATGAACAACCGACCCTGGTTTGCATTAACCAATCTGGGCGTTTGTTACGTTAAGCAGAACGACATGCAGCGCGCCGAAGAGTATTTTCGCCAAGCCTTGCAATCTCAGCCCGATTACTCGCCGGCCTTGCAGGAGATGCAGCGCATCAGCTATCAGAATGGTCAGTTCATGTCGGCCAGGGCGTTTCTGGAGCGCTACCTGGGCGTTGCTAAACACACCCCGGAAACGCTGTGGATCGCGTTTCAAACCGAACGGGCGCTGGGTAACAGCAAAATATCCGAAGAATACCGCGAGCAATTGATTAGCTCTTTTCCTGCTTCCAAAGAAGCACAACAAGTCAAAACCGCGATCAGCAAATAATCCGGCAACAAATAAGATCATGGCAAAACAACAACAGGCTATCCAAGCCATCCGCGGCATGCACGACATCCTTCCCGAGCAATCGCCTTATTGGCAATGGCTGGAAGGCCAAGCCAGACAAGTACTGGGCGCCTACGGCTATCAGGAAATTCGTCTGCCCATCGTCGAAAAAACCGAGCTGTTCAAACGCTCGATCGGCGAAGTCACCGACATCGTCGAAAAAGAAATGTACACCTTCGACGACCGCAACGGCGATTCGTTAACCCTCCGCCCTGAAGGCACCGCCGGCTGTCTACGCGCTTGCCTGGAACACGGTTTATTGCACAACCAAAGCCACCGTCTGTGGTACTACGGCCCCATGTTCCGCCACGAACGCCCACAAAAAGGCCGTTACCGCCAATTTTATCAATTAGGTGTGGAAACCTACGGGATGCCCGGCCCGGACATCGACGCGGAAATCATCGCGCTGACCGACCGGCTTTGGAAGCAACTGGGCATCCGCGACAAAGTCGAGCTGCAAATCAATTCCCTGGGTACCAGCGAAGAACGTCTGGCTTATCGCGGCAAACTGGTCGAATATTTCCAACAACATCTGGCAGTTTTAGACGAAGACAGCTTGCGCCGCCTGGAAACCAATCCGCTACGCATCCTGGATAGTAAAAATCCGGATATGCAGGCTATGTTGCAACAGGCGCCGGTGTTGCTTGAGCATCTGGGCGAAGAAAGTTTGGCGCATTTCAATAGTCTGAAAGCCACGCTGGACGATCTGGGTATTACCTACCAACTGAATACTCGCTTGGTGCGCGGCTTGGATTATTACGGTAAGACCGTATTCGAATGGGTCACAGAGCACTTGGGCTCCCAAGGCACCATCTGCGCTGGTGGCCGCTACGACGGTTTGATCGAACAGCTGGGCGGCAAGGCTAATCATGCCATCGGCTTTGCGATGGGCATGGAGCGCATCCTGGCCTTACTTGAATTACTGGATAATGTCCCAGTCGCAGCTAGCACCGATGTCTACATGATTCGCGTCGGCACCAACGCCGAAGCAGCCGGCATGCGCTTGGCGGAACGCATTCGCGATGCGCTTCCCGGCTTGAAATTGCAAGTCAATTGCGGCGGCGGCAGCTTCAAGAGCCAGTTTAAAAAAGCCGATAAGTCCGGTGCCGAGTACGCCATCATCATTGGCGACGACGAAGCCCAACGCGGCGAAGTGGCCTTGAAACCCTTGCGCATCGACGCTGAGCAAAGCACACACAATCACGACCAGCTCCTGCAAACCCTGCAAGACTGGCACCGCCGATAATCCCTTATAACCTGCTAATAGAAGAGAACTACCGTGGCAATTTACGATACCGAAGAAGAACAACTGGAACAGTTGAAAAAATGGTGGGAAGCCAATCAGACTTCATTGATCGCCGGTGTTGTCACCGCAATAGTATTGGTGAGCGGCTGGAATCTCTGGCAAAACCACCAACTGGAAAAACGCGCCCAAGCCTCGCAAATGTACCAACAATTGTTGGATAGCGCGGCCAAGGACAACAGCGAATCCACCGAAAAACTGGCGGAACGCTTGCCTATCGAATTTCCGGGCACCGCTTACGCCCACTATGCCGGCCTGCAATTGGCCAAAAGCAAAGTGCAAAAAGGCGATCTGGAAGGCGCTAAAGCGATTCTGGAAAAGTCCATCAAGGAAGCCGACAGCGATGAGTTGAGACATGTTGCCCGTCTACGCCTGATTCAACTGATGCTGGCTACCGGCCAATACGAACAAGGTTTGCAACTGATCGCTGCGGTCGATCCGGCCAAATCCGAAGGCTTTTCTGCCAGTTACGACGAATTGCAGGGCGACCTGTACGTGGCGCTGGACCGCTTGGACGAAGCCCGTAGCGCGTACCAAAGCGCAATCAGAACCGGTCAAGCCACCCCGCTGACGCAGTTCAAGCTGGACGACGTCGCAACGCCTGGCAACGCTGCCACGGCGGCTGCCAATTAAGCCCACGCCAACGGATACACGCTTTAGCATGTTAATCAGGAACATCAGATACCGCTCACTTCTCCCGCTGCTTGCCTGCCTGCCGATGCTAGCCGGCTGCGCGGGCTTGGATGCCGGACGCGACTTTATCTCGGGCTTAACGGAATATATCACCGGCGACGACGACAACGCCGATCCGCCGGCCGCCTTGCAGGAATATACCCCGGAAGTGCAAGTCGAGGTGCTGTGGAAGGAATCAATCGGTAATGGCGCGGATGAAAAATATCTGAAACTGATACCGGCAGTCGCCGAAGGCACTGTATACGTCGGCGACAACAAAGGCCATTTGCAGGCGCGTGGCGCCGGCAACGGTAGTCTGAGCTGGGAAAACAACACCGATTACAGCTTCTCAGCCGGCCCCGGTCTGGGGGTGCATACCGTGGTAATGGGTACCAGCACCGGCGAAGTCATAGGTTTTGACAAACCAACGGCGAACAGCGCTGGAAAATCGATGTACCCAGCGAAGTATTGGCGACTCCGGTGGTGAGTCACGGTATTGTCATCGTCCGGACCACCGACGGCAAAATCATCGGCCTCAAAGAAGATAATGGCGCGCAACTCTGGACCTTCGAACACAGCGTACCGGCCCTGAGCATCCGCGGCACCGGCGCGCCCATCATTGTCGACGACAACGTGATCGCCGGCTCGGCTAATGGCAAGCTGGAAGCCCTGCAATTGAAAGACGGCAAATCCATCTGGGAAGCCACTATCGCGATACCCAGCGGTCGGTCCGAAGTCGAACGCTTGGTCGATCTCGATGTCGATCCGGTCGCGGCACGCGGCGCCATTTATATTGCCGGCTTCACCGGCGGCGCGTCTTCGGTCTCCGAAGTGGACGGCGATGTGCTGTGGCGCAACGAAGCGGTGTCTTCCTACACCGGCCTGAGCCTGGATTACCGTTACCTTTATGTCAGCGATACCCAAAGCCATGTCTGGCAGCTCGATCAACGCAGCGGCGCCTCACTGTGGAAACAAAAAGACTTACACAACCGCCAATTGACGGCAGCGGTGGTTTATCAAAATTATGTCGTAGTCGGCGATTTCGAAGGTTATGTACATTGGCTGTCCAATAGCGACGGCCGCCAATTGGGCCGGATTCAGGTCAGTAAAGCGGCAATAGAAGCCAAGCCGGTAGTCGTGGACGATACGGTTTTCATTTACGCCAAAGACGGCACCCTGGCCGCTTTGAGAGCAAAATAAATTCATGTTACCTGTTATCGCCCTAGTGGGCCGCCCCAATGTGGGCAAATCTACGCTATTTAATTACTTGACGCGCAGTCGCGAAGCATTAGTTGCCGATTATCCCGGCCTGACCCGCGACCGCCAGTACGGTCGGGTCAAACGCGGCGAGCGCGACTGTCTGGTAGTCGATACCGGCGGTATCACTGACGAACAGGAAGGCATAGACGTCTTCGCCAAAAAGCAGGTGGAAATTGCGCTGCAGGAAGCCGACGTGGTGTTCTTCCTGGTCGACGCCCGCGACGGTTTGAACGCCACCGACGAAGCGATTGCCGATATGCTGCGCAAGCTGGGCAAACCGGTGGTGCTGGTGGTGAATAAAGTCGACGGCATCGACAGCAATACCGTGACCAACGATTTTTATGCTCTGGCGCTGGGCGAACCCATCGGGATTGCCGCTACCCACGGTCGCAATGTCCACGACTTACTGGATCGTATTGACGAGTTATTGCCGGTAGTCGAGGACGAATTCGAAGAGCAGGATCCGGGTATCGCCATTGCCATCGTCGGCCGTCCTAACGTCGGCAAATCGACTTTAGTGAATCGGCTGCTCGGCGAAGAGCGTGTAGTGGTGTTCGACGAAGCCGGCACGACCCGCGACAGTATCTATATTCCGTTCGAACGCAACGGCCAGAAATTTACCTTAATCGATACCGCCGGCATGCGCCGCCGCTCCCGGGTATCGCTGACCGTGGAAAAATTCAGCATCATCAAATCGCTACAAGCCATCGAGAAAGCCCATGTGGTGATTTATTTGATCGACGCCCGCGAAGGCGTCACCGATCAGGATGCGCACATTTTGGGCTTGGTGTTGGAAGCCGGCCGGGCTTTGATTATTGGTTTGAACAAATGGGACGGCCTGAACGCCGAACACCGCGATTTCGTGAAAAAGCAAATCGAGATCAAATTGTCGTTTTTGGATTTTGCCGAAAAGCATCCGATCTCAGCGCTGCACGGCAGCGGCGTCGGCAAGTTGTTCGACGTGGTGCATACCCTGTACGACTCGGCTATGACCGACATGTCAACGCCCTTGCTGACCCGGATTTTGACCGACGCGCTGGCCGCGCATCAGCCGCCGCTGGTCGGTGGTCGCCGCATCAAATTGAAGTACGCACATCAGGGCGGCCGAAATCCACCGGTTGTCGTGATCCACGGCACCCAGACCGATGCCCTGCCCGGTGCATACAAACGCTATTTGATGAATTATTTCCGCGATCAGTTGCGGCTGACAGGCACGCCGATACGCTTGGTATTCAAATCGCCGGAGAACCCGTTTCAGGGTCAGAAAAACCCGCTAAGCGACCGCCAGATGAAAAAACGCAAGCGCCTGATCGATTTCAGCAAACGCAAAAAATAAAAACACCCAGGGAGCAACACATGGCAACCATCACTTTCCAAGGCAAACCGATCAACACCATCGGCGATTTACCGACGATAGGTACGCAAGCGCCGGATTTCCAATTAACCAATCGTAAAATGCAGGACGTGGGTTTGGCTGAATTTGCCGGCAAACGTAAAGTGTTGAACATAGTCCCCAGCCTGGATACGCCGACCTGCGCTACCTCGACCCGCAAATTCAACGAAAAAGCCGCGCATTTGCATAATACCGTGGTGTTGGTGGTATCGGCTGACCTACCCTTCGCGCAAGTGCGGTTTTGCGAAGTCGAAGGCATCAAACACGTCGTGCCGCTCTCGACCTTCCGTTCCAGCTTCGCCCACGATTACGGCGTCGAGCTGTTGGACAGCATCCTGGCAGGCTTGACCGCCCGCGCTATCGTCATCATCGACGAAAACGACAAAGTGGTCTACACCCAGTTGGTTAGTGAAATTGCCGACGAGCCTGACTACGTCAGTGCCTTGGCCGCCCTGCATTAACCGTATCCATAGCGCCGAGTTCTGATATTCAACTCGGCGCGAAGCAACAAGCTAAAGTCTAAGATTTTTCTAAATCTCCGGAATCATGAAGCCGTCGCTTGGCGTTCAGCCTGATCGTACATCGCGCCAAATAGCTGAATAACGACATAAATCATGGTTCTGGCAGTACGAACCGCATCAGGATCCGCCGGGCTGTCGGCAACATAGGCGCTGATGGCATCATCCATGAATTTAACCAAGCCGGCTTGCGAATCGCTCTCGGTCAGGCGCTCGGTAAATCGATTCTGAAATTTGTCGCGAAACTTCGTATCCATCTTGTTGCCAGGCATGAATGCCTGCAACTCCGCATCGAGTAAGGCGGCCGTATTCTGTAACCATTCCATGTTCAATACCCTTTGGTCCGGCAAATCGCCGAAGGCATGCCGGAATACACAAATCACATCGAAACAAAGATCCATGAACAGATTTGCCAAATCTTTATCCTTGTCGGCAATCAAAGCCGAAAACACGCCAAAAATCGTTTGCGCCAACGCGCTCTGCTCGGTTTGGAATTGCTGAAGTATGCTGCGGCCGGCATTTTCATCCTGGCTTTTGGCGTATTGCAGGGCCTGATACAGCTCTCGGTCGGTTAATTCACGCATCGTCGGTTCTAACTAAGTTCGATAAATATCCAGGCGATATATTATCAAGCCCATGCCTGATAAAGGATATTTATAGTATATGGCCCATTGAACCGGCCTTTAAATATCCTCGCCTTCCATGGTGAAAATCAGGCATTTTCAGAAATTTTCTTCAGTTAACCAGGGTATGGCCGCGTTGACGCATGCAGGTTTTAAATGCCCGTTTAAAGCTTTCGTTCGCTTTATAGCCTTCCCACAACCCCGCGGGGATAGCCAATATTGCACCACCGGCTGCGCCGGTGGCGGCGCTGCCGGCTATCGCACCGACTGCCGCGCCGCCCGCGGCACCGGTAACCGCGCCGACACCGGCGCCCATGCCGATTTCCTTGGTAATATCCGAAGCTTGTTCCGCTAGCGACTTGCACTCCACCATATCGCGTTGCGTGGTTTGCGGCTGTTGGTCCAAGCGCGGATCGATGATCGGATGCCAGCCACTCATGGATGCGCAGCCGCTGGTTAATGTGGCAAGTAGCAACATACTGCCGAAATATTTTTGTGTCATTTTTCCTCCAAAAGGCATGTTTAAATTGTTAGCTAAAATCTCATCATTGCTGTTTGAAATATTGAGTGACTGGTGCTGCGGAGGATTGCTCCGGCACGCATTAGAGTGGATAAAGTTGCGAGATATTGCTGCCTATGGGTATGTACCATTCCTTAAAATCTATCGGCAGCTCGAGTAGGGGCGCGGTGATGCAGTGTTTTAAAAGACCGTCAATGGCAACATAGATGCCGCCGCCGATGTGTTTTTCGCCAAGCTGTTGATTTATAGCAGTATTCGAGTCGCGCATATTCACTCCGTCAGTTGTTCACTTGCGAAAAATTCTAAGTTTGGCGACTTAAAATCTACTTAAGCTTTGATTAGAATCCGGTTAAAACGCCGCCGGCTGCTCAGCACACACGAATCGGCGTCATGTTCGGACAGGCTTTGCAAAACCCGCTTAAACAGGCAGTATGTTCCAATGAAAACCCTCACCCAACTCCATGCAGATATCGACACGCGGGTAAAAATCATCCGCGACAACCAACCCGATTGGCTATGCCGCCAGGGTTGCGACGGCTGTTGCCGCAGGCTTGCCGCAGTACCCAAGATCACCGCGAATGAATGGCATTGTCTGCAACAAGGCCTGATGGCCTTACCGCCGGAGCAATTTCGGAAAATCGGTGGGGAGATAGCCGCTCTGGCCGGCCAAATAGCGCGCCCGGTCATCTGCCCGCTGCTGGACAAAGCCAATGGCGCTTGCCTGGTCTATGCACACCGCCCTATCGCTTGCCGAACTTACGGTTTTTATGTTCAGCGCGATCAGGGGCTGTACTGTAAAGACATCGAAGCGCGCGTAAGTGATGGCGCGCTGAGCGAAGTGGTGTGGGGCAACCATGACGGCATTGATCATCGGTTACTTGCGCTAGGCGAGTCGCGCGAATTGCCGGAGTGGTTTGCGGATTGGCAGCGGGATGCTGATTGAATCGAGGCTATAGCCCCGACACGCAGAGGTTTGTTTTTGATAATAAAAAGACCTAACACGCCGCTCAAAGAGTAGCAGTCGCCAGTCCGCAGAGCGGAGGCTCCGCGACTCATACCGCTCAACGAACCGAGCCGACTCAGTAAGCCCTATAGCGCGCCTGGGATTGCCCGGAACAGACGCGCCTCCGCCATCATTCAGCAGCCGGCGAATGATGGCTATCGTGATCAGGTATGCCTGGATTGCCGTGGTCCTCGGCTTGGGCATCGAACCATTCATGCAGGGCCTGAACGAATTGGGGGTATTCGGTAGAAAAATGAATCTGTCCGCCGTTATCCAAAGCTTGATATTGAACTTTAATATCATCGACTTTTGCCTTTTTTAACTGCGCCAGCCCCGGCATTTCCGCACCATGCAAACGTTCCGTCGCCGCATAATTGCCCGCCTGGTATTGTTCCGCCCTTTTTTGCAAATGCCCCTGAATTAATTTGATTTGCGAGGCATTGTCCGCGGATTTGATCACCACATGCTGGACACCGCCGTGCACCGTTTTGGTAAAGGTTTGTACCGTCCCCTGCACCGCGTACGGCACTATTGTCTGTAACTGTTCTTGATTGATGGGTTTGGCAGGCGCATGCTCAATAGCTTGCACGACGATCAGGCATTGTAAAATACCCAGTGTTATCAATAGGTAGTGTTTCATGGCGATACTCCGAGTAGATTGACATTCATCCTGAACACTGAATTTTTTATCCGGTCGATTAATACCGTTCGGACCCGTTGGAGAAGATCCCTAATTGGCCCAGATAAACATAGCGGGAGCGGGATGCCGGTAATCAATAGAGCCGGATTTGCCACTCAGTGATTCGCTGGCTCCGTTCTTCATACACAAAATGCGTTTTAGCAAAATCCTCAAGCTTTCCATTGCAGGAATTGATCGAGGCGCTCGACGTTATCAGGTAAAAACACATGTACCTGGTTCCGGCCTTTTTCCTTGGCTCTGTAGCAAGCGCTATCGGCGTTACTTAAAAACTCCCCGACATCCCGAACGGTACACGTCACCGCAGCCACTCCAATGCTGGCGCTCACGGTAAATTCAGCATCACCCCAGTTAAATTTGAAATTGCGCAGGCTATTGCATAGTTCATGGGCGATATTGCGCGCTTGATCAAGTGTGGTGTGTTCCAGCAACAACGCAAACTCGTCGCCGCCCAATCGGGCCAGCGTGTCGCGTTGCCGCAGTTTGGAGGACAAAACGGTACTGATTCTGCGCAGTAATTCATCCCCTGCCGCTTGTCCACAGGTATCGTTGACCTGCTTAAAATGATCCAGATCGAGATAACAAAGCGCATGGTGAAAATAGCCGGGGCGGGCGCTAGCCAATACCCTTGCCACCCGTTGTTCAAAAGCTGTCCGATTAACCAGCCCGGTCAAGGGGTCGTGGCTGGCCTGATAGGCCAAACTCTGCCGTTTGGTTTGAGATGCCGACATATCCCAAAACACCAGCACCAAGCTATCGACAAATCCATCCAACGCGACCGGATAAAACGAATATTCGACCGGAAATGACCGGCCATCCTTGCGTTTAAAATTAGCGGTACTCCGCTGAGCGATGATGTCGCGGGCCATATCAGGCAACTTGAGCGCTTCCAGCGCTAAGATCAAATCCCCGGCTATCATGGCAACGATGTCCTGTCCCAGCACGTCTATCTCGGCGTAACCCAAAACCTGCAACGCGGCCCGGTTAACGAAGCTGCAACGGCCATCCACATCAAGACCGACAATTCCTTCGCCGGCCGAATCCAGCAGTAAGCGAAAGCGCCTCTCGCTGTTGCGCGCCTCGGTATTGGCGTGTTTGAGCTTCACCAAAGTGGTGTCAAGACTGGCATTGGCAGACTTGAGGATGGCGCATTGTTTTTCCAGTTGTTCCGTACGCCTAAACACCAACTCCTCCAAACGTTGCCGGTAATAGCTCAGCTCCTGTTCGGTTTCTTTGTCTTTGGTAATATCAATCAAGACACCTTGCAAAAACAAACTTTCGCCGGCTTCATTCCGCACTACATTGGCTTCGTCGAGAAACCAGCGATGGCTTCCATCCTGTTTACGTAATCGGTATTCGCACCGCAGCGGCGCATGATGTTTATAAGTATAGGCATAGGCCTCTACCGCCACTGCCAGATCGTCCGGGTGCACCCGCTTCAGTATGCCTTGCGGGTCATCAAGCCAATCTTGCTCGGGCAAGCCCAATTGAGCAATTTGCGGACTGACATATAACAGCTTTACCGGCGTTTCCAACGATGTGACATAAGTGATCACCGGCATTTGTTCCACCAAGGCCCGGTACTTAGCTTCCGCCTCACGCAATTGCGCCAGGGTTTCGGTTTTCTCCGCCAGCAGGTGCTGTCCCTGCAACTCTCGGCTGACTTCAGTGGGCGATGCGGCGTCCGCGTTGCTGGCGCAGTTGTTAGATTGGACCGTGACAAAGGCCGCATCTTCGGATTCTATCGGCATCAGGATGGAGACATTAGCCTGTTTGACCGTTTCCACTTGATTGGCGATGTAGCCGGCATCTAGCATATCCGGTGATTGCCAATTCCCGCGCACTTGTTCGGGCTGGCGGTCTTCGGCGAGTTTAAGACCGTGATGACTGGGTTCTCCCTCGCAAAACGCCGCATCATGATCCCGAAACGCCGCCAGAGAGTGTTTGTTCGCCATCCGGCTGGCTGGATCGTGGTCTATAACAAGTGAGCAGCTATGGGCTTTGGCTGATGCAGTGTTCATAAAATCGCCCCCTATCGGTGACTGGGTTTCAATAGCCGGACTGACCAGATAAAACCACGGGGCGATATTTCAGCGCCGGTAGACTTGATCAGCCAAATGCGTAGCGTCTCCTGAGATCTTTGGCATGTCCATAAGTGGTAATGGCGGTAATAGGTTTGGACAGCGGCGACGGATTGGCACTGACAGCAAGCAGCCGAGCAAACTCGTTTTTGATGATCGGATAACACTCGCAACTTTGCGCTTCCAGGCCGGCGCGCTCCAGCACGCTGATTTGACCACGGCAATACCGAATTACCCCGGCTTGCTGTAATTTCCCGGCAACCTCGGTGATGCCTTCGCGGCGCACGCCCAACAGACTGGCGATGGATTGCTGCGTTATTGCTATCTCGCTCCCGCTCTGCCGGTCCAGGATCATCAACAGCCAACGCGAGAATTGTTGTTCAATGGAATGATGCCGCTTGCAAGCCGCTATTTGCGTCATATGCGTCAGTAGTGCCTGGGTATAGCGGAGTAACACACCTTGCAGCCCACTGTGCTGTCCGCCTATCCGCCCAATTTCCTCATCAACCAGACTCCTGCGCAAACGATAGGCGTAGCCCGGCATCACTACTAAGGCTTGATA
Organism: Methylomonas sp. Kb3; assembly: GCF_002834115.1. NCBI lineage: Bacteria > Pseudomonadati > Pseudomonadota > Gammaproteobacteria > Methylococcales > Methylococcaceae > Methylomonas > Methylomonas sp. Kb3. The sequence continues at coordinate 377,968 of NZ_PIZT01000068.1, read as the reverse complement.
CGGTATGGATTCACCGCCCATGAACAGCGATATACCCAGCATGCCTTCGTTGCCAATCAAAGCCAGTTCGCGGGAGGCTCCATTCTCAGTAAAGTAAAGCTCCGCTATCACGCCGGTCACAGGGAAGTAGACATAACGCAAAGACTCATCCGGTTCACAAAGCGCGTCGCCACACTCCATTTCAACCCGTTCCAGTAAACTTGAAACACGGGCATACTCGGGTTCAGGCAGCATAGCGAGAAGCTGGTTTTGTCTTGGATGGTCCAATTCACTCATCAGTTATTTCCGGATTGTTTGGCGAGGGGTAAATCAAGTATTCATATTGCTGAAACGGTAAAGCCATACCAACATAGCGCGTTTTAACACAGCCGCTATCCGCTAAAAATACGTACTGCTACTTAGATTGAAGATAAGATTGACAGGGCTAATTTTTCGCCAGCATACTTCCGCGCGACCTGGGGCAAGAAGCCAACTCTAGGCAGAGATTTTCACAAACTAAGGCCGGCTATTTCGGCTTATGCCCGGGTTAAGACCCGGTTGCCAACTCCCGCTGTTGCCGAAACAGGGCTTCTCGGCTAGCCACATCCGTATAATAGGGCTTGTGTTACAACCATCGAAAGAATGCCTGAAGCGGTCTAAATTCTGTCCAAAATAGAAGATGTCTCATGACTGACGAGCGCTGTAAGTCTGCACACCCTGACAATACTGTTCGACAAAAAGCTCAGAACAGACACCCAAACTCAAGCAAAACCAACTGTTCCCTGGATGCTCCGGAGAAAATTTTGCATGAGCTGCAAGTACGACTGCTTGAATTAGAAACCCAAAATCAATCGCTGATTCAGGCGCGAGACCGCTTCCAGCATCTTTACGATTTCGCCCCGCACGCCTGCCTCACACTCAGCCCGGACCAGCGAATATCTACCATCAACTTTGCGGCCGCCGCCTTATTGGGTGGTGAGCGTCAACACTTAATTGGCCGTCATTTTTCAAGCTTGATTGCCGATCAAAGCCGCGACTTTTGGCAACGGCATTTATCGCAGATTCAGCAACGTAGCGAAATTCAGCCTTGCGAATTGCCAATGCTGCGTGACGATAACGCTGCATTTCCTGCCAGACTCGACTGCCTGATGCTCACCGGTCTCGCCGACCAGCCGGAACTGCACATTACCCTCACCGATCTCAGTCGACAATCACAAACAGAATCATCTGTGCAGGCGCAAAGCCCGGCACTGTCCGCGGCACTTATACAAGCCGCGCGGGATGCCATTGTCTGCATAGACGCAAAACACCGTGTCGTATTATGCAATCCCGCAGCCGGCAAGTTGTTCGGCTGCCGCGCGGATCAAGCCATTGGCGACGCTATCGAACGCTTTATTCCGGCTGGTTTTCCGGCCATTTATTTAGCACCAACAGGCGATAGCGATCATCAGTCTAAAGAACTTCGCACAGTAACCGGTTTGCGCGCTAACGGCGAAGAGTTTCTTATAGAAGCCGTGATTTCCGAGATCGACACTAACCAGCAAACCTTGTATTGCCTTGTCCTGCGCGATGCAGACGGACGCAGCCCACTACCAGCCGAACATCATTTACAGGATCAGCTGTCCAAAGTGGCGGCTTCCGTACCCGGCGTTATTTGCTCTTTTCGTTTGGCTGCGGATGGCTCAGCCAGCATGCCTTATGCCAGTCAGGCGCTTGAATCTTTGTACGGACTGCCGCCCGAAGCGGTAGCCGAGGACTTTAGTCCGGTATTTGCCAGGGTGCATCCCGACGACATCAAACTGATCAGCGAAACCATCAGCGAATCGGCGCGCAGCCTGACGCCTTGGCGCGACACCTTTCGCTACCAACACCCTAGTAAAGGCGAAATCTGGATAGAAGGTCATTCCATGCCGATGCGGGAACAGGGCGGCAGCATTTTGTGGCATGGCTATCTCCAAGATATTACCGCGCGAAAACAGGCTGAATCGGTCTATCGCGACCAGGATAGGGAACTGCAACTGATCATGGATGCCACGCCGGCGCTGATCGCCTATTTGGATGTCGATTTTCGCTATGTACGGGTCAATGCGACATATGAACACTGGTTCGGCATCTCTCCGGAACAGGTTATCGGCCGCACCGTGCCGGAAATTCTGGGTGGCGCGGCCTGGGACATAGTCCGCCCTTATCTGGAGCGGGCTTTGGCGGGCGAGCCGGTTAGTTTTGACCAGCAAATTCCTTATGGCAACGGCAAACCCCGCTGGGTGCATGCGACCTATATTCCCAATGCCGATGAAGCCGGCAGGTTGAAAGGTATTGTGGTGCATGTGATCGACATCGAAGAGCGCAAACTGTCCGAGCAGAAAATTGCCCTATTGAACCAACGCTTGGAACGCCGTCTGGAGGAAATGCAGGTTATTTACAACACGGTACCCATTGGACTCGCCATCGCCAATGACAATAGCGGACAACATATCCGCGGAAATCGGGCGAATGAGCAGATGCTGGGCCTGCCCCCCACCTCGGAACTTTCACTATCGAGCCCAACCCCGCCGGCCATCACAGTATTGCAAAACGGCTATCCGCTGGCCGCTGAAGATCTGCCGATTCAGCGTGCTTGCCGGGGAGAAGTGGTGAGCGACGAGACGCTGGATATAGTCCGCCCGGACGGGAAAGTGATTACCGTGGTGTCCAATGCATCGCCCTTGCTGGACAATAATGGGCAGCCGCGCGGGGCCGTTGGCGCATTTTTGGACATTACACCGCTGAAAGTCGCTGATGACGCCCTGCGCCGTAACGAGGCTTTCGTACGCTGCGTTCTGAATTCGCTGCCCGCACATGTGGCAGTACTGGATGATAGCGGCTTGGTGACGACGGTCAACGCGCCCTGGGATTGCTTTGCTATCGAGAACGGCGGTTCGTCCAGTCAATTGTCGGAAGGCGCCAACTACCTTGAAGTTTGCCGGCGCTCGTCGGCGGCAGGCGACCGGGACGCACAGAAGGCTTTGACCGGCCTTGAAAGCCTGATAGCGGGCCATCAACAGGAATTTATGATGGAATATCCCTGTCGAACCGCGCTGGGTGAGCTTTGGTTTATGATGCATGCCAAACGCATTACCCAAGGTTTCCAGGGCATGATTATTACCCATGTAGACATTACCGAACTGAAACGCACCCACGCGGAATTGCGGCATACCGAGACCCGCCTGGCACTGATCATCGACGAAGTGAACGCCGGTTATTGGGACTGGGATTTGGTCTCGCAAACCTTATTTCTCTCGCCGGAATGGAAACGGCAAATCGGTTTTGACGACCATGAAATGCAGAACCGCTGGGAGGAATGGGAATCTCGATTGCATCCGGATGATCGGGCATGGGTCCTGGCAAGCACCAAAGACTACCTGTCCGGGCATGTATCCGCTTACGAACTGGAATTCCGCTTACGCCACAAGAATGGCTCCTACCGCTGGATCCATTCGCGCGGCAGCTTATTGAATGATAAAAATAATCGGCCTTATCGATTGCTGGGCATCAATTTCGACATCACCGACTATAAACTAACCCGGGAATTGAGCGAACGCCGAAATCGGATGGAACAGTCATTTCGAGTATCGTTGGCGACGCAGACGATAGCGGCGATTGCCCACGAATTAAACCAACCCCTGGCCGCTATTTCCTCTTATGCCGACGTGGCGTTGCGCCTCTACCAATCGGAAAAACCGGATTCCCAAAAACTCAACCACGTACTGGAAGCCTGTGTGCAACAAGCTCAGCGTGCCGGCGAAGTCATCAGACAATTATTTAGCCATTTGAATAAAACCGAGGCCGTCGGTGAACGGGTCGATATTAACTTTCTCGTGACAGAAGCCTGCGCGTTTATAAAAAACGACAAAACCCTAGACACTTTAAACATAGAACTGGACCTTGCCGCCGACTTACCGCAGACCACGGTCAATGCGCTGCAAATTCAAAAGGTGCTGGTCAATCTGATCATTAATGGTCTGGAAGCGATGCAGGAACACGGTAAGCTCGCCGAGGTATTACGCATTACCACCGGCCGATACGCCGACGATCCTGATATGGCGGTAGTCTGTGTTTGTGACAGCGGCAAAGGCCTGACGGACGCCACTGCCCTGAAAATGCTGTTTCAACCCTTTTACTCGACTAAACCCGCGGGGCTGGGAATGGGCTTGGCCATCAGCCGCGCCTTGATCCAAGCCCATGGCGGCCAACTGTGGGCGGAGCGGAATGTCGGCGACGGCCTTAGCCTGTTCTTTACCTTACCGTTTGCGAAATGAATACTCAGCCCTGCGTATTCGTGGTGGACGACGACGATGCGGTCCGCGACAGCTTGGGTTTGGTATTTGAAACCGCGGGCCTCCCGTATCAAACATTTGCCAGTGCCGAGTGCTTTCTGGAAAGCTATTCTCCGGTGCAACCAGGCTGTCTGGTGCTGGATGTCAACATGCCGGGTCTGGATGGTCACGAACTGCAAGCCGAACTTATTCGCCGCCACATCCAGCTTCCCATTATTTTCCTGACCGCCTATGGCGACATACCGATGACAGTGCGCGCGATGAAGGCGGGAGCTGTTGATTTTCTGACCAAACCGGTCAGCACCGAACTATTGCTCGACAGAGTACAGGCCGCGCTACAGCTTGAAGTCAACACTCACGCACAGGCCATAAAAGGGCAAGCGCAGTGTAATCGGCTAAGCGGGCTGACGTCACGCGAACTTGAGATTATGGGGATGGTGGTGGCTGGTCTAACCAACAAAGAAATAGCCAGGCGTTTGGGGATTAGTCACCGCACTGTTGAAATCCACCGCGCCAAGGTGATGGAGAAAACCGGCGCGCCGAATCTGCTGGAACTCGCCCGCATCTATGCGGCCTGCCGGCTTTGAGTGTCTCTATCCCGTTACCCCGCGCACTTCACTACCCTTGTTTCTATGCCGGCGGAAGGCCGATAGCCCCAAATGCACGTTATTAATTGAGCTGATGAATATTACTAATTTAACAAATCCTGTTTTTTGACTTACCGTATGCCGGCGTCAAGTAAAACCCCATATACAAGACCCGTTAGCAATACCAAATCCGAAAATAGGTGTAACGATGGCTAGAGAAAAACTGACTACTGCTCAAATAAATCTGCTGAATAAATGCCCTAAGGAATGGGCTGTCGTACCGGTTGGATCCACTAATAAAACATTGATTGCGCTGATGAAAAAAGGCTTGGTCGATTCGCGGCTATTAATCAATACATTGTTCCCTGAGTTGTCCAGGTGCGAATGGCGCATAGCGCCCTAACCGCCAAAACAATAAAAAGCGCTTGCAGGCCTGCGTTGTTCGGCGGAATAAGACATAGCCAAAAATGTCTCCCGGATTTTTGGATCGCCGTCCAAATGCTGGTGATGACTGATCCTGCCTCGGTTACCGGGAACTTTGTCCAGTAAAATGACATCCGAAAACTAAGTTTGATTGAGCATTTGGGCCGGTACATTTAAAATCCCTACCTACATACTCAGATTTTCTTGAGAAGCTTATTATTTTGGTCGAATGTTATTTAGGTCGTATTTTTTTTACATCAATTCGCCGGTTGTCCTCTACAGCATGCGTGTATGCGGCGGCATAGGTCAGTGGTAACCACTATGATGACTAGCGATGATTCGGCACGCCGCCGAGGGGCGCGCCGTCAGCAAGAACGCCGGACTAATCCGTTCGCCTTCAACTCAGCGGAGTGGATCGCTTTCGTTCAGCAACAATATGTGCTGTGGCCAAAACAAGACCGGCGGGTTTTGGATCGCCGGCGGGCCGAGCGCCGCGAGATTGATCGTCGCGCCGGACTGCGCGACGCGGAGCGGGAAATCCCGTTTCAACGCACTCGCTGGTTTTCCGCAGAACACATCCTCGACGACGAGGAAAAGCAAATGATCCAAGCGTTATTCGCCGAAGAAGAGTAAGCGGCCCGGCTGCCGGCATCAACGCAACACGATGTCCGCCGGATGCCGCACCTGCACGGCAAAACGCTGTTTCGAGCGCCTCACCCACCCCCTCACTTCCACATCCTTACCTACATAGGTTTCCAGCGGCGGAAACAAGCCGGCCGATATTGGCTCGACACTGATGGATACCGCATCGGAGAATTGCAGGTAGCTGTGTTTCGCTGTGTTTTTGAGCGCGCGGATGCGTCCGGTTAAGCGTTTCCAACCCTGGTAATTACCCTCATCGAGCAGTTCCGCCGCCAGCGGCGCGTAGGCTTGGTCCCCCCAAATCCCTAATTTGGCTTGCTCGGCACTGCGCTGAGCCGACAGCAAGCTGTCGAGATATTTGAAATTCGGCGGAAAAATGTTAACCGTGGCCAATCCGCGTTTCACCAATTCCAGGTTGATATGCTCCTTGTCCTCGGTAAACACGTAGGCCAAAGTGCGCTGATATTTGTCCTGTTTTTCCACATCGCCTTGCAGGAATACCTTCTGATGCTCCAACTTTTGCTTCAACCAGGCCTTGGCCTGCTCGCCGCCGGCTTCTGCTGACTTGTTACGGCCGGCAACCTCCGGGGTATTGATCCCTAAAAAACGGACTTTCCGGCCGTCGCTTAGTAAGATAGTATCGCCATCGAACACCTTTTCTACCCGGTAATACGCGACGCCGGGATTGATGCTTACAACTTTGGCGTTTTCATTGCCATGATCAGCATAATGGCGGCGACCTTGCGGATCGGTCCATTGATAGACTTCGGCAGATAGCAAAGCCGGCAATATCGCCAACAGCCAGAGACAGTGTTTAGTGCTTTTCTTCATTTTTTTCGATCACCATGACTAACCAACAGATTATCGCCGCTACGCAGGCTTGGCTAAAAACTTTTGTTATTGAATACAATATTTGCCCGTTTGCCCGCCGCGAGCAGGAGAAAGGCAGTATTCGCTATCAGGTCGTGTCGAGCAACAGCATTGAGGATAGCCTGGAAGCGGTCATTGCCGAGTGCGTGCATCTCGATTCCGAGCCCGACACCGAAACCACCTTGCTGATATTTAATGAGGCGTTTGCCGACTTCGAAGATTTCCTGGATTTGCTGGCTATCGCGGAGCAATTGCTGATCGATCAAGGCTACGAAGGCATCTACCAATTGGCTAGTTTTCACCCGGACTATTGCTTTGCGCAAACGCCGACAAACAACCCCAGCAATTACACCAACCGTTCCCCCTACCCCATGCTGCATCTGATTCGCGAAGACAGCATCGAAAAAGCCGTCGCCAGTCATCCCGACCCGGAGGGTATTCCCGAGCGCAATATAGCGCTGACCCGTGAATTGGGCCTGGAAAAATTGCGGGCGATTGTCAATGCCTGCTACCAACAGTAGCGAAAACCTTTACCCGTATGCGTTCGGTTTTCTCGTTTCAAGATTAGCCGAGTTCTGATACGGCAAAGCGGCGGCGCAAAATAAGTCTTTCGAATTGTTGTTACGTTAGGATTGCATAGAGCCGTTCACGATGGAACTCGACTCGCGCCGGTTTATGCGCGGCCATCTCAGCGGCTCGCTTTGAGTCCTCGGCTTTTTAGCAATTGCCGAATTTAGGTGATAATTTATAGCCGGGAGTGGGCACATGAAACAACGTTTTCCAAGAATATCGGCATTTGGGTTGGCAATCGCCGCTGGCTTGGTCGGTATCTTGGGATTTGTGGCGCTGATGGGCTTGAGCCTGCAGCAAGAGCGCGATAACCACATAGAACACGCGCGTATCGAAACAGCAAATATCGCTCTGGTTCTGGAGGGGCATGCGCTGGCCACCCTACAAAAAATCGATCTGATTCTGAAAGATCTTCAGGGGCATATTCGACCCGAGGACATGCGCAGCAGCCAATTCGATAACGCCGTTGAAAACCATGCTATGCAAGCCTTGCTGCAGGAAAAGGCCAACGATATTCAGCAAGCGGCGGTGATCGAGATCGGCGGAATCCAGATATTCAATACCAACGGCGATTGTATCTACAGTTCTATCGATGCTCAGCCAGCCATCGATGTCGCCGACAAAGAAAGCTTTCAATTTCATAGGGATCATCGCCAGACTGGCTTACACATTTCCCCGCCGGAAATATCACGTACTCTGGGCATCTGGCATATCTCCCTGACCCGGCGTATCGATTTTCCCGACGGTGGCTTTGCCGGATACGTTAACGTCATCGTGCAATTGAGTTCGTTCGAAAGTTTTTACGCGACGTTGAACCTTGGCGAGCACGGCGCGGTGTTACTCCGCGACGAGCACATGAGGCTTTGGGCTCGCCATCCGCATCTGGAAGCCAATCTAGGCAAAACCATGCCTAACCACCCCCTGCACCAATACATCGCCCAGGGCATAACCCACGGCTCCTATCTACAGCCCGGCCCGGGCGATGGCGTTAAACGCCTCTATAGTTTTCGGCGGGTCGGCGATTATCCTTTGTACGTGCTGGCCGCCATCGCCGAACAGGACTATCTGGCCGAATGGCGGAAACATTTGGCCTGGTACGGCACGGCCGGACTCGTCATTTTGATCGCTTCGTTAGTGTTAGCCTTGGTTGCGCGGCACAGCCGTTTGAAATGGCAGAACGACGAAAGAAATTACCGCTACATTATCGAGAATGCACCGGTCGGTATTTTTCAGAGAAATTTTGCAGGTCAGTTTAGCTTTCTGAATCTCACTTTGGCACGCCAATTGGATTGCGACTCCGTCGATACTTTTCTGCAACGTTATGTGCCGGCCGAGAAGCTGTGGGCCGATCTCGATCAATTGAAGTTGTTTTATCAATTGCTGCGGACAAATAAAGAGGTACGCGGCTTTGAAGCACAAGCGGTGCTCGTAACCGGGCAAACCAAATGGTTCTCGATGTCCGCTTATCTGGATGAAGAAAGCGGACAGATCAACGGTTTTACGCTCGACATTACCGAACGTAAGCAAGTCGAAGAGCAGCTCAAAACATCGGAAGAGCGTCTGCGCTTGACGATGGATGTGGCGCAAATCGGCATTTTCGATTGGGACGTCAAAAAGGACAGTTTCGAGATGTCACCGATTTATTTCACGATGCTAGGCTATCAAGCAAAACCCGGCCCCGGTGATCGTAACGAATGGCTGGAGCGCCTCCATCCCGACGACAGAGCCGGCATCGCCGAAAAAATTGCGGCCGTACTGTCGAAACGCGCCAATGCCTACAGTTACGAAGCCAGGATGCGCCATGCCAACGGCAGCTATCGCTGGATCAGTGTTAAAGCATTCTGCGTGCAGCGCGGCGAAGACGGCATGGTTAGCCGTATCCTGGGCATACGTATGGACATCACCGACAGCAAACGGTACGAAGTCGAATTGGAGCACTACAAAAATCATCTCGAACACCTAGTAAACGAGCGCACGACGGAGTTGTTGGACGCCAGGAAACAAGCCGAAAGTGCCAATCTGGCCAAATCCGATTTCTTAGCGAACATGAGCCACGAGATACGTACCCCGATGAACGCCATCATCGGCCTGACGCAACTGGCACTGGATACCGAGCTGAACCGGAAGCAACACGATTACCTCAGCAAGGTATTGAATTCATCGCGAGCCTTGCTGGGTATTCTGAATGACATTCTCGATTACTCAAAAATCGAAGCCGGGCGCATAGACATTGAGGCCATCGAATTCAGCTTGGAAGACATACTGCGGGCGACGGCAGACTTGTTCTCCATCCGTGCCGATGAAAAAGGCCTAGAGCTGTTCATCGATATAGCACAGGATGTGCCCGATCAGTTGCAGGGCGACCCGCTCCGCCTCAGCCAAATCATTAACAACCTGGTCGGCAACGCCATTAAATTCACCCATCAAGGCGAAGTCCACCTTCGCGTCGAGACGCAGGAAAGAACGGACAATGCCATACGTCTGCGTTTTGCGGTAAGAGATACCGGCATCGGCATCACGGCCGAACAAGCCGGCCAACTGTTTCAGCCTTTCGCGCAGGCCGACGCCGGCATCACCCGCAAATTCGGCGGCACCGGCTTGGGGCTAACGATCTCGAAACGCCTGGTGGAATTGATGGCGGGAGAAATCACCCTGGAGAGCGAACCCGAATCCGGCAGTACCTTTGCCTTTACGGTTAGACTAGGCCTGCCGGCCGGTATTTCGTCCAGCGAGCAGACACCGGGCTGGCGTTTGCAGGGTTTATGCCCCATGCGCACCCTGGTGGTCGACGATCAGGAAACCTCGCTGACGATACTGCGCTCGATTTTGGAAAGTTGGCAATTCGAAGTGGCGACGGCTGATTCGGGCGAAACAGGTTTACGCTTGTTCGCCGAAGCGGAGCGATGCGGAAAACCCTTTGAGCTGTTGTTATTGGATTGGAAAATGCCCGGCATGAACGGTCTGGAACTAGCCGAGACCATAGCCCATGACGAACATAACAGCCGGCCGCCAATATCCATCATGATCACGGCTTATGAGCGCGAGGCGCTGGCCAAGTCGGCGGGCAACATTCCAGTGGACGCGATCATCGCCAAGCCGGTCACACCCTCCAACCTGCTCAACACCCTGGTTCAACTGCAACGAAACGAAACCAGCCAGCCTGTTCCCGCCGCCGAAGTATTCAACGCCACCCGAACCACGCTGGCAGCTATCCGCGGCGCGCGGATTTTGCTGGTCGAGGATAATCAACTCAATCAACAGGTGGCACAGGAATTTCTGATTAAAGGCGGCTTGGCGGTCAAGACTGCCAACAATGGCCTGGAGGCCTTGGCATGCCTGGAGAAATCCCATTTCGATGCGGTGTTGATGGACCTGCATATGCCGGTGCTGGATGGCCTGGAGGCCGCCCGCAAGATTCGCCAATTGCCGGCGTTAAAGGAATTGCCCATCATTGCCATGACTGCTGCGGCGATGAATCAAGATAAAGAGGCCTGCGTAGCGGCCGGCATGAATGACCACATCGCCAAGCCGGTCGAACCGGAAGAACTCGCCAATGCGCTGGCGAGGTGGATCAAGCCCAAACCCGCTACGGCGCAGCAGGAAAAAGCTGCCGACATTCGCCCGGATACCAAGGCGATTGCCCAACTCGAGAGCAATCTGCCAGGCGTGGCGGTGCAAGCGGCTTTGGCCCGGCTGGGAGGCAACATCGCCCTTTACCGGCGCCTATTGCTGGCGTTTGCCGAGCAGTATCGGAACGCTGCAACGCTATTGCACCAACGGCTTGCCGATGGCGATTCGGAGCAACTGTTTTTACTCGCTCACAGCCTGAAAGGCGAGGCCGGCAATTTAGGCCTCGGCGCGCTTCAAGCCTCGGCCGACCGACTGTGCCGGATGCTCAAAAGCGGAGAGGAGAGAAATTTGACGGCGCAAACGGAACTACTTGCTCAGGAATGCGAGGCGGCCCTCCTGTTATTGAGTCAGTCATTGGAAGATGCTGACGATAGGCGGCTTGCCTTATCGGTTAATTCAGAAAAACAGTTTAAACATGCCAATCTGCTGCCCGACCTACAGAAATTGCTTCGCCAATTGAAAACTAAGAATCTGGATGCCCGGTATTCGGTCACCGATCTCGCCCACAAGATAGGCGATCATGAACTCGCCTTGGAATTTGCGGAAATTGCGCAAGCGACACAAGAATTGCGCTACGATGCAGCATTGATTGCATTAGAGAAACTCTTAGAGGGCAATAGCTGGACAGACCATGAATAGCCAAGATAAACGACCGAAAATACTGATCGTAGACGACTCCTTAAATAACATCGAGGTGTTGAGCAACATCTTGGGCAAGGGATACAGCACCCGCTTTGCCAGCGATGGCTCCGAGGCTTTGGCGCTGATCGGCCGCGACGCGCCGGACCTGATATTACTGGATGTCGTCATGCCGGGCATCGACGGCTTCGAGGTTTGTAAGCAACTTAAAGCCAACCTCGCGACTCGTGATATTCCGGTGATTTTTCTGACCAGCTTGGATAGCGCCGTGGACGAGGAGTGCGGTCTGTCACTGGGCGCCGAGGATTTTATTCATAAACCGGCATCCGCGCCGGTGGTGTTGGCCCGGGTCCGTAATCATCTGGCCCTGGCCACCACCAGGCGCGAGCTGAAACAGCATAACGACAATCTTGAGCAATTGGTGGCCGAGCGCACGGCAGAGTTATTTCGCAAAGATCGGCAGCTGATCGCCGCGCAAAGCTCCATCATCGCGGCTTTTTGTGCCTTGGCGGAGGTCAGGGACAACGAGACCGGCAACCATATACGCCGTACCCAACGATACGTGCAGTTGTTGGCCGAACGGTTGCGCACCAATGCTCGCTATAGTCTCACCGATGGCGACATCGAACTGTTGTTTAAATCCGCGCCTCTGCACGACATCGGCAAGGTTGCCATTCCCGATGCGATACTGCTTAAGCCGGGAAAACTATCGCCGGATGAATGGACGATTATGAAAACGCACTGCGCGGAGGGAAGGTCTGCCATCTTGTCGGCGGCGCGGGATTTTGGCGACAGTGACTGGTCGTTTTTAAATTACGCGGTGGAGATCGCTTATTGCCACCATGAAAGATGGGATGGCGCCGGTTATCCGCAAGGGCTTTCCGGAGAGCAAATCCCGCTGAGCGCCCGTTTGATGGCAGTCGCCGACGTTTACGACGCACTGATCAGCAAACGGGTTTATAAAGAAGCGTATCCCCACGAAGAAGCGGTGCGGCTGATCGCTAAAGGCCGGGGAACGCACTTCGATCCGGATGTCACCGATGCCTTTTTGGCTATCGCCGAGGCATTCGATGAAACCGCTCAGCGCTACCAGGATGTCGGCGACGCCAAGCCTGCCATGGAAACCAAAGCGCATTCGCTATCAGCTAAATCCTGAAAGACATAGCAAGGTTCATCTTGCCGGTACAACAAACAACCTGGACGGAAAAACCCGATTAATGCCAGCGTGCATCAAATAGCTTGCTTTCATCCCCTATCCGCGGACAAAAACGGATTGGCTATATGGAAAACCGCGCAGATGGACAGTCTGACTCATTCAGACCTAAAACCCCGCTAAGCCTTGGTGCCCGCAGGGTATTAAAGTTTGGACGGCCTAATAACTTATGAGTAGTAATCAAAGTCCTCTTTTTTCTCTATCTTGAAGCCCGGCTCCACATTAATTTCAACATCCTTGATTCTGGTTTTTTCCGGGGCCGGCGTAGCGCGTACCTCCTCCATAAACGCCTTGAACCAAGGGGCATTAATCACGCCGGCCATATCGTCGTCTTGCAATATATTTTGTTCGTCGGGCAAACTACCAAATTCCCTGGCGGTTTGCAGTGCGGCCAAGCAGGCGTCGTTATCGCCGCGTAATGCATAAACGCAGGCCAGATTGTAAGCTGCGCTGCCTTTTTGAATGGCGCAGGCCTTCTCGAAAAAATCTTCCGCCAAATCGTAAAGGTCGGGCTTCGCCGCCTCGGCACTGATGCGGGCCAATTCCATAAATGCTACGCCGCCGTCTATCGCCGCCCCCAAATAGTTAGGCGAAATCAATAAGCAAAAAGAAAACTTGGAAATGGCATCTTCGTAAATTTCAATAGCGGCTTTCGGTTCTTGAGTCCGGGCTTCGTGTAATAGCCCAAATCCCCAGTGATACAGCGCTTCGGAGACGATCAAATGGTCGGCAATGACATTAGCAAAGCCTTGATACGCACCCTTGTATAGTTGCTCGGCTTTGCTGCCTTCGCTTTTACGGGCCTGGGCAACTTGCTTGATCGCCGCGTCCAGGGTGGAACGCTTTTTAAATGAACTCAATAGCGACATCGATGAATCCTCACTTCTGTTTTATAAACCGGGTTACGATAAAATAGCTGGGCATACTACAACATCCCAACCGGAAAATGTTAATGAACGACTCTCTCCCCGATCTGGAAAAAGCCAAGGTGAATTTGGAAACCTCGTCCATTCCCTGGGCCGAGTTGCAACGTTTTTTCGCGGCCGGCCTGGCAATCTCGGTTGCAAAGGAACTGGATCTGGTAGAAGTAGCTTATCAGTTCTCGCGCGACAACAAGGCGCAAGTTGAGCAATGGCTGGAAGCCGGCCTAATCGGTCATGTTTCGGATCGACAGGCCGGCGAATGGATCAGTGCCAACAGTTCGGTGTGGGCTGTGGTGGTCAGGCCCTGGGTGTTAGTTCAGGCAAATACTTGCGCGCCAGCCAGTAATCCACACTGACAAACCGGCCGCCGCCCAGGAAAAACAAAGCCAGCAACATGACGAAATAGGTGGCGGCAAACTCAATCCCGTTATTCAGTATCACCAAGGCGCCGTTCTCGGTCAGCCATTGATAGTCGCCCTGCACCTGTAAAATTTCCTTGGCCCGCTCCAGTCGCTCAATCGCGCCTATCGTGCGCTCGGTGGCAAAAATGCCGCTACCGGCCGCAATGGCCAACCAGCCATTTTGGAGATGCGCGCTGACCGCTGCGACCACCATGATGATCATCAATGGCAAAGTGATAGGCCGGGTGGCAAAACCTAACAGTAAAAACAAGGCGCCGACGATTTCAAATAGCGCGACCAGAAACACCAACACATATGGCGCCGGCAAACCCAAGCCCCATTCAGCATTACCAAACCACTCGGCCGTGTCGGAAAAATTGGCAAATTTTTTGGTACCCGCCATCCAAAATACCGGTGCCAAATACAGCCGCAGCAACAGCGGCGCCAAAAAATCCACGCATTTAGCAGTATCGCAACTGCGTTGCGACAGTTGCATAATCCCCGGTAGTTTATCGATAACCACCGCCATTAACGCAGTAAAAGACGTATTATTCATATTCATTCCCCTCCCCCAATTTTTTATTATGTACCCGCTTTTATGAACATCAGCAGTTCGTGCATTTTTACAGACATTCCAGCTCAGTTGCCAATAGAATTATGCCAAACCTTGTTTAGCAAGCCTACTATTCGCATCGAGCGCATCGTTTCCAAGGGCCATTGCAGCCCCGAAAACGAGTGGTACGATCAAAATCAGGACGAATGGGTGATGTTGTTACAAGGCGAAGCCAGACTGACATTTGCCCAATCCGCACCAGTCGATCTTAAGCCCGGCGACTATCTGCTGATTCCAGCGCATTGCCGGCATAGGGTGGATTGGACCCATCCGGACATTGAGTCGATATGGCTGGCAATCCATATGTTCGCAGAGCCGGTTGCGGAATAAACCGGCATTCGGGGAGAGACGAATGCCGTGCCCATGACCGGGCACGACAAATCAAATTGATTAGCGGGGCTTGGCCGTTTGCGCACGCGGTTTGCGCGAATTCGGCGCGCGTTTAGCCGACTCCCCTGCCCGGCCATTATGCGGCCGTCTGGCCGCCGGCTTGTTCGGCTGAGCCGGTTTCGGCTGCGGCTTGCTATTGGTCGCAGCCAAAGATACCCTCGGATAGCCGGTATCGTCGACTCGCGGAATCTGCCTTTTCAACAGTTTTTCGATGGCAGCCAACAAGTACGCCTCTTCCGGATCAACCAGCGAAATTGCCTGCCCTTCGGCGCCAGCTCGGCCGGTACGGCCGATACGATGCACATAATCTTCCGCAACTTGCGGCAAATCGAAGTTCACCACATGCGGTAATTGATCGATGTCCAGGCCGCGCGCGGCAATGTCGGTGGCAATCAAGGCGGTAATGCTGCCATTTTTGAAGTCTTCCAAAGCCCGCACCCGAGCACCCTGGCTTTTATCACCGTGCAAGGCCGCGCAACGGATGCCATCCTTGATCAACTGCTTGGCCAAACGATCCGCGCCATGCTTGGTGCGGACGAACACCAACACCAGCTGCCAATGGCCGTTGCCTATCAGGTAGGACAGCAATTCGCGCTTGTATTCACGGTTAATGCCATACACCAGTTGCGAAACGGTATCGGCCGCGGCATTGCGCTTGGCAACAGCGATTTCAACTGGATCAGTGAGGATTTGTTCGGCCAGTGCGCTAATTTCCGGGGCATAGGTCGCCGAGAACAGCAGGTTCTGGCGTTTATTCGGCAGCAAAGCGATGATTCGACGAATATCGCGGATAAACCCCATATCCAGCATTCGGTCGGCTTCATCGAGTACGAAATGCTCAACCTTTGACAAATCCAGATGTTGTTGCTGAATCAAATCCAGCAAACGGCCGGGCGTGGCAACGACAATATCGGTGCCGCGCTGGATCTTCTGAATCTGCGGGTTGATACTGACGCCGCCAAAAATCGCCTCGGCAAAAAAAGGTAAATGCTTGCCATAGGTTCTGACGCTTTCATAAACCTGCATCGCCAATTCGCGGGTCGGTGTCAAAATCAATACCCGAACCGGACGCGGCTTTTGCGGAACCGGCTGTCCTTGCAACAGCTGCAGGAGAGGCAAGGTAAATCCGGCAGTTTTGCCGGTGCCGGTTTGCGCGCCGGCCAGCACATCGCGGCCTTGCAAAATGACCGGAATAGCCTGCGCCTGAATCGGTGTGGGAGTTTCATAGCCTTGTTCGGCAACCGCCTTAAGAAGCTGCTCGGACAAACCCAATTCTGAAAATAACATGCAATAACCTTATTTTATGCCCGCAATTAACGGGTGTATGAATAGAAAAGATATGGCATGATGGGCACGCCACAGTAGCAAAAACTGACTTTGCACCTACACTAAATCCTCAATAGCATTACCGCGATTCTTCAGCAGAGGCCACAACACATGAGTTTCGAAAAACGAATTCACCGTAGAGTAAAACCTAGAGGCCTGCAGGCCGGCATTATTTTCAATAGCAGAACACCCCGGGAAATTTCGCTGAATGCGGAAATCCTGGACATCAGCTATAGCGGCATCCGGGTTAAGCTTCAAGACCCCATCAGTCCCGATGTTGCCGGCAAAGTTAAAATCACCATGGTATTGCCTGAATCCAGAACGCCGTTCAGTGTACACGGCATTCTGAAACATCAACATGTCGATTCGGAATGCGGCTTACACTACGTAGACCACGTGGAAGGTTCTATCGACGATCTGATGTTTGAATGCGTGGAACTGGACGACACCACCGTGCTGATCAAAACCGCTTAATCGTCATCCCGGCACAAAACGGCACCTGCTCGCCGTAAATCGCTGTCGGCAAGTTAGCTGGTAATCACAAACCGCACCGCATCCAGCCGCAACTGAGTTTCCTGTATACTTTCGTGCGAGAGCATGGTCATCTCCTTGAGTTGCTCTATTTCCTGCTCCTTGATGCCGGGATTGATCTTTTTCAGCCGCACCAGTCGTTTGATTTCCCCGGTTAGCGTGGCTATCATCAGATTACTGCTTTCCGCTATCAACTTCTGCATTTGCGCACCCGCCAACTGCTCCGCGACTTTGATCATATCCTGAATATGCTGACGTTGGCTGTTCAAAAACTGGCTGATTTGCGCCTTATCGAAGCTATCGCCGGTCTCCACTAAGCTGTCGTGGCTAATAACAGCCGTTAGATCCTTTTTATTTTGATCGACCAAAACGCGCAGCGGCGTGTGCGGTAAAAATCGGCCGATTTGCAATTCGGCGGGCGCACTGCATTCGGCAACAAACAACAACTCCAACAGGAATTGGCCGGCTTTGAGTTGCGGATGTTTGACCACGCTGACCGCGGCATTGCCGGTCTCGCTGGATAACACCAAATCCATGGCCGACAATACCATGGGATGCTCGGCGGTCAAAAACTGCATGTCTTCCCTGGCCAGCGCGATGTCTCGGTTGATCGTTACCGTCAGGCCGTCGTCTTGCAGCATCGGAAAATGGGCGATGCGCAGATTTTCGCTGGGCCAGAGGATATGACAATCGCGCGAATGGTCTTCAACATCGACGCCATAACAGTCGAACATCGCTTCCATAAACGGCCACAAACTACCGTCGCGTTCGCCGGCACTGATCTCTTCCACGAGGCGCGCGGCTTCTTGCGGCCGGCAAGAATTTAGCTCCAACAGCAAATCGCGGCCTTTATGCAATTCCTCTTCAACCTGACTGTTCAGAGCCTTGGTCTTGGCGATCAAAGCCTCGACTGCCGCCGCATCGCGGCTGAGCAATGCACTGTCACGAGCATCGCCTAGCAACTTCAAGACTTGTGCGGCACCCGAACAATTATGCCGGAATGCGTCCAGGCCCTCGTCGTACCAACGGAATAATACGTGCTGAGTACTATCTAGCAGATAAGGGATATGAATTTGAATCACATGCTTTTGGCCGATTCGATCCAGACGACCGATACGCTGCTGCAACAAATCCGGATTTTCCGGCAGGTCAAACAAAAACAGATGGCGCACGAATTGAAAATTGCGCCCTTCACTGCCGATCTCGGAACAAATCAACACTTGCGCCCGGCTCTCTTCGTCGGCGAAAAATGCCGCCGCCCTATCCCGCTCGACGATACTCATGCCTTCATGAAACACCGCGGCGGTATGCCCGACGTGCTGCCGTAACAATTGCTCCAGCTGGATCGCGGTTTCCGCACGTTTGCAGATTAATAAGGCCTTTTCGTCGCCCAAGGCCTTCAACTGCGCAACCAGCCAATGCAGATAAGGGCTGTTGGCTAAGTCCGTCGTGTCTTCACCTTGCAGCGGATAAGCATGGCGCTGACGATCCGGAAAACCCTGCACGGTTTGTCGAGAGTTTCTGAACAAAATCCGGCCGGTGCCATGATGATCGAGCAACAACTTGATCAACTCTTCCCGTGCATTCGCTTCGCTGTCGTTAACCTGTTGCAGCAGTTTGTCGACATTGTCCTGTTTTAATAAAACTTTCAATTGCTCCTGCTGTTCGGCATCCAGCGCTTCGCCGGAAATCAGCAAATTGGCAAGTCTGGCTACCGGCTCAAACTGGCTTTCTTCGCGCAGGAATTCTTCAAAACGGTAAAAACGATCCGGATCGAGCAAGCGCAAACGCGCAAAATGACTTTCCTTACCTAATTGCTCGGGCGTAGCGGTCAACAGAATCAGGCCGGGAGATGCCAATGCCAATTGCTCGACAAATAAATAGTCGGCACTGGGTGCGTCTTCGCTCCACTCCAGATGATGCGCTTCGTCAACCACCACCAGATCCCAACCTGCATCCAAAGCTTGTTGCTGGCGATGCGGAGAATCGGCAAAGAAGCGCTGGCTACACAGCACTAATTGCTCGCTGAGAAACGGGTTCTCGTCGGGGCTGGCAAAGCAACGGCTTTCGTCGAAAATGCTGAAGCGCAGATTGAAGCGGCGCAGCATCTCCACCAACCATTGATGCAACAGACTTTCCGGTACCAAAATCAACACCCGCTTGCTTAAGCCGTTAATCAAGCGATGTTGGATGATTAAACCGGCTTCGATGGTTTTACCCAAACCCACTTCGTCGGCCAGCATAATGCGCGGCAAGGCGCGGCTGGCGGCTTGATGGGCGATATACAGCTGATGCGGAATCAGCGAAGCCCGCGCACCCTGCAAACCTTTGGTCGCGGCTTGCTGATGCTGTTGCTGGCGCCGCCAGGTTTCGTAACGCAATAAAAACCAGGCCGTCGGGTCGAATTGCCCAGTAAACAAACGATCTTGCGGTTTGTTGAACTGAATATGATGGTTAAGCTCCATCTCATCAATTTGTTGCAGCTGACCGTCTTCATCGAT
This sequence comes from Methylomonas sp. Kb3, assembly GCF_002834115.1. NCBI lineage: Bacteria > Pseudomonadati > Pseudomonadota > Gammaproteobacteria > Methylococcales > Methylococcaceae > Methylomonas > Methylomonas sp. Kb3. The sequence continues at coordinate 358,414 of NZ_PIZT01000068.1, read as the reverse complement.
ACCGATGTAAGTCAACAAACCATTGTGTTGTTGCACCTGTTGCACGCTAATCTTGGCGTAATCCGCCGATTCGATCACGTCGCCTTCGTTGAACTGCACCCGGGTCAACGGCGCGTTATCTCTGGCGTAAACCCGGCGGTCGCCGGTCGCTAAAAATAGCACGGTGACACGGTTAAACTCGGTGTCTATGACCATACCCAAACCGAGTTCCGATTCGGTATTACTAATCCAGCGTTGGCCGGGAATAAACTCATTCATGTTTTGATTCTTGGAAATTTGATTCGACTTTAATAGCGCCGTGTAAAGCGGCTGGGATGATATGAAAAGCCGATTAATTCATGATTAATTGGTCGAGGAAAAAGCATCGAGAATTTCAGCAACGCTTGAAAACATGGTTAAATTTAGCAGAACACGCCTATTTTCAATGCACTAAAACTCATCATTTTCAGGAATGCCATGGCAAAGCCCGTCACCCCCTTGTTAGCCGCCGATATTTTGATCGAACTGATCGACCACCCCCAGCGTCCTTTCGTGTTGATAGAGCGGAAATATCCGCCCTATGGCTGGGCAGTACCCGGCGGGTTTGTCGATGTCGGCGAAACGATTGAGCACGCGGCCATCCGCGAAGCCAAGGAAGAAACCTGTCTGGATGTACAACTAACCGTACTACTGGGCCTTTACTCCAATCCGCAACGCGACCCACGCAACCACACCGTCACCGCCGTCTACCTGGCGAAAGCCCATGGCACACCGATGGCGGCCGACGATGCTAAAAACTTTGGTTTATTCAATTTCGACAATCTGCCCAGCCTGTTGGCTTTCGATCACGCTCAGGTTATCGCGGATTACCGGCATTATAAACTGACTGGCGAGGTAACGCCTCTACGAATATAAGACCTAGCTTATTCAGCGGCGTGCAGACAAGATTTAAGACCTGATTAGCCTTTCAGACCCAACACATCCTGCATATCGAACAGTCCATTCGGTTTGTCCGCCAACCAAGCCGCAGCTCTTACCGCACCGTTGGCGAAGGTCATACGGCTGCTGGCTTTATGGGTAATTTCCACCCGCTCGCCATCGTCGGCAAACATGACCGTGTGCTCGCCGACAATATCGCCGGCCCGAATCGTGGAAAAGCCGATGGTTTTGCGGTCGCGCGCGCCGGTATCGCCTTCGCGGCCATAGATTGCGCAGTCTTTCAAATCGCGTCCCAAGGCTGCAGCGACTACCTCGCCCATCCGCAACGCGGTTCCGGATGGTGCATCCACTTTGTGACGGTGATGTGCTTCAATCACTTCGATGTCCGTGTAATCGCCCATCACCTTGGCAGTCATCTCCAGCAACTTTAAAGACAGATTGACGCCGACGCTGAAATTGGGCGCGATGACTATTGCCACATCCTGTGCAGCCCTAGTAATCGCGGCTTTTTGCGCATCGCTATAACCGGTAGTACCGATCACAACCTTTTTCCCTGCTTGGCGGCAGATTTCGATGTAATCCATCGACGCATCGGGCCGGGTGAAATCGATCAATACGTCAAATTTATTAGTCAGAGCAGCCAAGTCGTCGCAGACCTGAATACCTGCCGCCGACACACCGGCAAGTTCACCGGCATCCTTGCCCAGCGCCAAGCTATCCGGGCGGGATACCGCCACCGTCAACTCGGCGTTTTCCGCCGCCAACGCGGCTTTCAGCAAACATAAACCCATACGCCCGGAAGCGCCTACTACCGCGATCCGCACCATGGCTTACCCTGTTAATTTGTCGAAGAAGTTTTTCACGCCATCCATCCAGCCATGCTCTTGCGGACTGTGGTGTTTGCCGCCGCCGGATAATGATTCGCCCAACTTCTCGATCATGGCTTTTTGATCTTTGGTTAGATGTACCGGGGTTTCCAATTGCACCTTGCACAACAGATCGCCGACAGCACCGCCCCGGACCGGTTTCACACCTTTGCCGCGCAAACGGAACATGCGTCCGGTTTGGGTTTCCGGCGGAATTTTCAACATGACCTTGCCGTCCAGCGTAGGTACTTCCAGTTCACCACCCAAACAAGCCATCGGGAAACTGATCGGCACTTCGCAATACAAATTAGCACCGTCGCGGGTGAAAATCGGGTGATCCTTGACCTGCACTTGTACATATAAGTCCCCAGCCGGACCGCCGTTCGCACCCGCCTCGCCCTCGCCGGCCAAACGAATCCGGTCGCCGGTATCCACGCCGGCTGGCACTTTGACGTTGAGTGTTTTGGTTTCCTGCACCCGACCCTGGCCGTAACATTTTGGGCAAGGATCCTTGATTTGCTTGCCGGTGCCGCGGCACGTAGGACAGGTTTGTTGCACCGAGAAAAAACCTTGTTGCATCCTGACTTGGCCGTGACCATGACAGGTGTTACAGGTGACCGGGCTGCTACCTTTTTTGGCGCCGCTGCCGTTACACTCGGTGCAAGCCACCAGCACCGGTACCTTGACTGTCGCTTCGGTTCCACCGACGGCCTCTTCGAGCGTCAGTTCCAGGTTGTAACGCAAATCGGCGCCGCGTTGCACGCTGCTGCGCTGCTGCCGACCGCCACCGAAAATATCGCCGAACACATCACCGAAAATATCGCTAAAATTCTCCGCCCCGCTAAAGCCGCCGCGCCCGCCACCCATCGACGAATCGACGCCGGCATGACCGAATTGATCGTAAGCCGCGCGTTTTTTCGGGTCGGACAAAATCTCGTAGGCTTCCTTGACCAGCTTGAATTTTTTCTCCGCTTCTTCCGGATTATCCTTGTTTCTGTCGGGATGAAATTTCATCGCCATCTTGCGATAGCTCTTCTTGATTTCGGCTTCGCTCGCGTTGCGATCCAGTTCCAGCAGTTTGTAAAAGTCTTCTTTTGCGGCCATTTTAATTAGTGAGTTTTTATTACTTTTTATTGAACATTATTCAATCAGTTAAAACGTTCAGAGATATTTTCCAACAATCGTTTACCATGAATCACAGCGACGACGGTAATTTGCATTTCATCAATCTTATAAACCAGCCGATAGCTGTATACAAACCGTTCTCTGATATTTTTATCGCCAACTTCAGGCACAATTCTGCCTGTTTCCACTGCCTCTGGAATTCGCTTTGCAGTACCCAACACCTTACGGACAACCGAACGGGCGTAAAACAAGGAATCTCTGGCTATATAGTCTCTAATAGAATTTAAATCTTCGATAGCTTCCGGAGACCAGCTTAATCTTCGAGCCATTTTTCAAACTGCTTTTCGACTTCGTCATGAGGGATAACGCCTTCGGTTTCCGCCCTAGTTATTCCCTGCTGGATTTTAGCGATGACATACAAATGGTATTGAATATCTTCATAACTGCTTTCTTCAGGCAGCCTATTCAATAATTCTTTGACTTCCGTAACAGCAGTATGCATATCTACCTCGCAAAAACAAAAAGGTACGCGGTGCGTACCTTACGTGACTCATCCGATAAATTTTCCAAACTTAGCAGCAAATTGTGAGCAAGTTTTGCTCGGCCTGATGGAGGAAGATGTAGCGCTTCGCTTTCGATTATTGACGTGTCCATAATTTTTCCGTAAAAATCGAGTTAAATTTCAAGAATGCAATATGTTAGGCGTACGCAGCATATACTAGCCTTAGACGCCGGAATTCTAATAATTTGGTAATAAAACAAATAACACACCAAATATCAATCTGATAACATGAAAAAAAGCAATCCCAACTGCAACAATTTGTGCCAAATAAATTTTCCAATTTTTTTGGCACAGACTTATAGATCTCCAGAAACAAATCAGGCCTGTTGAGTAGATTAAAAACTCAAAAAGTCCAAAAGGTATTGATAATGCAGGGTGCAACAAGTATCCATATGCAAACAAATTGGCATGACCATAAATCTTACCCAAAACCCTAACAATTACTATTGGAAGAACAACCAATAATAAAAATGCTAAACGTGGCGACAAATCTCCATTCCATGCACGAATAAACCAAATCATAAACAAATACTCAACCCGGTAACTCATAAGGCGGAAGCCGCTGGGCGTTCCGCCTTATCAAGAGCAAAGGCGGATCGGCTTACGCCATCCGCCCTACACCTTACTTCTTATCGTCCTTAACCTCTTCAAATTCCGCATCGACCACGTTGTGATCATGCTCGGCGGCAGCTTCAGAGGCGCCTGCGGCATGTCCGGCCTCGGCACCGCCTTCCGCACCTTTTTGTGCATATACGCGCTCGGCTAATTTGCCGGATAACTCGGTCAAGGCATGAGTTTTAGCTTCAATCGCCTCTTTATCGTCGGATTTGAGCACCGCTTGCAGGTCTTTGATCGCCGATTCAATCGCCGATTTTTCGTCGCTAGCTACTTGATCGCCCAGTTCTTTCAGCGATTTTTCGGTGGCGTGGATCATGCCTTCCGCAGAGTTACGCGCGGACACCAGTTCTTTCAGTTTGCGATCTTCGTCGGCGTGCGCTTCGGCGTCCTTGATCATGCGTTCAACTTCGTCGTCCGACAAACCGCTGGAGGCTTTAATCACGATGGATTGTTTTTTGCCGGTGGCTTTGTCTTTCGCCGATACGTTCAAGATACCGTTGGCATCAATGTCGAACGACACTTCAATTTGCGGAATACCGCGCGGTGCCGGCGGGATGTCTTGCAAGTCAAACCGCCCCAAGGATTTATTACCGGCAGCGACTTCCCGCTCACCCTGCAACACGTGTACGGTCACGGCAGTTTGGTTATCGTCCGCAGTCGAGAAGGTTTGCGAAGCATTGGTCGGGATCGTGGTGTTTTTCTCGATCAATTTGGTCATCACGCCGCCTAGGGTTTCGATACCCAAAGACAGTGGTGTTACGTCCAACAACAGTACGTCTTTAACGTCGCCGCCCAATACACCGGCTTGGATTGCCGCACCTAAAGCTACCGCCTCGTCAGGGTTAACGTCTTTACGTGGCTCTTTACCGAACAACTCTTTAACGAAGGCTTGGACTTTCGGCATGCGGGTTTGACCGCCAACCAGAATTACGTCGTTGATTTTCGAGGTCGAAATACCGGCGTCTTTAATCGCTTGCAAGCAAGGGCCTTTGGTTCTTTCGATCAGTTCGTCAACCAGCGATTCCAGTTTGGCGCGCGTCAGTTTGACATTTAAATGTTTCGGACCGGATGCGTCGGCGGTGATGTACGGCAGATTGATGTCGGTTTGCTCAGCTGACGACAATTCGATTTTGGCTTTTTCTGCCGCTTCTTTCAGACGTTGCAGCGCCAATGGATCGTTGTGCAGATCGATACCACTGTCGCGTTTAAATTCGCCGGCCAGGAAATCGATGATGCGCAAGTCAAAGTCCTCACCGCCCAAGAAAGTATCGCCGTTGGTGGCTAATACTTCGAACTGATGCTCGCCTTCGATTTCAGCGATTTCGATGATGGAAATATCGAAAGTACCGCCACCCAAGTCATAGACCGCGATGGTGGTGTCGCCTTTGGGTTTGTCCATACCAAACGCCAACGCCGCCGCGGTCGGCTCGTTGATGATGCGTTTGACGTCCAGACCGGCGATACGACCGGCGTCTTTGGTCGCTTGACGTTGTGAATCGTTAAAGTAAGCCGGTACGGTGATGACCGCTTCGGTGACTTCTTCACCCAGGAACGCTTCGGCGTCTTTTTTCAGTTTCATCAACACGCGGGATGACACTTCCGGCGGCGCCATTTTCTTACCGTGGCATTCCACCCAAGCGTCGCCGTTGTTGGCTTCCATAATTTTGTAAGGCACCATTTTGATGTCTTTTTGTACCGCGTCTTCTTTAAAACGGCGGCCGATCAAACGTTTGATCGCGAACAAAGTGTTTTCAGGGTTGGTAACCGCCTGCCGTTTGGCGGACTGGCCGACCAATACTTCATTGTCGCCGGTAAAAGCGATGATGGAAGGCGTGGTGCGCGCGCCTTCGCTGTTTTCGATAACCCGCGCGGTGCCGTTTTCCAGGACTGCGACGCAGGAGTTGGTGGTTCCTAAATCGATGCCGATCATTTTGCCCATTGATATTCTCCAGACTTGAATTGGTAATAAATTAAAAAGTTGTTAGCGATATGCGGTTGATCGTCTTAATTTCAAGCCTGCTCATCGATTTTTGCGCTATCTGCAGGTTTGTCGTCGGCTTTCGCCACTACCACCATGGCAGGGCGCAATAAACGGCCGTTCAACACATAGCCTTTTTGGAAGACGTTTAACACGGTATTGGGTTGGGCGGTGGCACTTGGCTGCATGACCATCGCCTGGTGCAATTCCGGATTGAATGCTTGACCGATGGGGTCGACAGTTTCGATATTAAACTTGGCAAATACCGACTCGAATTGCTTGATGGTCAATTCACTGCCTTCGCGTAGTTTCACTATCTCCGGGCTATCGCCGGTTGCCGCTTGCAGGCCTAATTCCAAACTATCCAGAACACTCAGCAATTCTTTCGCAAATTTGGCCAGACCGTATTTGCGTTCGTCGTCCAAGTCTTTTTGCACGCGCTTTTTTAAATTTTCCATCTCGGCCATGGTGCGGATGGCTTTATCCAGGTTGGCAGCAGCCAGTTGCTGAGCTTGCTCCAATTGTTCCTGTAAGGCTTCCACAGTGACTGGGGCGGCGCCAGATGCTTCGGTTGGCTGTTCGTCGGCGTCGATTGGCTTGGTCTGTTCCAAAACTTCGGCGATCAAATCGCTATCCGATTGGGGTTCGTGGCTAGATTGCTGATGACTCATTACTTACTCCATGGTTCTAAATTTTTTAGTTGGCCTAACGATAGGGCCATTTATTTGGGATTCAAGGCCGCGCCCAATAATTTTGCCGTCACATCCACGAACGGAATCACTTTTTCATACGCCATGCGGGTGGGGCCGATCACGCCCAACACCCCCACCACTTCGTCATTCACCGAATAAGGCGCCGTCACCAGGCTGCAATGATCGAATGCGCTATAGCCGGACTCTTCACCGATAAAAATCTGCACGCCTTCGGCCTGTAGACACTGATCCAATAAATGAATGACGCCGCGCTTTTGGCTAAAAGCTTCGAACAACTGTTTGAGTCGTTCCATATCCGACAACTCGGAAAAGCCCATTAGATTGGTTTCGCCGCTCAACACATAGTCGTCGTTGGGTTGTTCGCTGAAGGTCAGCTGCGCCATGTTCACCGCGTCCATCATGCCTTGATTGACCTGCCGCTGATCGAGCTCCATCTCCCGCACCACCAAATCGCGAATTTTCGCCAAGCTGCGGCCGGAATAAACCGAATTCAAATAGTTGGCTGCCTGTTGTAATTCCGCAGAACTGAATTGCTTATGGGTATGAATGATTTTATTGTGCACTTCCTGGTCGTCGGTGACGAAAATCACCAACACCCGAGTATTGGACATAGGCAGAAATTCGATGTGCCGCAAGGTGACGCTTTCTCTGCGCGGCAAAGTCACCACGCCGGCCATCCGCGTTACGTCCGACAATAATTTGGAAGCCTTATTCAACACGTCACTGGCTTTATCGGCCTCCCCTTTCAGGCCATGTTGCAGTTGGTCCAATTCGCTGGATGCCAAAGGCTTGACGGTTAACAAACTGTCGACAAATAAACGATAGCCGCTCACGGTCGGGACTCGGCCGGCGGATGTGTGCGGGGAATGGATCAAACCCATCTCTTCCAGATCCGCCATCACATTGCGAATGCTGGCGGGGCTCAGCTTTAACTGCGGATCTTTAGATAACAAACGCGAACCAACAGGCTGACCGTCCTGAATATAACGCTCAACCAAGGTTTTTAATAAATACAGCGATCTTTCGTTTAAATCTTGTCCGCCAGCCACGTCATCCCCCAAATTCCGTTAGCACTCGATATTGGTGAGTGCCAGACAGCAAAGCTATCAGCTGGGTTCGGCCTTGTCAACGGCTTGAACAGGTTATGAATAAACTAAGCGCAGCCAGCACAATCAAGGGCTGGGATTGAATATCCGAAGCCCCCGTGTCGTGGAGAACGGATCGATGGGCAGTTTGTTCCAGAATTACGATTTTTAGATGTATCTTCGATATTGCCCAACAACCGGCAATAAAAAACCCTGCAAGTCTTACGACTTGGCAGGGTTCTGATTCGATCTAGCGTTTGCTTATCCGGACTGTATGGCAGGAACGCAAACAGACAATAAACCGCAACCGCCAGTGGTCTCAAGCCCCCATTTGGGAGAAAGACAACACATAGTAGCTATAGTAGGCAACGACAAAAAACAACAATACATTCAATAACTTTTCTACTCTGCTGTATTGCTCTTGTTGATATTTTTTACCATTTTTTATTCTCATTTTGTCCTCCTGTCGCATGAGTCATCCAAAAATTCAAAACCGGTTAATTGATTGGCGGTAGCTGATTAACGGCTCATACTGTTGCCGATCCAGGCGCCGGCGGCGGCACCGATGCCGGCTCCCAACGGGTCGCCTCTACTCATCTCGTAACCCGCCGCACTGCCTAACGCGCCGCCTACCAAGCCCTGAGTGGAGCGTTGGTCGTATCTGTCGTAGCGCGGCGCGGGCGGCGGTGCCGGGACGTACTGCGTAACCCGCCCCGGCACATACACCCGCTCGACCTCGACGTACCGGTCATGGTGGTGATGTTTGTGATGACCTCGTCCATGCCCATCTGCCATCGCTAACGGCGAAATCAACAGACTGATTACAACGACACTTGCCACTCTAAACATAAATCCCCTTTATCGAGAATAATTTATCTATGACTTGATTCTAGAGAGCAATGTTTAAGTCTTGATTAGGAAAAGATTAAGAACAGATGAAGACAACAAAGTCGGCGCTTACATTGCCAATTTTTGTGAACTGTGCACGCTAAGCGAGGGCTATAAACTACCAATAGCCATTACTCCGGATATTCGCAAACCGAATATCCGGAGCAGATTGCGCCGGAGGCGACAGTCAATCGCATTAGAAGCTGTAAGACACCTCCCCATAAACGGTGCGGCCGGCTTGTTGATAAAAAGAGGAATATTCCCGATCCAACAGATTATTCACAGAAAACGACAGATCGATATTTTTCGTCGCTTGATAAGCAATACGGGTATCGACCAGAAAATAAGGGTCGTAACTCCCTGGGACGCCGGCCCTTTGATCCAGGTTTTGGTCGTTCGTATACTGCTGGCTGACATAGCGCCCGATAATGCCACCGCTCCACTGCTCATATTTGACATCCAAGCCGCCACTGAACATGGTCTCCGGCAACAACACCATCTGCTTGCCAACCGACAGCGGATTCGCCTCGTTCTTGGTAATTATTGAGTCGTTTAAGGTGTAGGTTCCGGTAAAATGCAGCCAGTCCCAATACAATTTCTGCCTTAATTTGGCCTCCACGCCTTCAACCTCCGCTTCACCCGCATTTTGCCGCTCCTGAAGCCGATTGGTTGCGCTTAATGTCGTATCTTTACGGTAAATCAAATCAGAAATGTAATGGTGAAAATACGAGGCGGCAATCGTTGTACCTTCAATGGGGGTGGCCTCTCCGCCTACTTCCCATGAATACATGGTTTCCGGTTTCAGATTCGGCCCGGCTTGCGTCAAGGTAAAAACACTGCCGCTAGCCGTTTGTGATGTCGAATACAAATCCGAGTTGGTGGGTGGACGAAATGCCCAACCGGTTGAAGCAAACAGCTTGCAGCCATCCGCCGGCAACCAGGTCAAACTGAATTTGGGATTAAATTGCGACACGGAACGTTCGCTGTATGTTTGCGTCAGGTTAGTGGTGGTACCCGTGGAAGTGACAGTAGCCTTTTGTACGATGGAACCGGAAGTTGACCAGTCGTCATAACGCACGCCAAGATGAGCAATCAAGTTTTTACGCAGCCAAATTTCGTCCTGAATAAAGGCGGAGTAAATACTCGACTCGCCCTTGCCATCGTAAACAGTATTCGTCACTGAGGACCAATCTTGCCAATTACTCAAGGCCAAACGTTTTTGGCCTTCCAAATTGTTGTGGTTTGCGCCAAAACCGACCGTGACAAAGTTACGTTGATCCCACAAAAACGGGAAGCGCAATGCCACGTTACCGTCGATCCGCTGGCTAGGCGTGACGGTTAACTGGCCTCTGCCGCCGCTTAAGGTATCGTCGAACGCCGCACTGTTTGGGCTAGGCGAATAAGTCTCGTGATCCATGTATTGAAAATCGACATTCAATTTCACGTCATGCCCAAAATCATGTTTCAGGTGCGCAAAATAGCGCCGCGTATCTTCCACAGAGGGCAGGAAATGCAAGAACTGCTGTTCGTAGACGGAAAGACGTTGGCCATTCAAATTCAAGTTGTTGCTTTGTGCCAGGCCGGCCACGCCGGCGACTGAATTGACAGTGGGGTTTCCGTTAGCGATTGCAATTGGCGAGCCTCCGGCAGTGGTCAAATAACTGTTAAACGTCCCTGCGCTGGTTTCGCTGCGGCTCCAGCTCATACCGCCATCAATCTCGGTGCTATCAGTCAAATCGTAATAGAGATGCAAGGAAGCGGTGTTCTGCTCCCAAGGGCGATCCCCTTTGTCGCCTATGATGTAGGTCGAGCCACCTTGGGTGGTTGCGGTCGGAATGGCACCGAATACCGGTGTCGCGGCGTTTCTTAACGCGGTAGCCGTATTCGCTCTGACTACCGGATTCGGTATCACGCTAGCCGGTGGCGTAAAGCTAACCGGCGAAGCCGTCACGTAATCCGACACCGCCCAGTTATCGCTATCCATGTGGTTGAAGGTCACGGAAATCCCCACTCCGTTTTCGAAACGATCCCGGTAACGGCCTTTGATGCCCCATTGATCAACAGCCGCGCCACCGGCACCAAATGACAGACGTCCTTCGCGCTTAGTGGGGACTTTGGAGATCACATTCAGTACACCGCCCATCGCGCCACTACCGTACAGCGCTGAAAAGGGTCCAGGGACATATTCCACTTGCTGAGCGTCGTCCATATTCAGAATGTTCCAATCGACGCTGCCATTATTGGGCAGATTCACCGGCAAGCCGTCAACCAGGAACAGTGATCGATTGGTACCACTGACACCATGAAATGCTGAGGAACTTAAGCTGGAGCCTGGCATACTCGTACCATAAGCACTACCCCGCAAATATATCCCCGGCACGTCCTTCAACGCATCACCAATCCGTTGGGTCAGGCGGTTTTCGGTATTTTCGGTGGTGATGACACTGACATTGGCCGGCGCCATCGATGCACTGATTTCCGAGCGCGTGGCGGTCACCACCATCGTGCCCAGCGACTCATCGTTGCTGGCCGGATTGTCGGTGTTAGCGGTTTCGGCTGGCCCCACGACGCTTTGATCGCTATCTTCTGCCAGGATTTGATTGCTGTAAGCCAAATTGGTCAGGGCCAGCAGCGTTATTACGTGTAAACGAGACAAAGTCGATTCCTCCGGTAATGCACCTTATAAAAAAACGGCGCTTCATGGTAATGTTAGATTTATTTTTAATTCTTCTTACATCAAGAACAGGCCCCTACTTGAATTTCCCCCCTGAGGCGCCACGCTACTATTCATATCGAGCCTACGTGAGCCCCCTAAAATCCCTGTGGCCATCATCCCAACGAAAACGGGGATGATGGCTGCCGAATTTCCTGAGTTACCGCCCTCGCTGTAACAAGGAGGCCAGGGTTTTTCCAGCCAAGCGCTAGGCTTTGTCCTTCCGCTGTTCCCAACTGCCGTGCCAATAACCGGCAACAAACAACAGCAAGATCGCAAAACTCAACCACCAGCTCTGCGCCGAACTCGAGGTTTGTTGCTGTTCAGTGCTTTCGCTGGCGGCTTTTTTCTCTTCCATCTCATAGCCTTCCAGAGGCTTGGCGGCATCCGGCGCGGCTTGTGCTTGAGCCTGCGGTTGCTGAGCGGCTGGCGGCTGTTGAGATTGAGTGGGCTGCGGTGGCGTTTGAGCCGCTGCGGGTGCCGGTGGCTGCGCTTGCGCACCCGGCGCGGCTGCCTTGGCGGCTTTGCCCGCATCCTGCTGCTCTGCGAGCTTGGTGATTTCCGGGCTACTGCAGGTGTCCTTATTACAGGCCACGCCGGCCTTGGCGATCACTTCCCGGTTGACCTGTTCCAGCTTGGCTTTCACGGCCGGATCGGCTTTCCAATAGCCTTTATTCACCGCCACCAACATCCGATCCACCATGGCCTGATAGGCCAGCAAGTTGTCGGCTTGCTCGAACTTTTTCTGGATGTCCAGCTGGTATTTGTCCTCGACGTAGGTCTCGTACATGGCTTGCCATTTCTCGGCGCCGACCGCTTCTGGCACCGTCACCTGCCAGCCCCACAGGTTTTCCGCCACCATGTTGATGAAACGCGCCCCGGAGTAACCTTCTTTCAACATCGACTCGATCCATTTCGGGTTCAGGTAGCGGCTTTGCATCTCCCGCCCCTGATAACGCTCCAAACTCATGGTCTTGGCGGCGGTCGGGTCGGCCAAGTCGGCGACCAACACTTCCGGGGTCTTGCCGTTGACTTGTCTTGCCGCCATCGCCGTACCGCCCAGATATTGAAAGAAGTCGTCGCCGTCCAGTGTGGCGTAAACGTTGCTGGAGCGGCTGTGGATCACCGCGTCGGTGTCTTTCAGAGACAATTTGAACAAATCCACCGCCAGTGTCGCGTCCTTGCTGGCCGCTTCGCCCCAATGGCCGCGACCATAAACATGGTGCATGCGGTTGAAGAACACGTCGGCCAGTTGTTTTTCGTCGCTCCAGGTGTTGGACAGCGGAATCGCCCGGTCCAGATTGGTGCCGTAGGCGCCAGACGGCACGCTGAACAAGCGCGCCGAAGCCATGTCTAGCGCTTCCTCGGCTTTCAAGCCGCGTTTCATCAGCTCGGCCTGGGTTTCCTGGATATGCCGGCGCAACGGATTGTCCGGCTCGTCCTGTTCCTGAGCCTTGGTTTCGGCCTGGTCCAGCAGTTTGATCACCGACGCGAACAAATCCCGGTACAAACCGGACGGAATGATAGTGACATCGACCCGAGGCCGGCCCAGCTTGTCGCGGGCGATTACGTCCACGCCCTGGGTGCGGCCGCGTTCGTCCCAATGCGGTTTCACGCCGAGCAGATGCATGATTTGCGCTTCCATCACGCCTTCATGGCGCGAGCTTTCCACGCCCCACAAATTGAACACCAAGCGCTCCGGATAATGACCGTGCTGCTTTTTAAAGTCGGCGACCACTTGCTCGGCCAGCCGCGCGCCTTCGTTATACACCGCCTCGCTGGGAATCCGCGACGGGTCGAAGCCGTACAAATCCTTGCCGGTCGGCAAGGCGTCCGGGTTGCGCAACGGATCGCCACCACTGCCGGCCGGGATGTAGCGGCCGGCCAGCGCATCGATCAGCGCGTTCATTTCGGCGTTGGCGCTATCGGCAATCAGTTTGGCCGTGGCCTGGACTTTTTGCTTTAAAGCCTCGCCTTTTAATTTCGGATCGCGGGCAACGATGGCTTCGGCGAAGCGCTGTCTGGTGGCTTCATCCGGCGCCTTGCCGAAGGTGTGCAAGCCCATCGGCACCTTTTTCTCGCGGATTTCCTTTAGGTAATGCTCCAGTTCTTCCAACTGGTCGCCGGTTTCGGCCCTATCCATTTTCAGGTCCTTCAACAAGCCCGCTTTACCGGCGATCTGATTGATCTCGTCCAGCCTGATCTTGGCCAGTTGCTCGCTTTTCTGCGCGGCGACATTGTAGTCGTCCAATAAACCCGCTAGTTTGACCAGTTCCGGATTCAAATCGGCCTTGTCCAGCGGCGGCGTCATATGCGAAATAATGGTCGCCATCGCTCGGCGCTTGGCCTGCAAGGCTTCGCCGACGTCGTCCATGATGTAGGGGTAAATCTGCGGTACATCGGTCATCAAGATTTCGCCGGGATCGGCGGCGGTAAAACCGACTTCCTTGCCGGACAGCCATTCGTGCGTGGCATGGGTGCCGAGATGAATCATCGCGTCGGCGCCGTAGCCTTTTTGCAGCCACAGATAAAACGCCACGTATTGATGGTGCGGCGGCATCGTCACATCGTGGTACAGCTTTTTGACATCCTGCTCCCAGCCGCGCGAGGGTTGCGGTGCTAGTAGCAGATTGCCGTATTGCAAGGCTGGCAGAATCAAAAAACGTTGGCCTTTGGCGTCTGTCCAGGCGCCGATTTTGCTGTCTTCCGGTTTGCCCCAGGCTTTCAGCATGGCGGCTTTAAAGGTTTCGGGTAACCCGGCGAACCATTTTTGGTAATCGGCCAGCGGCAACAACACCGCGCGGCCGCTGGCGGCGGCTTCGGCAATCGCGCCCGGTTCCCAGTTGCCCAGATTGATGCCGTGATTCTTCACGGCGGCTTTCAAGGCTGCGCCGTCGGTCGGCGCATCACCCAATTGGTAACCTTCCTGACGCATGCGCTGCATGATGTTCAACAGCGATTCCGGCAGCACGTTCAAATACGAGGCGCCGATGTTTTCCTTGCCGGGCGGGTAGTTGTAATACAGCAGCGCGACTTTTTTGTCGGCGTTGGCGATATGCCGCAACTTCGCCCACTTGTCCAGGCGGTCGGCATAGCGGGCTATGCGTTCGGGGATCGGGGTTTCGCGGACGAAATCCTGGCCGGTAGTTTTGTCGTGTACGGTTTCCTTGCTGGCCACCACAGTTGGGGCGATTTCGCCGGCAAATTCCGGCAAGGCCACTTGCCAAGCCCGCTCCATTACATCCAGGCCGGTGGCCGATTCGGTCCATTGGGCCTGGCTTTGGCTGTTCAAGGCAATGCCGTTTAGCACCGGTACGCCCAAGCGGGTCAAGGTCGGCACGGTTTTGTCCGGGCTGGCACCGATTTTAAGAGCCAACGCGGCGATGGCTTCGACGCGGGATTTGCCGTTGCCGTCGACCAGCATTTTTTCAAGGGTTTTGTCGTAGGGATAACCGAACGCCGGCAACACGTTGTAGCCCTTGGCTTCCAGTTGTTCGGCCAAGGTTTTGACCGTATCGGTCTGGCCGGACAGCGCCGAGGAACGGTAAAACAAAATCGCGATCCATGGCTGACCGGCTTTGAAACCGGCGTACGCTTTTTGGTAGCTGTCGAAATCGGCGAACAATTGCTTGCTGCGCACGTCGAAGGCGCCGATTTCCGGCTGAGCTTGCGGCGGAGCAATGTCGGCCTGGACGTTTTTGAGTTTGGCGACAGCCAAACGAATCATGTTGGCAGCATTGTCGGCGCCACCCGCCGACATATAGGCTTGCAGGTCCTTATCCAGTTGCAGGCCGTAATCGGCGAAATCGGCGTCGTAACTCAAACCCACCGCGTACAGCTTGCCGCCATGCGCGGCGATCTGTTTAAACACCTCGCCGCCCTCGCGCAGAATGCCGCGGCCGGTGATTTGCGCCAGCACCAGATTGGATTGTTGCAATTCGGCCTGATCGGCTTGCGCCAATTTGGAGCTGGAATACACCCGCAACTTGACGCCTTGCAACAGCGGATCATTTTGCAGTTTAGCGGTGGCGGCGACAGCGGTTTGTGAGTCCAGATCGCCGAGAATCAGGCTAAGGTTGAGCGGCGTTTCGGCGAAAGCGCTGCTTGCGGCCAGCCATAGCAGCAGAGCCGGCAGCCAAAGCCAGCACTTATTCCGGTACATAAACCACCTTACCGTCGTTCAAGCGGTACGCAGTACCTAATCGTTCGCCGGAACCGCTAAGTTTGCGGTCGGTGACTTTGGACACTTTGATTTGCGAGCCTTTCTTGCTGACGATTTCCATGGTGCCGTCGGCGTTTTCCTTGGTCATCGTCACGGTGGATTCCGGATTCATCAAATCCAGCATGTTGTAGGCCATGAATAAGGCCACCATCATGCTGACGATGAATACCACGCTGGCGTCGAACAGATTGGCGACGCCGGCAATCGGATCTTCCAGCGGCTCGCTGTTACGATGCAGACTAGAGCGTCTCAGATAGCGCATGGCCGTCCTCCTCGATTGTCAAATCCGGCGCGTCCAGAGTCCGGCTGGCGGCCAGCTCGGCTTGATGGCGCATAGCCGCGAAATCGGCGCGCAGCCATTGCTCGCGCACCAAAGCCACCAGATAGGTGATCACGCCGCAGCCCAAACCGGTGACGGTAGCGGTAAACGCGGTGACCATGCTACCGGCCATGCTGGGAATATTGCCTTGCGCCAAGGCCGCCAGCGAAATCCCCATCGGAATCAAAGTACCCATCAAGCCCAGCGCTGGCCCCAATTTAATGACGAAACGCACCTGATCCAGTTTGATTAATTGCCGATGTTCGTGGGTTTGCAACAGCAACTCCAATTCCACATCCAGCGGCGCGGCATTGGCGCGTTGCTGGCGCCCCAGCGCGACGGCCAGATCGAGATTAAATAAGCGCACGGTACGCGATCCGGCCTGGCGCCGCTCGAGCCATTCCTGGGCCAGACGACCACAGGTGTAGATCGAATACGCTGCCGGCTAGGTGACGATCAGCAATACCGGCAAGTAGAGCGACGACGAGATCATGTAAAGAATTTGTTCTAGCGTATGGGTGAGTTCCACGGCCTTCCTCCTCTATAAAATTGTTGTTGTTTTATTAAAAAATCTATTTTTCTCAAGCGCTTACCCAAAGCCCCATCACCGGTTTACCCAAACGACAGGCAATAGCAATCCGTGGCTCTTATGAACCGTTTTTTTGATAAGGATTGATCAGGCCAGCGGGAGCCGGCCTTGTGCCAGTTATTGCGGGTTAGCCTCCCGCCTTGGGCTTTCTTTACAGCATGGTTCTCTCCACCAACCAGAATGCGCCCATCAAACTGACCGCAATCGAACCGGCTTTCAAAAACTTCTCGGCCGTCTCTATCTTATTATTTAGCCACCAGATCATCGGCAACACGATAGCCGCGACGGCGATTTGCCCGGTTTCTATGCCCAAGTTGAACGACAATAAGGGCAACAAACTCCCGGTATCGCCGGACGAAATATCCATTTCCTGCAAAACCCCGGCAAACCCAAAACCGTGGATCAAGCCAAATCCGAAAGTCAGCCAATGCCGCCCTTTGGGATGGTCGCCGCGGATGATGTTTTCTACCCCCACATAGATAATCGTCGCGGCAATAAACGGCTCCACGAAACTGCTCGGCAGTTCAATCAGATTAAGCCCGGCGCAAGCCAGCGTGATGGAATGGGCAACGGTAAAAAACGTGATGATTTTTAAGGCCGGCCAAAAGCTGTGAGTGACCGCCAACAGTGCGAACAAAAACAGCAAATGATCGTAACCGGTGAGAATATGCTCGATACCCAGCTTAAAAAAATCGCCGAACGCCGCAAACGGAGCTTGGGGGGACTCCGCGGCCACGGCGTTGGCGATTGGTAAACTGATTTGATCGTCGTGTTTGCCCAGCATTTTTTCGCTGAGCGCTTTGCCGTTGGCGTCCCTGACCGTCAAATACTGCTGATGGCCGTCGGGCAGCAAAGCCAAAAACTTCGACTGTACCAACAAAGCGGTTTGCACAGCTCCCGGATAGTGCAGTTCCACCCGCGCATTATTTTGATCGTCAAAGCTGACCTGTCCTGGTTCGCTGGGCAGAGCATCATGGCTATCGATATTCACGCGCAGTTGCTCGGCCAATAGTTTGGCAATAGCCGGCTTGGCCGCTTCGCGCTCGGCTTCGGTCACCTCCGCGTCCAAATCGGCATCCATCGGCGCAAAGGCTTCGATGTCTTGTAAGGCAAAAGTCACCTTGGCATCGAGTTGCGCGGGGTTGATCGTTACATCCAGCGAACTTAGACCGGGTGGATGCGCATAAACCCCGGCGGATTGCAGCGTTAACAACACTGCAATCAAGCTGATAGCCCAGTGGGTTGAAGCAAATTTCATCAGGCTATCCTTAAAAATTGACCGTGATGGTGCCACGCACCATACGTGGCTCGACCGGATGTTTCATCAGGCCGGCGCCAGAAACGCCGTTTGGATAGTTATATTCATAGTTGTAGGCAATATCGTTGCTTTGTGAACCGAGAATATTGAAGATGTCGACCTCGAATTTGTATTGCTTTTGCTTATAACCCGCACCCAAGTTGACGATGTTGGTATCGCCGGCCCAAACCGCGCCGGATTCATCCAGCGGCACGCTGCCGAAGTGGCGGAAACGCAAGGTGCCGAACAGACCGTTGGGGGCTTCGATCAGGGCACCGGCACTAATGACCCGGCCCACGGAATTGGGGATGTACTTATTGGTCGCACCATCCGGTGCTTTGTTGAATTGCGCCGTGGTCAAGGCATAGTCGGCATCCAGCGTCAGCCATTCGGTGGGTTTGTAGTAATTGGTAAACTCGATACCGTAGCGTTGCGATTTACCATTCACTTCGGTCGTTCCGGCATCGCCGACGAACACCAGCTCCTCACTGGATTGCAACCACCACAAGGCAAAGGTGCTGTTCAAACCGGGGATGATATTGGTACGCGCACCCACTTCGCCGCCGCGCGACCAGGCCGCCGGGCGGATGCGCGGACTAACCGCATTGCCATCGGGGTCAAACTCGGTGCCGGTGACCGGATGCACTTGCAGCGTGGTGCCACGCGCGTCGTTGGAGTGATAGCCGTAACCGATATTCGCGAAGTATTCGGTGTTGTACCAGGGACCGACCACCAGACTCAATTTCGGGCTGATCATGGCTTTGCCGCGACTGCCGGAGTTAGCGGCGTTGGTCTCAGCCGTGCCACTGCCGCTGGCCAGCACTTCGACGTCATTATTAATGAAATCGCCGCGCAAACCGGCGATGGTGCGGACTTTATCGTGCCAGTGGGTAGTATTTTTGAAATAAGTACCCACGGTGGTCACACCAACATTGCTCTTGCTGACGGTATTGACGATCTGCCGGGCTGTGGTTTCGTATAGACCCAAGTCCATGATCTGGTCATTACGAAATTGCAGGCCAATGCTGTTGTCCATTTCAAAGCCGAACAGCTTGTTATAGCGGGTGTGTTCGAAATGACCGCCAGTTTGCACGCGGCGTTCGGTTTGCAAAATCTGGTCGCCGTCGCCGCCGCGGGTAAAGCCGCTGAAATTGGAGAACAAATTCAAATCGGTGTAGACCGCGTAGATATTCGCGTCGTTTTTCCAGTTACCGCCCTGGTTCCAGAAGCTAGCCGAAGCGCTATAGCGGTTGGTCTCGCCGCCGTCGGTCGGGTCCATGCTGCCGTACAGTCCGATGGCGCCGCTATCTATTGAGGCTTGCGGAATCTGGTTGGTGGCGGTCCAGCTATTGGTGTAAGCCTTGCCGTTAATCGCCATGCCCCAGTCGCCGCGATCCAGCGTGTAGCGCAACTGGCCGTTGAATTTTTTCGAATCTTCCGGCACTTCCCAGACGCCGTTGTAGAGATTGAATTCGCCGGCATACAGCAAATCGCCATCGCCGAGCTTGTTGGAGTTGGCCACCAGCGTTCGGTAGTAATCAAACGAACCGGCGGTAAATTTGGCAATGCCTTTATCCAACTTGTCCATACTGAACATTTTGGCGTAACCGGCCGCCGAGAAGTCCCCCACTTCCGCGTAATACGGGCCCTTGCCGTATTCCACTTTTTTCACCAACTCGGGAATGATGCTGTTGATGTCCATATAACCTTGGCCGTGGGCGTGGGTAGTCATATTCATCGGGATGCCGTCGACATAAGTCGTGAAATCGGTACCGTGGTCCAGGTTAAAGCCGCGCAGGAAGTATTGGTTGGCCTTACCCGAGCCGCTGTGCTGGGTGGCGATGGCGCCGGGTACTACTTCGACCAATTCGCCGTTACGCGAGAACGGCCGGTACTCAAATTGCTTCTGGCTGACTTCGCCTTGCGAAGCCGACGGCGCAATACCGATCAGATTCTTGCCGCGGCCGTCTTCTTCCACTTGCACCGCTTCCAGTTCTTCTGACTTAGCGGTTTTGACTTTCTTTGTGCTCTGTTGCGAGGTCTCTTGCGCCGTTTGTTCGACAGATTCCGCGTCGGCATTTGGTGCGGCGTTCAGATCCGCACAGGCCAGACCTAAAATAATTTCCAGGCCGATGACCAGGTGCTTCTTTTTGAAATAGGTATTGCAGGATTTCATCTCAGCTCCGGGAGGTATTTAGTAAAGGCGATGGGTGACGCGAAGCGCCGGCAGGGTGTTGCATAAGGTCTTCCTCGATGTGCGTTATTGTTTTAGTTGTTATTGTTTTTGGGGTATTGCCTGGACCGAAATCGGTCGAATTTTCTAAACCGCGCGCTATGAGCCGTTGAACGCCGACAGCGCGAGAATGAACCGGGAGGAATAAACGTGCCGAGCAAAGCGCTGGCTCGGGGAGCGAAAACTGCTTGCTGGAAACCACAGCCGCTAAAGCGTCGGGCTGTAACTCGTTAAATGATTGGGTATTAAAATCGCCGAGGAGAGTGCTGGCGAAAATCGGTTGAAGACGGGGCGCTTCAACAGTGGAAACCGGGGACTTGCGAAGAGTAAAAGAGGTGCTTACAACAAAGAAATTCGAATAGGCAGGCGGCGATGTGCGACCGACGCCACTGCTGGACAAATGCGTACCCGGCGTATGATTGATGTCCGGAAACAGCTGCCTGAAGTGTAAGTTGCCCAGTGCTGCCAGACCATCGAAATCGACGATAGCCTTGAACAGCACCGACAGATTCTGCAAATAAGCGCTCAATGAAGCACTGAGCCCAAGGGTTTGACCGTCCGTAGCGCAAGCCTTTGTCGCCGAATATCCGGCCGGACTACCCAATGCTTGACCGCCCGAAACCGCATCATCCAGCCCCATCGCAGCTACTTGCCGCTCAAAATCAGGCCGCTCGGCCAACGCTCCGGTATTGAATAAGTCCGTCCAGTTGCTCAACGCTGTTGAACTGGTATTCTGATTTAGCGTTGTAATGTTGCCGGTGTCGCTGACCATGGCGTCAGCGGCTCTGGCCATCGCGGCTTGCGAGAATAACAAAGTCAGCAAGCAGGTAACGGTCAACACCACCAATTTAGCCACCAGTATCCCGGCGCCGTGCAGCAACAGCGTCGCCAGCATAAAGCCCAGCGTGTAAGACAACAAACTAGCCGACGTAGATATTTCCTGGCCATGGGCAAAGCCGTGGAAAAACGCGAAAAAGGCGACGATAAAGACGTTGACCTTAGCGCTGAAACGAATTTTGCGGGTAATTAGCACGGCAAACACCGCGCAAGACAATAGGATGATGCCTTCGACACTGGGAATCGTCAGCCCGGCCGCGCCGGCCAATCCGCCCAAGCTCATCACGCCGACAAAAGCCAACGGCAACATCCAGATCGCTTGACCGCGTAATTGCGCGGCCCAGATCCCCACCGCCAACATGGTCAGCAGGTGATCCCAGCCCCCCAAGGGATGACTAAAGCCATTATTCCAACCGATATTGTCCAAACCGCCAGAATTATTGAGCAACGGAAATATCAACCCAAACGCCAAAGCC
Source organism: Methylomonas sp. Kb3 (assembly GCF_002834115.1). NCBI lineage: Bacteria > Pseudomonadati > Pseudomonadota > Gammaproteobacteria > Methylococcales > Methylococcaceae > Methylomonas > Methylomonas sp. Kb3. The sequence goes on along the minus strand of NZ_PIZT01000068.1, from coordinate 336,975 downwards.
AGGCACGACGCAAGCCATAAACGGCTGCGGGCTGACTCTGTTAGCTTGGTTTGAAACTGAAATTGCATGAGATTTATCTGGGTTTATCGGTCTTAAAGCTCGATCTATGCGCCACGTAGGACAAAACGGAAAACCATCATACGATAGAAGTCACATTTTTTAAAATTATGAAGATTTAATAAAATATCTTATTATCTTCACCAACAAACTGCTCGTGCCGCTAACTCGGGCCTTCAAGTACGCGGATGAAAGTGGCTGTGAGCATGATCGTGGTGACCATGCTGGTGATGCGACATTGCCATTTTCACCGGCACCAAGTTTAGCGATGCGTGGCGCACACCGGTTTCGGCGGACATGTTGTCTGCCAGCGACCGAATTCGTTGAGTCATGCCGCGCAGGAACAAGGTTTCCATGCAGTCGTCGTGATCGAGATGCACATGCATGGACGACACGACCAGGTCGTGGGCGTTGTGTTGCAGGCTGGTTAGGCGTTCGGCTAAATTGCGTTCATGATGATTGTAGACATAGGACAGCGTGGCGATGCTGTAGATGGCTTCATCCTTGCTTAGGCGCTTGGTTTCGATTTCCTTGCGCAATAAATCGCGTACAGCTTCGGAACGGTTGGAGTAGCCGCGCGCTGCAATCCATTGATCGAATTCGGCGGCCAAATCGTCGTTGAGAGAAATGGTAAAACGTTCCAAAGTCGGCTCCTGTCGTTATTGTTATGGGATCGCCGATTATAACGCAAAGCCCTGATTCACTGGCGTTTACGCCGATATAGATACCCGCCGCACTGCCGGCGCGATTAAAACAACAAGAGGCATTTTTCATGTCCGCCGGACATTACATACACGACAACTTCAGCAAACTCGTCATTCGCAGCCAAGTCGGTATTGCCTTAACACTGCTGTTGATATTAACAGCTTCCGACTTTTGGTATCCGAGCGACTATAGCCTGAAGGCCGGCGTGCATGGCGTGAGCGCTATCCTCGCTGTCGTGGTCGGCACCTATCTTACCCATCGTGCCATTCCGTTGATAAAAGGCATGCACGTCAGACTTGAATCGTTGCGCCACTGGCTGCTGGCCGCCACCCTGCTAAATCTGGCCGGCGCGATTAGCGGCAACTGGATCTATATGCGCTACCGCGGACAGGACGGTCCGCGCGACTGGATATTGGCTCATGTGCCGGCAATTCATAACGTGCTGATGGAATTCAAGGAATTCGTCTCGCTATTCCCGTTTCCGCTGATGCTATTGGCAACCGCGACACTGTACTACTACGGCCTATCGATCCAAATGCGCCGCGACCTGACCCGCTTCGTCGGCATCACAATCCTGGTGTCATGGAGTTTTCTGATGATCGGCTTCGTGGTTGGCTTGGTACTGGCCAAACTGCGCTTTGTTTGACGGTGACCCGCGTGATACATAATCAAAACCAAACCGATTCCAATAACGAGCCCCTCTATTCCGGGCCGGTGGTAGCGGCCAGCCTAGCCCTATTATTGGCATTTTTGACCTTGATGGTCAGCCACCATATTTCGCGATTGTCGCCCGGCCTGGACAAGTTAGTGCATAGCTTCGGCTATTGGATTCCGGGTTCGCAAGGCAAGGGTCCGGACGGCAGCATAGGCTCGTATACGGGCAAGGAAACCCTGGCTATCGGCGTCTGGTTATTAAGTTGGCTGGCATTTCATTTGCTCTGGCGCAAACAGGATTTGGATCTGACGACCTGGACCCGGGTTTTCGTCATTAGTCTGGCGGCGATAACCTTGGGCTTCTTTCACCCCTTATCCGATCCGCTGGTACTGTTCATCGCCGGTTTCTTCGGCCTGCCCTAAGGAAACTCCATGCGTAAGCTTTTAAATCCATTCATCCCGGTGTTGCTGGCATTGGCCAGCCCAATTAGCCTTGCCGAAGGCGTGCTGTTAAAGTCCGACCCCAAAAATAACGCCGAAGTGACCGGTTTCGACGGCACGGTGAAATTCTGGTTCAGTGGTAACGTCGGCGAGCGTTCACCTTCGGTCGTCGTCGTCGATGCCCAAGGCAAGCGGGTGGACAACGGCGATGCCCGCCTAGTCCTCGGCGAACGCCATCGGCTAACCGCCACCACCCAAACATTGCCGCCCGGCGATTACGCCACCCGCTACCGGGTGATTACCGAAGACGGGCTAATCGTCAGCGGGGTTTCCAAATTTTCCATCGTCGCCGAATCGGCGCCCGGGGAGGCCAAACCATGATTCGTATCAGCCGACTTTCCGCTGCTTTATTGTTGTTCACGACCGGCTTGCAACTGGCTATGGCATCGGTGCCGCTGGGCGGTAACCGCAAAGGCGCCAACGGCAGCTACGATCTTTACGGTTGCATGCTGACCAATGACTATTACGTGGTCAATTTTGCCGCCTACCAGATCGATCCTAATCGTGCCAAGGACGACAAATCCGTACCTCAGGCCGAATGCGTCGATCTGCCGCACGTCGGCAAAACTCAGATTGCGATCGATTTGCTGGATCTGGATGTACGCAAGAAGCCGGTGGCATTGAAAATACTACGCGAAGACGGCCAATCCATAGCCGAATTACCGATGGCCGTGGTTAAGCAAGGCGTATTGACGACGACAGTGGATTTTAAAACGCCGGGTAAATACCAAGCCGTGCTGTTCGTCAAGGACGACGACTTGCATACGCCACCGGAGATCAGCGCGCTTCACATGCCGCTGACCGTTGGCTTGCTTGTGGAACCAACGGCCACTAGCGGCAATAGCCTATGGATTTTGGTGGGGTTGCTGGGCGGATTGATAGCACTGGCGGCCTACTTAGTGCCGCGCTGGCTAAAGCCCAATCCAGCTCATACACCGCGTTAACCCCGATTTCGTCGCTCCGACCACAACGGGCCTGCCTGCCGTAACCACATGCTAGGGGCCGAACGAAAAGATGCCGGCGCGCCGCGTATGTCGCGACCGTCGGTAGTCAATACCCTGCTTTCACTCTGTCTTGCAAAGGAACCCCCTATGACACCAATCCGATTTAAATCGACCATACTGGCCGCTTGCGTGTTATCGCTAACCGCCTGTGCCTCCCATCACCACCACGATGAACAGCACGCCGACGCCGGTTTCGTACCAGGCCTGGGTGAAATCATGGCGCAAACCGCCACTCGCCACGCCAAATTATGGTTTGCCGGTCAGGCCGAAAACTGGGCACTGGCGGCCTATGAAATCGACGAACTGCACGAAGGGATGGAAGATGCCGGTAAGTACCACCCCACGCATAAGCAGATCAAACAAGCGATTCCGGAATTGATCGCCCAATATGTCGACCAGCCACTCACAGCGCTGGAACAAGCGATAAACGCCAAAAACAAAGCTGAGTTTATTGCCAATTACGATAAGCTCACCGCTGGTTGCAACGCCTGCCACCAAGCCACCGAATTTGGCTTTAACGTGGTTCAACGCCCCAGTCTCAACCCCTTTGCCAACCAGGCTTTCTAACCAACGGTAAAAGCCAACTTCTGCCGTCATCGAAGTTGGCACACTCGAATAACAGTGGGAGGTATCGGCGTTTTTTGACGTTCATTTTCTTGCCTATCCCTGTGTAAAACGACCCGTTATTTCTTCATCGCGCTATTTTTTCCGGCCTCTTAAATTGTCCACGCCGACCCAGTCGGCGGCGACTTCCGGTATTTTCTTCCGCGCAAAAAAAAAGGGCAGCCTAAGCTGCCCAAACTGCATACATGAAGTATTTGTGTTGTCAAAATGCCATTACTGGAATTTTGTCAGACCGGCAAAGCCTTCTCTGGCTTCTTTAAGTTCTTGTTCTGCCGCAGCAAAATCCGACTTTTTAGCCAATTCTCTGGCTTTTTTCAATTTCAAAACTACTTTGTCGCGTTCGAATTCGAATTTATAGTTGGCGCTAAGTTCGCTGGCGCTTTGTGACGCTTCCTTGATCAACGTGGCTATTTTTGTCGAATCAGCGGACGGAATCGCATCCAAAGCGGCTTGCATATGCGCATCCACTTCTTTCAACACCTCTGGCACGGTTTTGTGGACTTCTTTTGCGTATGTCACGCTGGAAAAGCCCAGAATCGAAACCAGCAGAGTTGATGCGATAAAAATTTTCTTTAATGTCATGTGTTTCCTCTTAGTTAAAATGAAATGTAACGGGTAAAGCAAATTGTCCTGATCTGAGATTAAACGCTACTGAGCGGGCGACTCCTGTGGTTGAAATTATTTTCGAGTGCTTGGCGTGGCTATTTATTGGGGCATCCGGCCGGCCAGCTTAGCCAGTGACATCAAGATACCCAGGTTTACGGCAACGCCGATTGCCAATAGACTTGAAGTCGCCAAAGCGAAGCCGGCCGTATAGCCCAGCGCTTCAACATCCAGCCAAATAGCCAAAGCGTGCACATAACCGTGAAACACCGCGACGGCAGCAATCAGCAGCAACGAAAAAACCCAGTGCAATTTGCGTCCCGACGCCAACAGCAAACCCAAAACCAGCACGCTCGCATACATCAGCGTTTCAGCGTGGGCAATCTCCAACGGGATCAGGGTCAAACCGCCGCCCAGCAACAACATGCACAAGAACAATAACACCTGCCAAACAAACGATTTGCCGCTACCTGTCCGGCAAATCCACATGCCTACCGCGAGCATCGTCAAGATGTGATCGGAACTGGAAAAAGGATGGAGCAAACCGCTGCCAAAACCGACCGATTCTTCGGCCCAATGCAACGGGTGCGCCTGCACAGCTGACACAGACGCCAGCATTACAACTAAAAACCGTCGTAATAATTGTTGCGTCATGCTTCTGTCTCCGATAGCGGCAAGGTTGAGGAATTTTTATAGAAACGCCGCCATCGTAGCAGAAATAAGACGAATTAAAAATATTTCATAACCAAATTAAAATAAAAAACCCTGCCTCTCAAAACTCGTACTTAAACCCTGCCTGCACCAGACGCGACATGCCCGACTGAATACCGCGCACCCGGTCGGTGATGTAGGTGTTGTCCAGCATGTTTTTCAGCGACACGAACAGGGTCAAGTCCTTGCGCACCTTGTAGGAGCTGGCGAAGTTGACCACCACATAGTCGTTGATCTTGCCGTAGCTGCCACCCAAAGCCGCGCTGCTGGTCGGGCCGTTGGGATGGTCGACGCCGCTGTCCAGATTCAGAAAATCGGCGTATTGCTCGCTGACGAAGGCTGCTTCCAAGTGGGCATCGAAACCGGTCGGATGCGAATAGCCCAAGGTCGCGGTCAACAGGCTTTCCGGCGCATACGGCGCGCGCTTGCCGGGCGCGGAACCGAACACATGGCCGCCGGGGCAACTCGCCGGATAGGCGCCGCTGGACAACGGCACGCAGCGGAAGGCCGCAGTGGTCTCGGCGGTCGGCAGCCACATGTAGGCAATCTGCGCATAAGGATTATGGGTCCAGTCGAACACATCGCCGAAGTCGGCCCGCGCCATAAGTTCAATGCCTTCATACAAGGCCTTGCCTTGCGCGACCGGTACGGTGCCGCCGCCGACCGTGCCCAGTACAGTTAAGGAATCGAAGTCGTTGTGGAAATAGGTCAGCTCGGTTTTGACGCCGCGCACCGGTCTGGCCCGGACGCCGAACTCGGTGTTCCAACTGATCTCGGCGCCGACTTCGGCCGAACCGCCGGTATCGTTGTAAACCGCGTCCTCCACTCGGGGCGGCGCGAAACCGCGGTGAATGCCGAAAAACAGCTCGGCGCTATCGATGGGCGCATACGTCATCGCGAACGACGGCAGGATTTCGGCCAGGCTGCTTTGGCCTTGCGTGCCGTTCAGCAAATTCTTGCGCTCATAGCTGACCGATTCGACGCGCACGCCCGGCGTGAAGGTCCAATCGTTCCAGATGAATTTGTTCTGCACAAAGCCGGAATAGGCGTCGACAAAGCGTTCGTTATTCTCGGTCAGTTGACCGTAATTGCCGCCGTTGGGATTGCTGGCGTCGCGTGCATCCGCGGTACTGCCGCGAATCATGCGCCGATATTGATTCTCGAAATGCGCTCGAAAACCGGCGTCCAATTGGCTTTCGATGCCGAACAAATCGTGTTTGGCATGCAAGGTCGGCGCCACGCCCCAGGTTTCGTAGTTACGCAACCGGCCGGAGTTGTAATTACACAAATCCATATCGACCGGAAAACCGTTCTCCCGGTCTTGCACATAAGTGGGGATGCCTCGCCCAACGCACTGGTTCTCGGTCGGAAATTCATTCTGCTGTCGCCACCAGTTGCGCTCGTACGCCGACCAGTAAAAACTGGTTTCCAACGTCACGTCGTTATTAAAACTGTGCTCGTAGGTGGCCGAGGTTGACCAGCGGTCGTTGGTAAAATTGGCGTTTTTGTCCGGATTGTAACGCGCGCCGAGATTGCGGTATTCGGCATCGGTCAAACCGAAGGCCGCACCTTGTTCGTCCTGGTGGTAGAAATCGCCGCGCAGCGTCAAGCGATTACGGGCGTCGAAGTCGATGATGCTTTTTAAGTTGGCGTCGTCCACCACGGCAAAGGTATTGTCGCGGTTTTCCATGCCTTCCTTGTGGATGTAATCGACTACACCGCCGATGGCATCCAGGCCCTGGACGTTCTTGGCCATGCCACCGTAACGGGCGTGACCGTTCAGGTAATCGCGGTTGCCACCGGTAAAGCTGACGAAACCGCCGGGAGTGGTCGGCACTTTGGGGGTCAGATAATTGACCGCACCGTTGATGGTTTGCGGGCCGAATTGAGTCAAATCGGCACCCTTGTAAATCTCGATGCCGTCGTAGCGCTCAATCGGCGGATGGTAGTAGATGTCGTTGTCGCCGTAGGGCGCGAAGTTGAACGGGATACCATCTTCCAGGAACAACACCTTGGTGGAACGGAACGGGTTTTGGCCGCGAAAGGCGATATTCGGCCGCAGGCCAAAGCCTTCCTCGTCGCGCACATACACCCCGGGCGCCTTGCGCAAGGCTTCATTGACGGTAAAGACTTGGTCGCGCTCCAAGGTTTGCTTGTCGATCACCGAGGTCGAACCGGAAAAGGTCGCGGCTTTCTCGACGCTTTCTTCGACTTCGACGCTAGTCAGCGTGTCGACGGCATTCTCGGCTGAAGGCGAATGGGCTTCGGGTTCGACCGCCGCCACGCTCCCGGCCATCAGACCCGCTAGCAAAGCCGGCAATAATCCATGTTGTTTGGGCATATGATTCACTTCGGATTGAATATTGATTAATTGCGCATCCAAACCCCGGCAGGCCGAAACTGAATGCCGGGGCGCAATGTAACCAAGCCTGCTGAATCGAAACTGAAAATCCCGGCGCTTTAAATCCGGTTTTAGCGATGCAACGGCAAACTCACCGTTACCAAAAAGCCGCCCAGAACCTTACTGCGGCCAAAATATATTGCGCCATGGTAGGTGTTGACGATGTCCGACACGATACCAAGACCCAGGCCATGGCCCTGCACCGACTCATCCAGGCGCCGGCCGCGTTGAGTCAGGTAGGCCAGATCTTCGCTTTGACAACCGGGGCCGTCGTCGGCGACCCGAATCACCACCCCGCCTTCCAGCGCCAATTCGACATCAATCCGCTGCTTCGCCCATTTGCAGGCGTTATCCAGCAGATTGCCGAGGACTTCCATCAAGTCTTCCCGGTCGAAATGCAGCAGTTGTTTGGGTGCGGTGACTTGAATGTCCAGCGGCTTGTCGGCGTAAATGGCGCGCAGGGTCTTTTTCAAGGCGATGATTTCGCCATGCGGGTTGAAGCCCGGCGCCGCCTGCTGGTCGCCGGCGATCCGCGCCCGTTTTAACTCGCGTTCGATGCAATGGCGGATGGCTTGGCTTTGCTCATCCAAGCGCGACCGCAAGTCAGGCCGGCTATCGAAATGCGGGTCTTCGCCGGTTCTTAACAATAGCGCCATCGGCGATTTCAGCGCGTGCGCCAAATTACCCATCGCGGTGCGCGACTGTTGCAAGCGGCGCACCACCAATTCCAGCAAATGGTTGATTTCCTCGACCAGCGGCTGGACTTCGGCCGGCACCTCGCTGCCGATATGTTGCCTGCCGCCGCCGGCCACCTGCTCCAGTTCGGCGCGTACCATGGCCAGCGGACGTAGCGCGCGCTGGATGTCCCAGCGCAGCAAGCCGATGGCGCTGAACAATATCAGCAAGGTCAAACTCAAATAGGCAACGCGAATGGCGGTAATGTCGTGGTCGACCGCCGACAGGTCTTCGGCCACGCTGATGTTGATGCGATGCCCGAAACGGACCGCGCCCAAGGTCAAGACCAACAGCGGCGTTTGCTCGGGCCCGGCCGCATGGTACAGCATCGATTGCTCCGGCCCGACGGCCTCGACCGCCAACGGAAAATCCAGTAAAGACGGCGACGGGTAGGCCTGGGCATCGACCTTGACTAAGTAATAGTGGCCGGATAACCGGCGGTTGTAGACCGAACTGATATGGAAACTATTGAAAGCAACTTGGTCGGCGTCGCTGTAGGCCAGAGACTCCAGCAGCGAGTAACCGTCGTCGGCCAGACGGTTAGCCATTTGCTTTTCGGCGGCGCTGCGGATGATCCAGTCGGCAGCGATCCAGTGCAGGATAAAAATCGCCCCCAGCACCGCGATCAGGCCGCGGCCCAGGCGCTTGCGTAAGGACATCACGGCTTGAGACCGAACAGATAGCCCTGGCCGCGCCGAGTATGAATCAAATCGGCGCCGACAATCTTACGCAGGCGTTTGACATAGACTTCCAGCACGTTGCTGTCGGGTTCTGTGGATTCGCTGTAGACGTGTTCTCCCAGTTGCGCCTTGCTTAACACCTTCCCGGCATTCAGCATGAAATAGCGTAACAGCCTGAATTCGATGGCCGTCAGCGGTTGAGCTTCGCCGCCGTCAACCATGGCGGTTTGTTCGTCTTCGTCCAGTTCGACGCCGAACAGCTTTAGTTTGGCTTGGTTGAAATGGTGCACTCGCTTCAGCACCGCCTGCAAGCGGGCCAGCAATTCTTGGGAGTGGAAGGGCTTGCAGACATAGTCGTCGGCACCGGCTTTAAAGCCGTCGACTTTTTCGTGCCACGCATCGCGGGCGGTCAGGACAATCACCGGCATATGGTTGCCGGCGTCGCGCCAGCATTTCAGTACTTCCAGGCCGGCCAGCTTGGGCAAGCCCAAGTCGAGAATCGCGGCATCGTAGGGCTCAGTCGCACCCAGGAACTCGCCCTGCGCACCGTCGGTTGCGGTATCGACGACGTAGCCGGCGCCGCGCAAATCAGCCGCCAGCGGCAAAGCAAAGGCCGGATCGTCCTCGACCAGTAGCAGACGCATAAATGCGTGAGTTACATCGCGTGCATTTTGTAGTCGACGCGGGGGTAATCCTTTTTGTCGCGCGGATCGGCGCTGTCGGCGGTTTCTTGAGCGTTGCGTTGTTGCGCAGACTTAGCAATCATCTGCTCCCAATTCTCGTAACGGGCATATTCCTTGTCGCCGGCCGCTTTTCGCTTCGTAAAATTTTCCTTGCCCAGATCGATCAACTCTTTTGAAGTCTTACCGTCGATGAGTTGCAAGAACTCATCGTTATTCTTGATTTGCTCGCGCAATAACCAATAGGAAACCTCAAACGGCATACGTTCGGCTTCCGGTAAATGTTCTTTGATGTAAAAAACCGACTTCTGCGCAGTCTGTAAACTCCGGGCATTGATCTGATTCGCCTTGCTGCAAGCACCCATCACGCATACCAGCGATGCAATTAACACAATAGCCAAAACTCTCACATTTCCTCCTAATGACTACGCTGTAGCCCGTTCCCGTTCTCACGGATAAAAAATAAAGGACTCACTTTCGGACAAACCTAATCGGCCGCGAATTGTAGCATTATTAAGATAATTATTTTTTTAGTCTTACATCGAATGAAAATAGCGGAGGTTAAGGCGGGATTTCTGTCGGAACTGCCCAGTTGGGCTTTACGGAATTGCCAACGACAAGCCCGCAGGATAGGCAAGCACGGCATTCGATGCTCAGAACATCATAGGCACCTTTGCAAAAAATCCGCTCGGCGTTTGCCTATCTCAACAATAGCTTTTCGCCATCCGGCTTAATGGCACCACTTGAATCTTGCCGGCATGTCCAGCCGAACCGAATGCTTCGTAACGCGCCTGGCAAAGCGCCTGCATCGCATCTCTGGCGGCTTGGTAAATCTTGCGAGCATCCAATTCCGCGGCATGTTCCGGTTGGGCGACAAAGCGGCGAATCGCGCCGGTGGAAGCCATGCGCAAGTCGGTATCGATATTGACTTTGCGTACCCCGTATTTAATGCCTTCCACAATTTCCGCCACCGGCACGCCATAGGTTTCCGGAATATTGCCGCCGTGTTCGTTGATGACTTGCAGCCAGTCTTGCGGCACCGAACTGGAGCCGTGCATCACAAAATGCATATTCGGCAGACGCTGTTGCAAGGTTTTTAAGCGGCTGATTACCAACACTTCACCCGTCGGCGGCTTGCTACATTTATACGCGCCATGACTGGTGCCTATGGCCACCGCCAACGCATCGATTTGGGTTTGCTTGACAAATTCCACCGCCTCGTCGGGGTCGGTCAGCAAGCGGCTGTGATCCGCATCTTGCTGATTTTCCAACGAACCCAGGCAACCGATCTCCCCTTCCACCGACACGCCACAGGCATGCGCCATATTGACCACGCGGCGGGTCACCTCGACGTTATAGGCAAAAGACGCCGGGGTTTTCATGTCCTCCAGTAAAGAGCCATCCATCATCACCGAGCTAAATCCTGATTGAATAGCCTGGGCGCAAATGTCCGGCGATGGCGCGTGATCGCGGTGCATCACCACCGGAATATGCGGATATTGCTCGACGGCAGCCAAGATCAAATGCCGCAGAAACACTTCGCCGGCATAGCGATTAGCCCCAGCCGAACCTTGCATGATTACCGGGCTGTCACAAGCATCGGCCGCCTGCATGATGGCCTGCACTTGCTCCATGTTGCTGATGTTGAAAGCCGGCACGGCAAAGCTGTGTTCCGCCGCGTAATCCAAAAGTTGTCGTAAAGATATTAAAGCCACGCTTGGCTCTCCTTGGCGTTGTTGTATTAAATTCGATGGCGTCTGGCGGCATCTATACCGCCCGAACAAAAAAGCTACCGGCTCACAAGCTTTCCGCGTCGCGGCGAATCAGCCGCTTGTTGAGTGCTTGCCGGCTAATACCCAGCAAACCGGCGGCGACCCCTTGATTGCCTTGGGCGCGTTGTAAAGCTTCGGCAATCAGCGACTCTTCGGCTTCCTTCAGAGTCGGCAAGCGCTCCGGAAAACTGCCGGACGAGGCAGACATCCCGTCCATGACACTAGCATCGCCGGGCATCGGCATTTGCTCGGCAATGGCCTCCTTGAAACTCTGCAAGGACAGTACCCCGCCCTGGCTACGGGCGACCGCATCGAAGGCCATGCCTTCGAGCTCGCGGATATTGCCGGGGAACGGGTAATTATGCAACCACTGAAACAATGCCGGCGGCACGCTGGGCGCGGGCTTGCCCAGGCTGTCGGCGGCTTTCTCCACAAAATGCAGCGTCAGTTGCGGCAGGTCTTCCCGGCGTTCGCGGAGCGGCGGCAGTTGGATATGATGGGTCCGCAAGCGAAAATATAAATCCTTGCGAAAACTGCCGAGTTCGACTTGCCGTCTGACATCGCAATGGGTCGCCACAATGATGCGCGCCCTGCTCTGCCGGGGCCGATCCGCACCTATCGGATAAAACGAACCATCCTGCAATAAACGCAATAGCTTGACCTGCGAAGCGATGCTGAGGTCGCCGATTTCATCCAGAAACAGCGTTCCCTCGCCAGTGCTGGCCAGCAATCCGTCGCGGGCCCGTTCGGCGCCGGTGAACGAGCCCTTGGCGTGGCCGAACAGCGTATCGGAAAACAGCGTGTCGTCCAGGCCGGCGACGTTGACTGCCACCAAATCACCCGCGCGCCCGGACAGCCGATGCAAGGCGCGGGCAATCAGCTCCTTGCCCGCCCCGGTTTCGCCGGTAATCAACACCGGCTGCGGGGAAGCGGCGATGGCTTCGATATAGCGGAAGATGGCAAACATGGCAGGGCTTTGCGTGACGATCTCGGCGAATGCGCTGGGTTCGTGCGGGCTGTTGGTTAGCATCCGCTCTTTCAGCGACAAAAATTCCGCGCGCAACACCCGGCTTTCCACCGCCCGCCTTACCGCCGCCACCAGACAGTTTTGCTCGACCGGCTTGAGTAAATAATCGCTGGCGCCGCTGCGCATGCACTCCACCGCAATCTGCAAATCGTTAGTGGCGGTCATCATGATCAGCGGAATTTCCGGATACTCCGCGGCGATCTGCTCCAATAAGGCTTTGCCGGACAGATGCGGCATGGTCAAATCCAGCACGATTACGCCGATGGGCCGGCTCGCCAGCAACGGCAATACCGCTCGGCTGTCGTCCAGCGTCAGCACCTCGGTAAAACCGGCACTACGCAACACCAAACTGGCGCTGTGCAGCAATTGCGCTTCGTCGTCCACCAACAAAATAGGCAGGTTGCCCAGGTCTTTACATTGCATGATTGTCTGCCATCGCCGGCCCCGGATTAACCTGAAAAATAACCCGCGCACAGGTGCCTTGCCCCGGCTCGGATGAAAAACTTAAGCTGCCGCCTTGGGCGCGCAGCAATGAAGCGCTGATCGCCAAACCCAAGCCGGTGCCGCCATTAGCCTGTTTCGTGGTAAAGAATGGGTCGCAGAGTTGCTCGATATGTTCTGCGGCGATACCGACACCTTCGTCTCGAACTTCCACACTCAACTGCCGGCCGTCATTCAGCAGCTTGGTGGTAACGCTGACGGATTTCTCCGGGTCCGGAAGTGCTTCCAGGGCGTTGATCAACAGATTGACTAGCACCTGTTCCACCTGCTGCGGATTGCCGCGCAGTTCAGGCAAGCCCTCGGCCAAATCGGTTTTGAAATGCCGGGTTTTTTGTTCGATTAAATGCTTCAGTAAAGCCAGCGCCCGCTCCACCACGTCGTTAATAGCAAAAGATACCGGAGCCTCGCTGCTGGGCGGGCGGGCATAATTTTTCAGTTCCGCGACGATGCGTTCGATGCGTTTGGCGCCATCCCTGACATCGCGGATCAACACCGCCGCACTACTACGCATTTCGCTGTAAGGCAAACCGCCCAAGGAAAACTCGCCGGCCGCTTGATAATGCTCTTCCAACACCTCCAGCGCATCGCTCCAAATGTCGGCAAGTAAGCCGGAATTAAACAGAATCAGTTGATTGGGGTTATTGATTTCATGCGCGACGCCGGACACCAAAGTACCCAAGGCCGTCATTTTGTTGGCTTGAATCAGTTGCAATTCTTGCTGGCGGGCAACATCTTCCAAATGTTTACGGGCACTAATGTCGCGGATGATCGCAGTGAAATAGCGCTCGGCACCGCGCGTCCAACTAGATAGCGACAATTCGACCGGAAACCCACTGTTGTTCTGCCTTAACGCTTTCAATTCCCGCATTGGGCTACTAAGTCGATTTGCGCCTTGTGTTTCCTGGATTTGTGCAAAAAAGTCCGGCTGCGGGTTTGCCAACAACTGCTGAAATGGCTGACCGAGAATTTGGTCTGCCGGAAAGCCAAACATCAGTTGCGCGCCTTGGTTCCAGGACACGATATTGCCTTGCATGTCCACGGAGACAATCGCTTCATGCGCCGAGTCGGTAATGGCGCGCAGCCGGGCTTCGCTTTCCCGCAACCAGGATTCGGCTTGCAAGCGCTCGTTGGTTTCTTGTTGCAAATTGGCGTGGGCCTTTCGTAACGCCAGCGTATTCGCCCTGAGCAGGACAAATTGATACAGCAAATACGCCAACAGGACGACGGCGACTAAATACAACGCCAAACGATAGGCTTCGGCTTGTTGCTCCACGCTGCCGCTGTACTGGCGCAGGGCTTGTTGCAAATCATCGACTCGGCTGACGATGGGCTGGGCGATGATCTGCCGCAATAGCGAATCCACTTTGGGCGACACCTCGATAATCAACCGGCCGTGGGCGATCAGCACCCGATAGTCATCCGACTGCGCGGCCAATCCGGCCAGCCGGTCAAGCTCCTGCTTTATTTCCGCGGCCAATTCCGGCTGCGGGCTGTCCATGAAACTAAACATCAAGCGCCATAAATTGCCCAGCTTGGCGGCATCACCCGGCTTCGCGGCAGCGCGCAAAGTTTTACCGATTTCGTCGAAGGACATCACCGAATTACGCAGCAAGGCGTTATCGGATTTTAAGTATTCGATCTGCCCCAAGCGTTCCTGCACTGTTGCCGTTAGCTGATCAGCCAATGTACCCATGAGCCTCTCCGCTTCAGCATTCGCCGGTTGCAATTCGGTTTGCAAACTCTGCGTCAAACGCAAAAGTTCCTGGCCAGCTTTGGTGAGGGCATCGTAGTTAGCCAGCAGGCCGGCGCGGGCCAGCAAAATATCGCGCATCAGTTCCGCATCGCGCAATTCGATGATACGCAACGTGCTTTGCAGGCGGTTACGCCGCTCCAGTTCCGGACTGGCGCTTTGTAGCCAGAGATAGGTCAAGGCCAGCAACAGACCGGCGACGATCAGCCTGGGCCGCCAGGAAATCGCGGTCATGGCTTGGCTGCTTGGCTGGCGACCAAAGCCTTCCCGGCGTATTCCCCGGTCAATGTCTTTAGAAATTTGACGATAGCATCGCGCTGCTTCGCCGCCAGCCGCTTGCCCAATTGATGCTCGGCCATCGTATCCACCGCCGCTTCCAGGGTGGCGGCGCGGCCGTTGTGAAAATAGGGCGCGGTCACAGCGACATTACGCAAGCTTGGCACCCGAAACACGCCGCGGTCTCTGTCGTTGCCGGTCACGCTGTAGCGGCCCTCGTCCACCGGCTCTTGCGGCCCTTGCGGTGCGCCGAATACGCCGAACTTCTGAAATAGATTGCCGCCGATATTGACGCCCTGATGGCAGGCCACGCAGCCCAAGGCCTTGAACAAATGAAAGCCTTCCTGTTCGTCAGCGTCAAGCGCCGTGGTTTCACCGCGCAGAAAGCGGTCGAAGCGGGCATTGGGCGTGATCAAACTGCGTTCGAAATGGCTCAAGGCGTCTACCACATTGGCTTTGGTCAATCCGTCCGGGTAGATTCGGCTAAACGCATCGACATAATCCGGCACCGCGCGCAAACGCTCGATCAACTCCGGCCATTTGGCGTTCATGATTTTCGGATTCAGCATGACTTTTTCGGTGTGAGCTTCCAGCGTGGTGACAACCCCATCCCAATTAAAAAAGTAGTTGAACGAGACATTGAACAAACTGGGGGTATTGCGCAGCCGCGACACCCCGTCCGCCGCTGCGGCGCGGACTTTGCCGTCCATGCCGCCGCTGTCCAGCGGATGACAACTGGCGCAAGAGCGCTGGCCTTGGTCGGAAAGTTTGGGATCGTGAAATAAGCGTTGGCCCAACACCACGCGCGGGGCATCCAAAGCCACTGTGAGCGGCAATGGCGCCAGCGGTTCCGGGGTTTGCGCCCGCGCGGCCATCGTTAAGGCCATCCCCATGCCAACCGCTAAAAAAAGCCCAGCCATACTTTTCTGCGTCATGTTTACGTGTGTCAAAGCGTGGTTTACGAATCCGGTCTTCATTCTATCCTCGATTGAAATCAGGGTAAGGCTAAATTTCGTACTGGATCAACGGCCTTTTCTTTGATTATCACGCTACATTTAAGCTTTCCGTTACCCCCCTGAGACAAAAGTTGCTGAATAAGCCACTCTGTTAACCGCCCTCCGCCGCTTAATGACCGGCATCGCAGCGCTTTCCAGCACCTTTGCTGCAACTTTCGTCGCACCCACCCGCCGGCACAAACAAGGAAAAACCAAATCCTAACTAAATGATTTTAAACATATATTTATAAAAAACTTTCTTGGCACGCTACTCGCATTGTTAGAGACAGAAGCTGCCAGCAGTTTCTTTATCCGAGACCAATTCTCAGCACTTTAACCCTTTTAGGAGTACCGACATGCAAAGCAAATTAATCCCCTTTTTGGCCGTTTCCACCTTGTTCGCCGCCAACGCCGACGCCGCAGCCTTCTCGTTCAGCACCGGCGGTCCGGATTACCGAATCGCCACCGGCGCGCAAGCCGGCGGCACCAGCCGGGAAATAGAATCAGCCGACGACTTCGTACTGACGCAACACACCCAATTAAATCAGGCCACGTTCACCGGTTTGCTCGCCAACGGCGCCACGCTGAGTGACATCGCCAATGTGAATGTGGAAATCTACCGGGTATTTGGTAAGGATTCCGTAAACCCGCCCTCCGGCCGCGTGCCTACCCGCGTCAACTCACCTTCGGATGTGGCGTTTTTGGGCCGCGAATCGGCTGACAACTCCTTGAGCTACAGCGTCACCTTGCTAAACAGCAACGCCTTGGCCGGCAACTCGGTAATCAACGGCATTCATCCGCTGCCCAACCAAACCACCGGCGGCGAAGGCGCTGTTTCCGGGCAGGAAGTAAGATTTGACATTAATTTTAACGACGCCATCTCCTTGGCGGCCGACCATTACTTTTTCGTGCCGCAGGTGGAATTGAAAAACGGGAATTTCCTCTGGTTGTCTGCCGCCAAACCCATCGTCGGTGGCAGCGGCCCGTTCACGCCGGATTTGCAATCCTGGATACGCGACGGCAACCTGGACCCTGACTGGCTGAGAATCGGCACCGACATCGTCGGCGGCACCACGTTTAACCAAGCCTTCTCGGTATCCGGCGTTGCCGCCGTACCGCTGCCCGCTGCCACCTGGCTGTTTCTAAGCGGCATCCTGGGCGTCATGGGCTTGGGTAAACGCAAACAAGCCAGCGTTTAAATCGTCCTGCACTGCACTCCTCTCCTACCTGCCATGCCGTTAGCAAGCAAGTTGTTGGCGGCATGGGCTTTTTCTCTAGGAAACTAACTCAGCCTTTATTTACTTGCCGCCACGTAAAAAAGCCGGCACTAGGCCGGCTCTTCTAAGCTTAAGCGCTTACTGCACGAAAAAGCCGATTTCAGCGGGTGGCAACGGCTGCGGGTTTAAACTGACCGTGGAGAGCTTGCTGACCGCGCCACTAAACAAGTCGGGCAGCGGACCGGGTTTTGGCCCTTTCCAGAAACCGGGATAAGGCGTTCCGCACCAACCGCCGGCTACCTGTTGCAGTTCTTCTGTATTCAGAACCCTAAAATTTTGCGTTACTTGCGTGTTCATTTGACTGGCTCCTTTGAAATATCAATAAATTCCCACCGCTAAAAGGTGGTTCCAAACCGCGACTTGAACCGATCCGTGTCTAAACGAAGCGTTCATCCGCCTGCCGTTTTGGGCACACCCATTCAAATCGCTGATGCTCTTGGCCAGCGCCTCCGTTTGCCGGCCGGAGCCAAAAAGCAATGCCTATTGCAATCTGACCGGCGGCGACCATTGATCGGTCGGGTCGCCAACCCTTGCTGTTTGCCGGCATAAGCACTTTACAAGCCGCCCGCCCTTACATCTGTGGCAAATTACCGGCAGCCGGACGCAATAATCCACAGCATCAGCAATGACGCGCCTTTAGGTTTTGTTGGGGAATACGGCATGGTTCATGAACCGCACCGAGTGTCTTGTACACCGGCCACATCGGCTGCGCCCAGCACAGACCCGCTCAGCGGACGATATAGCGACGGCCCATGGGTATAAACGCTCGGAAAAATGATTGAAGGCGGCTTTCTATTCAGGCGTTGAGCAATACATCACGACATGATGGCCCGCTCAACCATTCCATCCGCCAGCTTTTGCTGTAATTGATTGGCGGCGGCGAGGCGGGATTTTAGCTGGTCGCAGAGGGCCATTAGTTCTTCGACTTTGGCGACTATGCGGTGTTGTTCCATAATGGGAGGCAAGCCAATTGGCATTTTTTTCAGAATGCCATGATTCAAGTTCACCATGGTTGTTCCAACAGCTTCTCCAGCAAGGTAAACGCGAACATAATCGCATCGAAAAAGTATCTTTAAGTAATCTCGACAAACTTCGGAACAAAATCTAAGAACAAAACTACCTGTACCACATAGCCATCCATTTTCATTTTTTGTCACTAGTGCAATTCGACCAACTTCCCCTCTACGCGCCATAACAATATCGCCATCGTAAATTGCGTAGGGATCCAGGGTTTTTGCCATCATCCTTGAAACCGTAATCATTTCATCCGCAATAATTTTATCGTCAATCATGTGCGATGGATTTATCAACGGTACACCACCCTGAACATAGTCTGACTGATGAATCATCGAACCAAATGGTCCAGTGGCTATATCTGTAGCATAATCAATAAACCTCAGCCATTCCCACCCCGTCGGTAATTCAAACGGCTTTTCATCCTCGGTTATTGGTGGCAGCGGTTTATCTTTTTTGATCCTCCCTTCCGCAATCAATTTAGTTTTTTCAGCCTGGATGCGCTTGAGTAATTCGCTGGCCGGTTCATCGTTTGGGTCTTGCGGCACCAGCTTGCCCATTACCGCCAGTTGCAGCAGGGTTTGCTTGAGGGCTTCGATGCTCGCTTCGGTGGTGAACAAGGTGTCGAAATGCGCGGCGATGCGTTGCCAGTCTAAATCCCCCCCAGCCCCCCTTTTACAAAGGGGGGAAGCTGTTTTTTGCGATTGCGTGAGCGTGCCGAGCAAATGGCTGACCAGTTTTTCGTGGGCTTCAGCGGCGTTATTGTGCTGGCTTTCCAGTTGGTCACACAGCGCCATCAACTCATCGACTTTGGCGACGATGCGGTGTTGTTCGGCGACGGGTGGCAATGGAAATGGATGTGAAATAACTGTAGAGGTATTTAATTCAATTTGATTGGTCGTTCCCGAGGCGGCACTTTCTATCTTGGACTGGACGGAAGGACTTTGAATCCATCGCCATAAAAAAACACTCAAAAAGGAGATCGGTCTGATTACCGTCACATGAGAATCTGCAACGAGAATTTGCTTATGTTCCAACTCAGGGATAACACATGCGCGCCCGATAGTGCCTGTTCCGGTGGAATTCCATAAAACATCTCCCTCGCAAAGCATCCTTATAGCTTCGTATTTATGTATCGAGTCTGAATCGATAAATCGTGCTTGGGAAAGATCAAGCCCAGTCCACCTAACGCATTTTTGGGATATAACCGAATAGTCAGATTTACCGGTATAAACAGGACCTTTGCCGCGTTGAATGTAAGAACAAACTTCACCAAGCCTCACCCACTCCCACCCTTGCGGCAATTCAAACGGCTGCTGTTCATCAGAAATCCCCCCCGGCCCCCCTTTTGCAAAGGGGGGAGGATTTGAAGTTGACGTTGATGTCGTTGCTGTGACTGCCGTTGAATTTGATCCCCCTCTTTGCAAAAGGGGGGTTAGGGGGGATTTGCTGTTCTTGATCTTGCCTTCCGCAATCAACTTGGCCTTTTCCGCCTTTATCCGTTTCAGCAATTCACTGGCCGGCTCGTCGTTAGCATCTTGCGGCACCAGTTTGCCGCGCACGGCCAGTTCCAAAATCAGCTCGCGCAGTTTCTTGATGCCATAGACACTGGCCGCCGTGCCGGCCCCACGGCCCCGGCCTGACTTTTTAACGGTGTCGGCAGCGGTCCAGAGATCCAGGTGTTCGGTCAACAGTTGCTGAATGGCGCTCATACCTTTAAATATCCGCAAATCAGCCTGCATAGCCCCATGCTTTGAATTGCAGTTGAAGGTGAGGGTCATCCTTAAAGGCCTGGAAGTAAACGAATTCCGGAGCCAGATCTAAGCCATTCGGCCAGCTAATGGTGTCCAGTTCTTCATCCACTCTGAGTTTGGCAAACTCGGTTTTGTCTTGCAGCACCTTAAATACGCCAGCAGTGAGCGCAGAGGAGAGATCGGCCACGCCGGATTTGCCGTCATTGAACGTGACAGCGACCTTGTATTCGTCGAGATATTTAGCTTCATTAATATGCAGGAACATGGCGTTACTCCAAGGGTTCTATGGGTTTAGGTAATTGCGATTTGCGGCATAGCTCCCAGTCTTCCAACAATTCCGCCTGATGCAATTCATACCAATCCAATACGTGGCGCAAAGCGCGGCGTGGGAATTGGCCTTCTACTACGCCAGTATGAATGTTGACGGTAATTTCGTAATCGCCATATTTGGCGTGAAAGTGCGGTGGAGCATGGTCATTCCAGAACATGGAGATGACGACCCCCAGAAATCGACTAATGATCGGCATGGCTAATCTCGCTTTCCTGTAAATGCGGCAGTATGCATACCGGCATTTTCCAATATAGCCCGGTCGCGTTGCAATTCGGGTTGTCATTCTCTCCATGCCGTGGAGAGAATTGGGAATTCAAGATAAAACTGACGGAAATTCCAAAGATTTTGCGGTGAAAACCCCTTGCCGTATTCGGCGCTGAGTTTCTCCGATAATTGTTTTAGCGTTTGCTTGCCATATTCCGCACGGTGCGCACCGCCTTGTTCGTCGTCGATAATCAAGCGACCGATGTGCCAATAACTTTGCACCATGAGATCGTTGACAGTATGGCGTAGTTGTTGATGGGCGTGGTCGATGACCTGCCGGACTTGATCAAATAAAGGCTGAATATTCACCGGTGTATTCATCATGCCCTCCTGTCCGCTAACGCTTGTGCCAGTATATTTTTCAATTGCCCGCGCAAGGCGGCAATGTCGGCTTGCATGGTTTGGTATTGGGCCAGCAGTTGTTCGGGGTCGTGGATTTCCTGCTCGCCGACATGCGGGTTTTTGCAATCCAGGTTGTAGTTGCGGGCCTGGATGTCTGCCAGGCTGACTTGCCAGGCTTGCGGGTTTTCCACGCGCTGACTGAAACCATCCGCTTCACTGCCCCACCAGGCGGCCTCCGCCGCAAACTCTTCGATCTTCATCGGCTTGGTTTTGTTGTAGCTTTTGACGCCGGGCGGATAGGGGTGTTCGTAAAACCAGATCTGTTGGGTGGGCGCCCCTTTGCTGAAAAACAGCAAATTGGTCTTAATGCCGGTGTAGGGGGCAAATACGCCGTTGGGCAGGCGGACGATGGTGTGCAGGTTGCATTCTGCCAGCAGTTTTTCCTTGATGCGGGTTTTGATACCTTCGCCAAACAGAAATCCGTCCGGCAATACCAGTGCGGCGCGGCCACCGGCTTTAAGCAGTTGCATGATCAGCACTAAAAACAGGTCGGCGGTTTCGCGAGTGCGGAAGCTGGCCGGAAAATTGGTTTCGATACCGTCTTCTTCCATGCCGCCAAACGGCGGGTTGGTGACGATGACATCGACACGGTCTTTGGGCGTCCAGCTGATTAATGGCCTAGCCAGGGTGTTGTCGTGGCGGATATTGCTGGGGACATCCATGCCGTGCAGGATCATGTTGGTGGTGCAAAGCAAATGCGGCAGCGGCTTTTTCTCGATACCAAAGATGCTGGCTTGCAGTTGGGCTTCGTCATCGACGGTTTTTACATCCTGTTTGCGGATGTGTTCGATGGCGCAGGACAGAAACCCGCCGGTGCCGCAGGCCGGGTCCATGACTTTTTCACCCAGGCGCGGGTTGACCATGCGCACCATGAATTCGGTGACTGCGCGCGGGGTGTAAAATTCGCCGGCATTGCCCGCGGACTGTAAATCGCGCAGCAATTGCTCGTACATATCGCCGAACAAATGCCGTTCCTGGGCTTTGTTGAAATCGACGCCTTCCTGAATTTTGTTGATGACTTGCCGGATCAACTGGCCGGATTTCATGTAGTTGTAGGCGTCTTCAAACACTGAACGGATGACGTAGGCGCGCTGGTCGCCGCCCTTGGCCGGCAGTTGCTGCAAGGAGGGAAACAGCTCGTTATCCAGGAACGATTTCAGCGCATCGCCGGTCATGCCTTCGGCGTTAGCCGCCCAGTTACGCCAGCGATAGGGTTCCGGCAGCGGCGATTGATAGTTGTCTTGCAATATCTCCCATTCGGTTTCGCGGTCGTCAAAGATTTTTAAAAACAACATCCACACCAATTGACTGAGGCGCTGGGCGTCGCCATCGACACCCACATCTTTGCGCATGATGTCTTGGATGGATTTAATGGTGGCGGAAATGCTCATAAATGGGGGCTTATCATGTCTGTTAAGAGGGATATTCTAAGGGTGGGTGGACAAGTTTTCCTGCCCACGCGAATCGACTACAAAAATTATAAAAACCGGCGTTTACGCATACAGATGGGCTTCTAATTCTTGCAGCGCGGCCAGGTAGGCGGGCTTGCCGCCAAAGGCCGAGACCAGTTCAGTGGCGGTACCCATGTTTTTGAATGGGTCCAGGGTGAGGATTTTGATGTCTTCAATGTTTTCTATGCCGGTGTCGGCGTATTTTTCCAGCAGGGTTTCCAGTACCTGACGGGCCTGCTCGCCGTATTTGGCAAAGTAGTTGCGCTTTTTGACTTGCTCGGCGCGCTCGCGACGAGTAAGCGGCGGTTGGTCAAAGGCGACGTGGCAGATCAGATCGAAGGCATCGAAATCCTTACCCACTTCATCAGCCAGCGGCTCCAGCAACAGGCCGTGTTGCTCCAGTTCTTGCAAGATGGCGGCTTTGCGTTCGGCTTTAGTCCAGCGGCGCAGGAAGTCATCGAGCGAAGCATAATCCTTGCGCACGGTGGAGCGCGTGTAATCCTTGAGCGATTCTGTGATCAGTTTGCCTTCCGGGCCGTAATACTGCACCCGTTCGGCAATCACATAGACGCTGACATCGCCGAGCACGTATTTTACTCGACGGTGTGGTTCGTCGTCGCCCTCGTCTGCAGTGGCATCGCCGGTATTTCCGGTAGTTTCTGAATCGGGATGATCGGTTTCAGCGCCGGGATTGTCGTCAGGCGGCACGGGGGATGCTTCGCCTTCGGGCGCGTAAATCATCACTGGCTCGCCATCGAAATCCTGGTCGGCAAATAGCTCGGTGGCTTTTTTGAAGTCCATGATGGTGAACCAATATTTGTCGTAATCCTCGTTGATGCGGGTGCCGCGACCGATGATCTGCTTGAACTCGGTCATCGATTTAATATGTTGATCCAGCACCACCAGTTTGCAGGTTTGCGCATCCACGCCGGTCGTCATCAGTTTGGAGGTGGTGGCGATGACCGGGTAACGCTGTTCGGGGTTGATGAAGTTATCCAGTTCGGCCTTGCCTTCGAGTTCATCGCCGGTAATGCGCATGACGTATTTGCGGCTTTCCTTGACCCGCTCCGGGTTCAGGTTAACCAAGGCTTGGCGCATGCGTTCGGCGTGGTCGATGTCATCGCAAAACACGATGGTTTTGGCGTAAGGATCGGTGGCAGTCAGAAATTCGGTGATTTTCTTGGCGACCAGTTCAGTGCGTTTTTCCAGTACCAGGATGCGATCCATATCGATCTGGTTATACACCCGATCTTCTATCAGTTGGCCATTTTTGTCGGTTTGACCTTTGCTGGGTCGCCAACCTTGCAGGTCTTTGTCGATGTCGATGCGCACCACTTTGTAGGGCGCTAAAAAGCCATCTTCAATACCTTGTTTAAGGCTGTAGGTATAGACCGGTTCGCCGAAGTAAACAATACTGGATACGTCTTTGGTTTCTTTGGGCGTGGCGGTTAAGCCGATATGGGTAGCGGAGGAAAAATAGGCCAGAATGTCGCGCCAGGCCGAGTCTTCTGCTGCGCTACCCCGATGGCATTCGTCGATGACAATCAAATCGAAAAAGTCGGGAGAGAATTGTTTGTAGATATTTTGCTCTTCTTCGCTGCCGGTGACGGCTTGATATAGAGACAGGTAAATCTCGTAACTTTTATCGACCTGCCGCTTGCTGATTTTGGTCATCGCCGCGGCAAACGGTTTGAAGTCGTTGTTTTTGGTTTGATCCACCAAGATATTACGGTCGGCTAAAAACAGGATGCGTTTTTTCGCGCCGGATTTCCATAAGCGCCAGATGATCTGGAATGCGGTGTAGGTTTTGCCGGTGCCGGTCGCCATCACCAGCAAGATGCGCTGCTGTTGTTTGGCTACCGCTTCCACCGTGCGGTTGATGGCATTGGCTTGATAATAACGCGGCGCGCGGCCGGTGCCGTCATCGTAGTACGGCATTTCTAAAGTGTGACGAGCGGCGTCTGTCTCCAAGCCTTTCCATCGGCAATAACGCTGCCATAGTTCGGCCGGTGACGGGAAGGCGTCCAGCGCCAGCCATTGCTCGGTCTTGTCGGACAGTCCGGTGCGATCATGCATCAGAAAGCCGTCGCCATTGGAACTGAATACGAATGGCACGCTGAGAGTTTCGGCATAACTTAGCGCTTGCTGCATACCGGCACCCACGCTGAGGCTGTTGACCTTGGCCTCGATGACGGCCAGCGGCATATTCGCTTGATGGTAGAGGATGTAATCCGCGCGTTTTTGTTCACCGCGCGTATGCAGTTTGCCGCGCACGATAATGCGGCCTTTGGTGAAAGCGACTTCTTCCCGAATCTGGCTGAGCAAATCCCAGCCGGCGGCCGTTAGGGCCGGCGTGATAAATTTGGTGCAGATGTCACGTTCGCTGAGGTTTTTTTTGTTATTCATTTCCGGGAAAAATCCTTGTAAACCTTGAATAAGTCCTGACTCGCCGCTGATGAAAACATCCCTGTACCTAAAACTGCAACCTCAAGTTTGGCTGAGTCTGAAGCGCTGAATATTATCTTAAAATCCCTACGACGTGCTGTGTGTGGCTGCGCGCTAGAGGCAGTGGCAAAGCATAGGCTATTCACATGGAAACAATCAACGGTTTTGCCAAGCCACGCAATTGCCTTCATCGCTCGCTTGGACGACTCTAACTTCGGCATTCTAAATTCACGCTTTCACGAATTATGGGCTTTAGAGCAACTGCGAGGTGCGATTAGAGCATTATCCACTGCTAAAAAGCTCGCTGTGTAGTATGGCCTTTGTGAAAACCCGGCAGAAAGTCTTGGTGGCCGCAAATTGGAAGATGATTTCAATGTGCTGCACGATATCGATACGTTTGATCCGTTTCTTGAGTCAATATGCGATGACTTACAGCCCGCCATGTAATCCGGCGGCCCTTTGAAATCGAGTGACTTAGAAATCGATGATTAGTGATTCATTACATCCCAAGAAGATTCCAATACCAAAGGGAGCGCCGACTTGTCAGCCACCCCATGGTGGTTATAATACACACCATGAATAGCAGGCAACTAATCAAGCTACTTGAAGATGATGGGTGGACGCTGCGTAGCGTTAAAGGTAGTCATCACATCTTTGTTCACCCGGTTAAGCCGGGGCATTTGACGGTGCCGCATCCAAAGCGCGATTTAGGCAAAGGGTTGGTAAACAAGCTGTTAAAACAAGCGGAGTTGAAGGTATGAGATTTTTTGTTGCGATAGAACCAGGTGATGAGGATCATGCTTTTGGCGTAGTGGTGCCCGATTTGCCGGGTTGCTTTTCGGCAGGCGACACCCTGGACGAGGCATTCGAAAACGCGAAAGAAGCCATTGATCTATGGTGCGAAACAGTTATCGAAGATGGTGCAATGATTCCACCCGGCAAAACGCTAGCGGAACACCAAGCAAACCCAGAATTTGCCGGATGGGTGTGGTCTATCGTAGAAGTGCCGGTAGAACGGTATTTAGGCCCCGCCGAGAAGATCAATATTACATTGCCTAAGCTGTTGCTGACTCGTATTGACGAATACGCCAAAGCTCATGGCGCTACCCGTTCCGGGTTCTTGGCTCAAGCCGCGCGGCAGGCGATGCGCTAAGTCTTACCCTTGTTTTCTGAACAGTATTACTTGAGTGCCGGCCTTCAAGCCATCGAGGTAATCAGCCCAGCTCTGCATCATCCGCCGCCGCTCTTCGAGGTATTGCGCTCGATTATAGGGGGCCCTTACCTGGTCACGTGGAGCGTGAGCCAATTGTCGTTCAATAGCATCGGGTGACCAACCTTGTTCATTTAGCAGGGTTGATGCCGTGGTTCTGAAGCCGTGTGCTGTCATTACGTCTGAATCATAACCTAACGATTTATGTGCTGTTCTGATAGTGTTATCCGACATTCGCCGTCCATCGCCCCGACTTGACGGAAAGACATACTGGCCGCCACCCGTGAGCGGTTGGACGGCTTCCAGTATGTCAATAGCTTGGTTTGATAGCGGCACGATATGATGAAAGTCTGTTTTAGACACATAGGGCCGCCATTCCCGCGCCACTAGGTCAACATCAGCCCAAAGCATTTGTCGGATTTCGCCGGGCCGTTGAAACATTAGAGGCGAAAGCCTGAATGCCGATTGCACAACAAAGGTTCCCTGATAGTTGCTTATATCCCTGAGCAATTGCGCTACAAGTTTTGGGTCGATGATTGCAGCTCGGTGTTCAACCCTTTGCGCAGGCATCTGTTTGGCGACGGATTGCGCCGGGTCGTAGTCGGTAAAGTTGTGGACAATCGCATAAGCAAAGATCGAACTGATTTCAGCGTGGAACCGGTGGGCCGTTTCAAGCTGCCGTTTATCAACATCGGCTTTAGCACTGCCAATATTTCAGATGATTTGACTTCCTTGATTGGCTTATTCCTTAACCGTCATTTTGTTACCTTTTTTCAGGCACTATAGGCTCGGTAGCAAAAAAGTAATATTTTTAGTTGTATGTCGCTGGACAATAAAAAACCCGCGAGCCCAGAAGATTCGCGGGTTTTTGCACTTCTTTGCACTTGCGTGCATCTTCAAATGGTACCGACGGGCGGACTTGAACCGCCACGACTTGCGTCACCACCCCCTCAAGATGGCGTGTCTACCAATTTCACCACGTCGGCTTTAATTGTTGCTAACTTATTTTGCCGCTGGCTTTTCGACTTCTTTGATAGCCGGCGCTGCAGGCAAAGTCGCATCCTGGATCGGCAAGCTGCCGTCTGCCGGCATGCCTTGCGTTAATGGTACATCAGACTTAACGGGTTCAGCAGCAGGTGTCGAATCCAATATGACGTCGGTTTTTTTACCTTGATAGCCACTTAACACGGCCAGGCCTAAGCTGGTAATAAAAAACAAGGTGGCGAAAATAGCGGTGGTTCTGGACAAAAATGAGGCAGAACCTTGCGCGCCGAATACCGAACCGGATGCGCCGCCGCCAAAAGTCGCGCCGGCATCCGCGCCTTTTCCTTGTTGCATCAGGACCAAGCCAACGATGCCTATACCCAGGAAGATGTGAATAATTATTATAATTTGGTACAACATAAAGACCTTAATCGGATGAGACTAAACCGAATGGCAAATCTGCAGGAAGCCTTTTGCATCCAGCGATGCGCCACCCACCAAACCACCATCAATGTCAGGCATCGCAAACAAGCCTTTTGCGTTATCTGGCTTGACGCTTCCGCCGTATAAAATTTGTACTTTTTCCGCGATTACCGGATTTCTATCGGCAATCCGTTGGCGAATGTACTTGTGTACTTCTTGCGCTTGCTCGTCGGTCGCCACTTTACCGGTGCCGATAGCCCAAACAGGTTCGTAAGCAATCACGGCGGTTTCGAACGCTTCGATGCCTGCGGCGGCAATCACGGCGTCCAGTTGCTCGTCAACAACTCGGAAGGTTCTGTCTTGTTCACGCTCTTCCAGTGTTTCGCCCACGCAAAGTACCGGGACGACACCTTTGCTCAAGGCTTGGCAAAAACGTCTGGCAACCGACTCGTTGGTGTCGCCGTAGTAGCTGCGACGCTCGGAGTGACCAACCAATGCATATTTGCAGCCGACTTCGCTCAGCATTGCTGCTGATACTTCGCCGGTATAAGCACCGGATGCTTGGTCGGCAACATTTTGCGCGCCCAATGCGATGGGGGATGCCGCCAATACGCTACGAATATCTGACAAATAGACGAATGGAACACAAACCGCTACTTCTTGCTGAACATTACCAAGACCGTCAGCTAAAGCTTGAGCAAGTTTTTGCCCATCTTCCCGAGAGCCGTTCATTTTCCAGTTACCCATAATCAAAGACCGACGCATTACATCCTCCGAGCTAAATAAGACCGCATATAATATCGAGTTAAGCCTTTTAGTTCAAGCCGGAATAGCTTTCTTGACATCGGCGGCCAGTTGGTTGGCAAACTTGACCACCTCGTCTTGATCTACACCTTCCACCATCACTCGGATCAATGGCTCGGTGCCGGAGGATCGCAGCAACACTCTACCTCGTTCACCCAGTTTTTTCTCTACTGCGTCCACGGCTTTTTTGATGCTGTCGATCTCTTCGATTTTGACTTTTTTATCGGTTTTGACGTTAATCAGCACTTGCGGGTATTTGCTCATACCGGATTTAAGCTCATTCAGGCTTTTGCCAGTACGTTGCATTTCCGCCAACACTTGCAAGGCGGAAACAATACCGTCGCCCGTGGTGGTTTTATCCAGACAGATAATATGTCCGGAGCCTTCGCCACCGAGCATACCTTTGTGCTCAGATAACATTTCCATCACATAGCGGTCGCCTACTTTGGCGCGCAGCAGAGGCACGCCGACGGCTTTCAGCGCATGCTCCATGCCAAGGTTTGACATCAGTGTACCAATCACGGGCCCGAACAATTTGCCTTCTTCCAAGCGCGATTTAGCAATGATGTAAATCAACTCGTCGCCATCGACAATTTCACCTTTGTGATCGACCATGATAATCCGGTCGCCGTCGCCATCCAGCGCTATTCCCAGATCGGCGCGGAATTCCAGCACTTTGGCAGCCAGATTTTCCGGCTTGGTAGCACCGCATTCGTCGTTAATGTTCAAACCATCCGGGTCGGCGCCGATGGTGACAACTTCGGCTCCCACTTCGCTAAAAACATGCGGTGCGATGTGATAGGTCGCACCGTTGGCACAATCGATAACAATCCGCATGCCTTTAAAATCCAAATGCGGCGGTACCGTTGCCTTGCAAAACTCAATATAACGCCCGGCCGCATCGCTGACCCGTTTGGCTTTACCCAGTTTTGCCGATTCCACCGTAGTCATCGGCGCATCCAGATACTGTTCGATCTGGTGCTCCACGTCATCCGGCAATTTGGCGCCATCCACCGAGAAAAACTTGATACCGTTGTCATAGTACGGATTGTGAGAAGCACTGATGACAATGCCGGCTTTTGCTCTCAAAGTACGAGTCAAGTAGGCAATACCAGGCGTGGGCATAGGCCCCAATAAACGGGTATCCACACCCGCCGCCGACAACCCAGCTTCCAACGCTGATTCGAACATATAGCCGGAAATGCGCGTGTCCTTGCCCACCAACACGAAACCACTGCCTTCCTTGGCAAAGACTCTGCCTGTCGCCCAGCCCAGTTTTAGCATGAAGTCGGCAGTAATGGGGTACTCACCGACTTTGCCGCGGATACCGTCAGTGCCAAAATATTTTTTTGCCATACTCAAATTCTCTTAACTAAATCCCAAAAAAAAGAGAGGCCGGAGCCTCTCTCGCTTTTGCCGTTACAGCATCAGCCTTGCTCGGCTGCGCCTCCGATTGATGGGTCGGTATCTTTTTGATCCCAATGATCATTTTTGATGCCACCACTGGAAGACGGCGTATCGTCCTCCCAACCTTTCGGCTCTCTCACCGGTTTTCTTTCCATTAAATCATCGATCTGATATTTATCGATGGTTTCGTACTTCATCAAGGCATCTGCCATTGCATGCAGAATATCTTCGTTTTCTTTCAGAATCGTTTCCGCTCTTTCGTAATTTCTATCAATGATAGACCGGATTTCTTCATCAATGGTGTGTGAAGTCTCTTCCGCAACCGATTTATGCTGGGTGACTGAGCGGCCCAAGAAAATTTCGCCTTCTTCTTCGCTGTACGCCAAAGGACCAAGACGTTGCGACAAACCCCATTTGGTCACCATGTTTCTGGCCAGCTCGGTGGCACGTTCGATGTCGTTGGAAGCACCGGTGGACACTTGTTCCCAGCCAAAAATCAATTCCTCGGCAATCCGGCCACCGTACAAGCTGGAAATCATGCTATCGAGTTTACGTTTGCTAGCGCTATATTGATCGCGCTCAGGCAAGAACATGGTTACACCCAACGCACGGCCACGCGGCATGATGCTGACTTTGTAAACAGGATCGTGCTCAGGCACCAAGCGGCCGACGATAGCGTGACCGGCTTCGTGATACGCAGTCATTTTCTTTTCTTTCTCGTCCATCACCATGGAACGTCTTTCCGCCCCCATGATCAGTTTATCCTTGGCTTTTTCCAAGTCCACCATGCTGACTAAACGCTTGTTGTAGCGCGCGGCGAACAAGGCCGCTTCGTTAACCAAGTTGGCTAAGTCAGCACCGGAAAATCCTGGCGTACCTTGGGCGATATATTTGATTTTGACATCGTCCGCCGCAGGCACTTTTTTCAGGTGCACGTTAAGAATTTGTTCGCGGCCTCTGACGTCAGGCAATCCGACCACCACTTGACGGTCGAAACGGCCTGGACGCAACAAGGCTTTATCCAGCACATCGGAACGGTTGGTTGCGGCGATAACGATAATACCTTCGTGACCTTCGAAACCGTCCATTTCGACCAGCAATTGGTTCAAGGTTTGTTCGCGCTCGTCATTACCGCCGCCTAAGCCGGCACCACGTGAACGACCAACCGCATCGATCTCATCAATGAAGATAATGCAAGGTGCGTGCTTTTTGGCTTGTTCAAACATGTCACGCACCCTGGAGGCACCGACACCGACGAACATTTCCACGAAGTCCGAACCGGAAATAGTGAAGAACGGCACTTTAGCTTCGCCGGCAATCGCTCTGGCCAACAAAGTTTTACCGGTACCCGGAGGGCCAACCATCAAAGCACCTCGCGGCACTTTACCACCTAATTTTTGGTATTTTGCCGGGTCTTTAAGGAAGTCGACCATTTCCTCGACCTCTTCCTTGGCTTCATCGCAACCGGCTACATCAGCGAATGTGACCTTGTTTTGATCCTGATCCAGCATCCGTGCCTTGCTTTTACCAAAGCCCATCGCACCGCCGCGACCACCGACCCCGCCACCTTGCATTTGGCGCATGAAGAATACCCAGACGGCAATCAGCAATAAAATCGGCCCGAACGACACGAATATTTGCATCAGCATCGAAGGTTCTTCGGGAGGCTGAACGGATATTTCCACACCGTTAGCCAACAGATCGTCGATCAAATGCGGATCGTTAGGCATATAAGTCTTGAACTTATCGCCGGAGACCATTTTGCCTTTCACAGTATTATCGGAGATCGCAACCTGCTGAACTTGTCCAGCTTTCACAGCGTCGATCAATTGCGAGTATGAAAACGTCGCGTCGCTACGAATCGCCCGCGACCCGAAACTGTTGAATACAGCCATCAACACTACGGCGATGACCACCCACAAAATTAAATTTTTAATCATATCGCTCAAGTTACGCGCTCCGGCCTGGAATGGCCTCAAAATTTAAAAACCGAGTAATTGTATCAGGACTACTCGCATCCCACCGCCATCATAGCCCTATGAAAGGCGACTTTCGCAGTTTTATTTAAAACCTTTCGCCAAAATATACACTTCATTACTTCTGGCCCGTGAAGCTTTCGGCTTTCTAATCACCACACTGCTGAACTGCTGACGCACTTGATTATAGTATTCATCAAATCCGGCGCCCTGAAACATCTTGATCAAAAAGGTGCCACCCTTAGCCAAAATGTGTTGCGCGGCGTCCAGGGCCAATTCGCCCAGGTAAATGGCCCGTGGCTGATCCATTTCCCGGCTACCACTCATATTGGGGGCCATGTCCGACAATAACAAGTGCACCGGTTCGCCATCAAGCACTTTATAGAGTTGTTCAAGCACTTCGTCTTCCCGGAAGTCGCCTTGAATAAAATCCACGCCGTCGATAGGATCGATAGCCAACAAATCCAGCGCAATCACCTTATTTTTTTTACCGACGATTTTGCTGACATATTCCGACCACCCGCCCGGTGCGGCGCCTAGGTCGACTATATTAATACCAGGTTTTATGATTTTGTCTTTTTCTTGGATTTCTATCAGTTTGAATACGGCACGAGAGCGATAACCCATTGCCTGCGCTTTCTTGACATACTCGTCTTGGAAATGTTCCTGCATCCATTGCTGGCTACTTTTGCTGCGTGCCATATTTTCTATTCGTGTAAAATTGCCGGGTTTTTAAAGTTTAAGGAAACAGAGTGAATCCTATCCAAAAGAAAAAGCTGAAGGCCCTAGCTCACCCACTAAATCCCGTGGTGATTATCGGCCAGGCCGGCTTGACCGACGCAGTTATCAAGGAAATTAACGTGGCGCTGAACGCCCACGAACTGATTAAAATCAAAATTCGCGCCGAAAGAGACGAACGCGCAACCATCAGAGAACAAATCTGCGAGCAGACCAAGGCCGAATTAGTGCAATCGATTGGCCAAATTGCAGTTATTTATCGCTTGAACCCAAAAAAATAACGCCAATGGGGAGGCGTTTCCTCCCCATCAACCAATCAGCTTAAATATATTGAACCGAGATTATCTCGTACTCGATATCGCCGCCCGGCGCTTTTACCGTCACGACATCCTCCACTTCCTTGCCAATTAATGCCCTGGCAATCGGCGATCCCACGGAAATACGGCCTTCCTTGATATTAGCTTCATCTTCGCCGACGATTTGATAAGTCACCGTCTTGCCGGAATCAAGATCTTCGATTTCCACCGTGGCACCGAATACCACTTTGCCGTTGGCTTCGGTTTTTGTGACATCAATGATGTTGGCGTTGGATAATTTGCCTTCAATTTCAGCGATGCGGCCTTCGGCAAAACTTTGCTGTTCGCGCGCCGCGTGGTACTCAGCATTTTCCTTTAAATCACCGTGCGCGCGCGCCTCGGAAATAGCCTGAATGATACGCGGCCTGGTCACGGTTTTAAGCTCTTCCAGTTCGGCCCGTAATTTATTGGCCCCGACCACTGTCAGTGGAAATTTTTGCATTTACTGCTCCCCTTTTGAATTCAAATTCATCCGTTAAAATGTTTTATGCAAGTCCTGCAAGCAATTGACATCGCCGGCATCCAGCTCGCCCAAGGCATAGCAAGCAGCGCGCGCGCCAGCCATCGTCGTGTAATAGGTGACCTTGCGCTGCAACGCTTCACGGCGCATCGTAAACGAATCGGCTACCGCTTTGACCCCTTCGGTCGTGTTGACGATCAACTGCACCTCGCCGTTTTTGATCATATCTACAGTATTGGGCCGGCCCTCGTTAACTTTGAAAATTTCCTTGCAAGCAATGCCGGCTTCCTTCAAAACTCTAGCCGTACCACGGGTTGCGACGATTTCATAGTTTTTCGCGATTAACATATTCGCCAATTCGGGCAGCTTGGGTTTATCGGCATCACGAATACTGATTAAGACCTTGCCGCTGTGGCTCAAATCCACACCGCACGCACGTTGCGACTTGGCGAATGCCTCCCCAAAAGTCTTACCGACCCCCATCACTTCACCGGTGGACTTCATTTCCGGTCCCAACAACGGATCGACGCCAGGGAACTTAATGAATGGGAACACAGCTTCTTTCACCGAAAAATACTCGGGAATACGCTCTTCGGTAATGCCCTGCTCTTTCAGGGATTTGCCCACCATCACCCGCGCGGCGATTTTCGCCAGCGGATAACCGGTAGCCTTGGACACAAACGGCGCAGTCCGCGAGGCGCGCGGATTCACCTCTAAAACATAAACCGTCTCCCCCTGAATCGCAAACTGCGTATTCATCAAACCGCGCACACCCAACGCTTCAGCCATTTTTGCGACTTGCGCCCGCAACTGGTCTTGAATAGGTAACGGCAAATCGTAAGGCGGAATAGAACACGCGGAGTCGCCGGAATGCACGCCAGCCTGTTCGATATGCTCCATCAAACCACCGATCAACACGGTTTCGCCGTCGTAAATCGCGTCGACATCCATTTCCACGGCATCGTCCAAAAATCTATCCAGCAATACCGGCGAATCATTGGAAACGCTGACCGCTTCTTTCATATAGCGGCGCAAGCCTTCCTCGTTGAACACGATCTCCATCGCCCGCCCGCCCAATACATACGACGGACGCACTACCAGCGGATAGCCAATTTCCTTCGCGGAATTCACGGCTTGTTCAACCGAACGCGCGGTGGCATTGGGCGGTTGCAGCAAATTCAAACGCTCCAGCAATTTCTGGAACCGTTCGCGGTCTTCCGCCAAGTCTATCGAATCCGGCGAAGTGCCAATGATCGGCGCACCGGCCGCTTCCAAGGCCCGGGCCAGTTTCAACGGTGTTTGGCCGCCGTATTGGACGATGACCCCCTTGGGTTTTTCCAGCTCGATGATTTCCAGTACGTCTTCCAGCGTCAAAGGCTCGAAATACAAACGGTCGGACGTATCGAAGTCGGTGGACACGGTTTCCGGATTACAGTTGACCATGATGGTCTCGTAACCATCTTCGCGCAGCGCCAACGCGGCATGTACGCAGCAATAATCAAACTCGATACCCTGACCGATCCGGTTCGGACCACCACCGAGAATAATGATTTTTTCCTTGTCGGACGGATTGGCCTCGCATTCCTGTTCGTAAGTCGAGTACAGATAAGCGGTATCGGAGGCAAACTCCGCCGCACAAGAATCAATCCGTTTGTAAACGGGACGCACGCCCTTTTTGTGGCGGACGCTGCGCACTTCGGATTCCTTGGTTTCCAGCAATTTGGCCAGACGTCTGTCAGAAAAACCTTTGCGCTTCAGCCGCATTAATTCGCCCGGCTCCAGAGTTGCCAAGGTTTTGGTGGACAAGGTTTTTTCGGTATTAATCAGATCCTCGACCTGCGCCAAGAACCACGGATCTATTTTCGACGCCTGATGAATGTCCGCAAAACTCAAGCCGCTACGGAACGCATCGGCCAAATACCAAAGACGTTGCGGACCGGGATAGCGTAATTCTTTCAGAATGGTGTCTTCGCTATTAGCATCGTTCAAATCGGCAATTTCATCCAGACCATCGACACCGACTTCCAAGCCACGCAAAGCTTTTTGCAAAGATTCCTGGAAGGTGCGGCCTATCGCCATCACCTCGCCGACCGACTTCATTTGCGTGGTCAGCCTATCATTGGCTTGCGGGAATTTTTCAAAGGCAAAGCGCGGCACTTTGGTAACCACATAATCGATGGACGGCTCAAATGAAGCCGGTGTCGCACCGCCGGTGATTTCGTTGCGCAATTCATCCAACGTATAGCCCACCGCCAATTTGGCCGCGACTTTAGCAATCGGAAAGCCGGTGGCCTTGGAGGCCAATGCCGATGAGCGCGACACCCTGGGGTTCATCTCAATGACGATCAGCCGTCCAGTGTCGGGATTGATGGCAAACTGCACATTGGAACCGCCGGTATCCACGCCGATTTCCCGCAATACCGCCAACGAAGCGTTACGCAGGATTTGATATTCCTTGTCGGTCAGAGTTTGCGCCGGAGCGACGGTGATAGAATCGCCGGTA
The DNA here is from genome assembly GCF_002834115.1 of Methylomonas sp. Kb3. Classification (NCBI taxonomy): domain Bacteria; kingdom Pseudomonadati; phylum Pseudomonadota; class Gammaproteobacteria; order Methylococcales; family Methylococcaceae; genus Methylomonas; species Methylomonas sp. Kb3. The sequence goes on along the minus strand of NZ_PIZT01000068.1, from coordinate 301,500 downwards.
TGCACCCCCATCGGATCGAAGTTTTCGATCGAGCAAATGATGATGCAGTTATCTTTGGAATCCCGCACCACTTCCATTTCAAACTCTTTCCAGCCCAGAATCGATTCTTCGATCAACAATTCGCTGGTCGGCGACAAATACAGGCCGCGCTCGCAAATTTCGATGAACTCTTCGCGGTTATAGGCGATACCGCCGCCGCTACCACCCATCGTGAAGGAGGGACGAATCACAGTTGGGTAGCCCACTTCTTCCTGCGCCGCAAAGGCTTCTTCCATGCTGTGTGCGACTTTGGCTCTAGACACTTCCAAACCAATGCGCGCCATCGCCTCATTGAACAGCGCGCGATCCTCGGCCATATTAATCGCTTCTTTGGTCGCGCCTATCATTTCCACGCCGTATTTCGCCAATACGCCGTGTTTGTCCAGCGCCAACGCGCAGTTGAGCGCGGTCTGGCCGCCCATCGTCGGCAGGATGGCGTCGGGACGTTCTTTTTCGATGATTTTTTCGACGGTCTGCCAGTCTATAGGCTCGATGTAAATCGCGTCGGCCATATCCGGGTCGGTCATGATCGTCGCCGGATTGGAGTTGACCAGAATCACCCGGTAACCCTCTTCCCGCAAGGCTTTACAAGCCTGGGTACCGGAATAGTCAAACTCGCAAGCCTGGCCGATGACAATCGGCCCTGCACCCAGTAATAAAATCGATTTTATGTCGGTTCTTTTTGGCATATCACTCTGTATAAAACTTAAGCGGAACGAGGCTGGTTCATCATTTCCAGAAAAACGTCGAACAAGGACTCGACATCGTGCGGACCGGGGCTGGCTTCCGGATGCCCCTGAAAGCTGAAGGCCGGCACGTCGGTGCGGGCGATGCCCTGCAAACTGCCGTCGAACAGCGATACATAGGTTGCTTTCAGATTGGCGGGCAAAGAATCCGGGCTGGCGGCAAAACCGTGGTTTTGGCTGCTGATCATCACCCGGCCGGTTGCCAGTTCTTGCACCGGATGGTTGGCGCCGTGATGACCGAATTTCATTTTCTCGGTTTTCGCGCCGCTGGCTAAAGCCAATAATTGATGACCCAAACAAATACCGAATACCGGCACTTTTTTGTCCAGGATGGTTTTGATCGCTTCGATGGCATACGTGCAAGGCTCCGGATCACCGGGGCCATTGGATAGGAACACGCCGTCCGGATTCATTGATAACACTTCGGCGGCGGGCGTTTTGGCCGGAACGACCGTGACCTTGCAACCGCGGTTGGCCAACAACCGCAGGATATTGCGCTTGATACCGAAATCGTAAGCCACTACATGCTTGGTCAAATCAAGCGCTTGTTGATGACCTTCGCCCAGCTTCCAGACGTTTTCGGTCCAGACATAGGCTTGCGCGGTAGTCACTTCCTTCGCCAGATCCATACCTTTCAAGCCTGGAAAGCCTTCGATGGCCTGTTTCGCAGCGTCTAAATCAACCGACTCACCGGCCATGATGCAACCGCGTTGCGCACCTTTGTCGCGTAGCAAGCGGGTTAATTTGCGGGTGTCGATGTCGGCAATCGCCACCACGTTGTGCTCGCGCAGATATTCCGGCAGGGTTTTCGCGTTACGCCAGCTGCTGGCCAGCAAAGGCAAATCCCGTATCACCAGACCACTGGCAAATACTTTGACAGATTCGTCGTCTTCAGGATTAGTACCGACATTGCCGATGTGCGGATAAGTCAATGTAACGATTTGCCGTGCGTATGACGGATCGCTGAGAATTTCCTGATAACCGGTCAATGCCGTGTTAAAAACCACTTCTCCCACGGAACAGCCGTCGGCACCTATCGAAATGCCGTGAAACGCCGTCCCGTCTTCTAGTACCAGTAATGCAGGTTTGTTCAAGATTGGCCACCTTAGATGTAGAAAACGGGATAAATCTTGCGACTCATCCCGTTCCTGATAGATAAAAACTTAGGTGATTTTACGAAATTATGGCTGTTTGGTCATTAACAATTTTCTAACTTGGTGCGTCACCGAGATTCCGCTGTTTCACAAAGACACTGTATTTATTGCCAATTCCGCCTTATCCGGATTGGCCGGGCGCCAGCAGCCACTGCACCGGGCTGTGTAAGGACAACAGGTTCAGTCAATGTTCGAATCTGCCGATTTCGGCTTGCAGTTTTTCTTGCTGCGCGGCCGTTAACAGCATAAACACGTCATGATCCAGCTTGGATTTTTCCAAGGCCATCTGCTGATGCATCGCTGCAGATTTCTCAAGCAACGCTTTGGCCTGTTCCTCATTGTAATCAGCGGAAAAACTCAAAGCGTGCAATTCGGCTCGCAGCGCATGCTCTTGTTTAAATCGACCCTGTCCGTCACCGAATCGGGTTTTCATTAAATTCTTGATATCGGCTTCCTGTTTTTCGCTGAGATCAAGATTTTTTAAAAATCTCGGCAAATGTTGCTCGCCGTCCGCCTCGCCAAACCTATGCATCGGCGGTTTGCCGCCGCCGTGGTGCCCGCCGTGCGGCGGCTCAGCCATTGCAGTTAGGGGTAACAAGCCAAGCACTAACACTAATTTTTTCATAACACTCTCCACAAAACGATGATAAATCCAAGGACAAAACTTGTTCAATTTCGTCGTAGCCAGTATTTCAAATCAGAGGTTAAGTGCTGTTAGTGCTGTGTAAAATCAGGTAAACCGCGCTGGTTGTCTGCAGAAGCCGCGGCTATGATGATGAACACACAGCCAACGAGCGAGAACCATGCACAAAGTGTTAATTATCGATGACGACGTCGAACTGGCGGGATTATTCCGAGAGTATCTGACGCAGGAAGGTTTTAATGTGGACGTCAGCCATACCGGCGCCTCCGGACTGCAACATGCCCTATCCGGCGAATATCAACTGGTCATTTTGGACATCATGCTGCCGGATATCAAAGGCACCGAGATATTGACGCGCATCCGCCTGGAAAGCCGGGTGCCGATACTGATGTTCACCGCCAAGGGCGATGACGTGGACCGCATCATTGGCTTGGAATCCGGCGCCGACGATTACGTCCCCAAGCCTTGCACGCCCAGAGAACTGGTCGCCAGAATCCGGGCAATTTTGCGTCGAACCCAGCCCGCCGCCAGTCTGTCATCAGGACCGATTGTCGCCGGGCCGTTAAAACTGTGGCCGGAAAAACGCAAAGCTGCCTGGTTTGAACAAGACCTGGACCTAACCAGCACCGAGTTCAATTTGCTGGAAACCTTAGCCAGTCAAGTGGGCCGGGTGGTCAGCAAAAACGAACTCTCCGAAAAAGCTCTGGGCAGGCCTCTGGCGCGTTTCGACCGTAGCATTGACGTCCATATGAGCAGCATCCGCCAGAAACTTGGCAGCCAGCCGGACGGCCGCTCTTACATTCAGACCGTGCGCGGCCAAGGCTACCAGATGATCAAGGCATAAGATGGGCAGATTGTTTTGGAAGTTTTTCTTTGCTTTCTGGCTGGCTCTATTAACCGCAGGCATCGGTGTGGGTACCGCCGTCTGGCTAAGACACTCCGCGCAGCAAAACCTGTCGGCCAAGCCAGCCGATGTCGTCGATGTCAGACGCGCTTCGCTAGTCAAGCTGGCCGCCAGCACCCTGCCGCATGGCGGCGTCAAGGGCTTGCACGATTTTATTCAGACCTTGCAAAACACCCGTTTTCCACCGATATACGCGGTAGACGATACGGATCGGGAATTACTGGGCAGACCCTTAGCGACAGAGGTATTGCAGCAGGCCAGAGCCTTACAGCGAAAAAACGCCTACCCGGATGCCATCCAAATGATTGCGGCCGACGACGGCCATCGTTATCTACTTTTCGTACCCTTGCCGGAACACGGTTTTGGCAGCCTGTTCAGGCCGTCATTTCCGGGCAATCCCGAACTGCCTGCATTTGGCTTCGACGGCCCCCTTTTTGGAGACCGGCCGCCCCCGTCGAGCGGTAACCCGGAAGAGCACGGCCCTCGCCCGCGCCGCGAGCCGCCCACGCCGATTTTACCGATAATCTCCGGCAGCTTGGCTAGCCTGCTGTTCAGCGGACTGTTGGCCTGGTATTTCGCCAAACCCATTCGCAGCCTGCGCGACGCTTTAAGCGCTGTAGCTCAAGGCCGGCTAAATACCCGCATCGGCAATGCAATGGGTAGACGGAGCGACGAATTGGCGGACCTGGGTCGTGACTTTGACCATATGGCGCAACAAATCTGCTCGCTAATCAACGCCCAGCAACATCTGCTGCACGATGTGTCTCACGAACTTCGCTCGCCGTTGGCGCGTATCCAGGCGGCTATCGGCCTGGCTCAACAACAACCGGAAAAATTGCCGGCCACGCTGGAACGCATCGAACGGGAATCGCAACGCATCAGCGATTTGGTCGGCGAACTATTGATGCTATCCAAGCTGGAAGCGGGCGTTGCGCCAGGAAAACTGGATGCACTCAATCTCGACGACCTACTGGCCGACATTGTCGCCGACGTGCGTTTCGAGGCGGAACCGAAGCGTATCGAACTGAGGTATCTCAGCGATGTTGACGTGGAGGTCGAATGCCAAAGCGAACTATTACATCGCGCTATCGAAAACGTGCTGCGTAACGCCGTGCAGCACTGCAAAGCCGACGGCACGGTATGCATTGCCGCCGATTTTGATAGCGCTAATCGTCACTTAAGAATACGGGTGGACGATGACGGCCCTGGGGTACCCGATCAGGATTTGACGGCCATTTTTCAGCCGTTTTTCCGCAGTGGTCAAGCGCAAAAACCGCACAGCACCGGCCTGGGACTCACCATCGCCCATAGAGCCGTCGATGCGCATGGCGGGAGCATCAGCGCTGGCAACCGACCGGAAGGTGGTTTAAGTGTTCTGATTGAAATCCCGTTTCCAATACGGCACGCAAACGAGAGGTAAGTATGTTTAAACTCAAAAAGTGGCTGTCAGCCACGCTGATAGCTTTACTGTCGGCATGGACGCTAAGCGCGAGCGCCGACCCGTTTCATCATTACGGCGGCCGGCATTTTGGCGGACACTTCCGTCCGGGTTTTGGCTTCTACTTTGGTGCGCCACTGTATCCCCGACCGTTTTACCCGTCCTATCCTTACTACCCGGCTTATCCGTATTACCCGCGGGAAATCATCACCGTACCGGTGCAACCCCCGGTCTACATCGAGCGCGAGCGCAGCCAGCCTCAGAACGCCCCTTTAGCAGAAGGCTATTGGTATTACTGTAACGACCCGGCTGGCTACTATCCCTATGTAAAGGACTGTGCGAATGGCTGGCAACAAGTTGAGCCGACGCCGCAAAATTAGCAGGAGACCGCAAACATGAACAGTAAAAACCCAATAACAGGAATCTGCGTAGCACTGGCCTTGAGCGGCTGCGCCCATATGCCTTCAGGCCCGAGTGTGATGGCGCTGCCCGGCACCGGCTTATCATTCGAACAATTTCGCCAAGACGACTACCAATGCCAGCAATACGCGGCCGGACAAGTGGGGGCCACACCGAATCAAGCCAGCACCGATAGCCAAATCGGCAGTGCCGCAGTCGGCACGGCAGTGGGAGCGGCCGCCGGCGCCGCTATTGGTGGCGGCGGCGGAGCGGCAATCGGCGCGGGCACGGGATTAGTGGCCGGGACTATCGTCGGCAGTGGCGAATCAAGACGCTCCGGCTATGCCACCCAACAAGGTTACGACAATGCCTATGTGCAATGTATGTATGCCAAGGGGCACAGAGTACCGGTATCCGGGCAGTTTTCTTACCAATCGCCGGCGCCCAAAGCCTCACAACCCAGCATTCCGCCACCACCACCCGGCTTGCCACCACCACCTCCTTACCAATAACCAGCAGGAAGGGCTTGCGTAACTAGAAAGTCATCCGCAAGCCCGCTTCGAGAATGTGGTCGGAAATATTGGTTTGGCCCAAGCGGGTCTCATAACGCACGAACCCTGAGCCGCCATTGGGCAATGTAGCGCTGAGCGAACCGCCGAGGTTGACATAATCGCGGTCGGGCTCGCCGGTTTGAATCGTAAAATTACCCTGCCCCGGCTCGGCCTGAGCCAAGCGCATGTGAATCAGCCGATTGTCGTTGAGGTATTGATGCTCCCATTCCACGCGCACGGCCGGCGTGAATACGCCCCATGAGGTGCTGAGCGCATAACTGATTTGGGTACCGAGATTGCTGACGAAAGAATGATTGATTTGCTCGCCGGTGATGATGTCGAAACCGTTGCCGCTGTGCTCCTGGTATTGGGCGATGTTCATGCCCAGGTACTCTAAACGCAGATAAGGGCCGATGGCCCACTCGTCCCAATTGAAGTCTTTGCCGCTGCTTAATGCAAAACCGTATTGATTGCCGGTGGTTGTGGATGCGGATTGGCCGGCGAATCCGGAAAAGGCGTATTGGCGGTTAAAGGCATAGTCATTACCGCCGTAGTTTCCCACCCAATCCAGATAAATATCCTCGGGCAGATAATAGCTGCCGTATAGCGCGCCCAGATAAGTATCGCTGCTCATATTGCCGGCCGAATCGGCATATTGGGTGGAAGAATGCGTGTAGTTAAATGCCGCACCAACCACCAATTTGTCGCTTAGCCGATAATCCGCGCCGCCCGTTACGGTGCGCGCTTGCGAATCAAAGCCGCGATCCCACGCATCACCGCGCAGATTGGCAAAATTAAAGCGGGTTTGTAAAAACACACCCAGCGGTGAATCACGGAACAGCTCGTCATCGCCCGCCGCGCCGCCTAGCCCCTGAGAGCCCACAGGGTTGGCGGATAATTGGATCCCGTTAAAATTCACCGACAAAGGCGCACCGCCGCCGCCAGCGCGTAAGCTCGCCAATCGGGTCAACGGGCCATCCATGCGCGTTGCGCCCAATTTCACCGGCCCGGCCATCTGGCTCGGCACCTGATCCGGCGTTAATGCTGCAACAGCGGTGGTTTGCTGTTCCGGACTGAGTGCTTGCAGTTGCAGGCACCGGGTCGCCAAAATCCCGCTTGGGGTCGCGCAAGCCTCGTTCAAGGCGGGCGCGAAAGTCTGCTGGTTAAAGGTTAATTCCGGTGAGGTGCTGGTTTCGGTCGTAAAAGGTTGCAGACTCCAGGGTGCCAATTGGCCTCGACCGCCACCGAAACTGCGTATCGCTCCCAATAAGTATTGGTTTTCAGGCAGATTGGGATCGATGTAAATGTTGTAGTCGCTGCTAATGCTGCTTAATTGGTTCACGCCATCCGCCAATACCAGTCGACTGGCATACAATGCGGCGCCCGGCGTGCTATTGCCATCGACCAAGCTCAAACCGTTGCCGCTCGCTACCGTTACAGAACCCCAGGCAAAATTATTGACCGCACCAGCAGTGGTCTGCCCCTGATCGCTACCCACCAAGCTCATCGCATGCTGCGTCGCGCTCGGGCCGCTGAAAACCAGATCGGCATTTGCGGTATTCCACAGGGTATTTTGCGTGCTGGCATTAATAAAATCGCCGGTTACGATGAAAACATCGCCGGCACCGCCCACCAAATAACCGCTGGCACCTATGGACAGATTGTTGAATTGGTTGATCGACGGGTCGCTCTCATAGCGGCCGTTATTCGTGAAGTTACCGGTAAACGCTACCGAGGTATTTACCGTTCTGAAAACACCGTCGTTACTGACATTGCCATCAAACCGATGCGTGTTGTTACCGGAAATATCGACGCGCCCTTGCCCGCTGTTATAGAAATCGCCGGTCCCGGTAATTAGACCGGTTTGCGCCAGATTGAATTGGCCGGTATTGCTTATAGTGCCGGTATTGTTCAGCACGCCGTGATTGCTGAAAGTACCTTGGTTACTCAGTTGCCCGGCGTTGCCGAAATTTCCCTGATTGACCAGTGCGCCGGCGTTTGTCAGCGTATTTCCCGTTACATTGTCGATGCTGCCGCTATTGACCATCTGTCCGGCGTTCTCGATTACACCTTGGTTGTTGATGGCGCCGAAATTGGCGAAAACGCCTGAGCCATGACTGAACGTGGCGCTGTTATTGACTAATGTGCCATAGTTGTTGAAATCGCCGCCGGTGTTGTAATAGTAACCGGGCAAAGTGCTGAAACTGTCATTCGCGCTAATAGAACTAACGGCTATAGGTATGACAGTTACCTGAAAAGGCGCGAAACCGGATATGCCATTCTGGTCTTTCCCAAACCCGCCGGCAGTATTCGGTTGGTAAACATAGTCCAGCGTTGCGCCAAGACCGATAAAGTAAGTCCCCGGCGTTTTAGGGGCCGTGAGTTGACCGGAAAACGATCCGCTCAGGCTACCGAAACCGGGACCGATTCCACCGGAGTAAAACCCGGCCGAGCCAGCCTGTGCCGGGGCAATCCAAGCGGTATAAAGCTGGATAATGCAGCCTGGGCAGTAACTGGTGTCGCCTTCCTGGATGCTGTAACCACCCGCCAAATTAACGGTGGCCCCCGAACCTACCGTTGCCGAATTTCCGGCAAAACTCCCCCTGTCTGCGCCGGCAAAGAACGGCTGAGTAATCGTGACATTACGCCCAATCACCGACCAGGACACATCGGATGACAACGCATCGGCTAGCGCAGACCCGGAGGCGCAAGCCAACAAGCCAATCCGTATCGGACCCTTTAATTTCATCACACTGTTAATTTGCTATGCGCTTGGATTGCGGGATTTGAAGAACTATGTACATAAGGTTAGCCGAATCATTCAACAAAACAACCGCATCGTTAGGTACTCTCAACGATGCGGAATATCAAATAATTTACAAGGACCCCAAATAAGCGGCCACCGCCTTGATGTCGTCTTCGCTAAGCGATTGTGCCAGAGCATTCATTTGCGGGGCCTTGCGCGCGCCTTTTTTGAAATCGGTTAGCTGTTTGGCTAAATATTGCGGATGCTGTCCGGCCAGTTTCGGCACCATACCCATACCTTGCGCATTGTTGCCGTGGCAACCCAGACACATAGCGGCTTTGTCTTTACCCTGCTTAACCAAATTGGCGTCGCTGCTACCGGCCGATTTGCCGTGCAAGCTGGCGTAATACGCAGAAATATTTTGAATGTCGGTGTCGCTCAAGCCTGAAGCCAACGGCTTCATCACCTCGTTATCACGCTGACCGTTGCGGAATTTATTCAGCTGACTCTCGATATACACCGCGCTCTGCCCCGCCAGACTGGGCCATAACGGGCTGCTACTGACGCCGGCCGCACCGTGGCAACCTTGGCAGGCCGCCGCTTTCGCCTTGCCTGCTTCGATATCCGCTGCATTGACGCCTGCGGCAAACAGCCCCAGCATGACGATATATTTCATTTTATGATATTTATTATTCATCGGAATCACCCTTGGTTGGCTTGTTGTACAATCCTGACCACATAATGCGCTATCAGGCTTCTGCATCATAGTCAGGCGACATTGACTAAGCAAACCTAAATCCCTTCAACCCACTCGAACCAAAGGAATAGGCCATGTCGTGGTTGCTATCGCTTTTTAATCAAGATTCCGTGCCGCACACACTACTAATTATCAGCCTGGTAGTGGCAAGCGGCCTGGTGTTGGGCAGAGTAGCGCTGGCCGGTATTCAACTGGGCATCGCCGGCGTGCTGTTTTCCGGACTGCTATTCGGGCATTTCCAACTGAGCATTAATCCGGAAGTGATGCATTTCTTGCGAGAATTCGGCTTGGTACTCTTCGTTTACGCGATTGGTTTGCAAGTCGGCCCCAGCTTTGTCAGCTCGTTTTTTCGTTACGGCTTGCGGCTGAACGGCATGGCCGCCGCGATTGTGCTATTGGGCGCATTGATCACGGTCTTGATCAGCATTGTCGGCGAGATTCCGATGCCGGTAGCGGTGGGCCTGTTTTCCGGCGCCACCACCAATACCCCATCGCTGGCCGCCGCCCAGCAAGTACTGGGCGGGATTGCCGGCATCGACAGCGAAACCTTGAAAATGCCGGGCTTGGGCTATGCGGTGGCCTACCCATTCGGTATCGCCGGCATCATTCTGGCCATGCTACTAAACAAACGCTTGTTTAAAGTCGATATAGCCGACGAAGCCAAAAGCTTTGCCGACCAACAACAGCAAGACACCCATGTACCGATCTGGAAGGATTTGCGGGTGGAAAACCCTAATCTGAACGGTTTAACGCTGAGCCAAATTCCGTTTTTCGAAGGCATGAACGTCGTTATGACCCGGATTCTGCATAACGGTGCCGTCGATGTTGCTGGCCAGGAAAGCCGCCTGGCAATTGGCGACACCATCCGCCTAGTCGGCGAACGTGAACCTTTGGAACAACTGAAAATTCTGATCGGTCCGGAGTCGGATATCGATCTAAAACAAATTGCCACCAATTTGCAAAGCAGACGATTGGTAGTCACCAACAAATCCGCGATCAATCAAACCGTCGGCAATCTGTGCATGCTTTACGGCGTCACCATTTCCCGAATTCATCGGCCTGATGTCGAGTTCTCGCCTACCAGCAATGTGCATGTCCACTTCGGTGACGAGCTGAATGTGGTGGGTCATCAGGAAGCGTTAAACAGTATCGAAAAAGCCCTGGGTAACTCGCTGGAAGAACTCAACCATCCGCAGATCATGCCGATTTTTATCGGCATCTCGCTGGGAGTTTTGCTGGGCAGTCTGCCGATGTATTTACCCGGCATTCCTTCCGCGGTAAAGCTGGGTATGGCCGGCGGGCCGCTCTTGGTGGCGATTATGCTCAGCCGGGTGGGTAATTGGGGCACGATGACCTGGCATTTACCGAAAAGCTCCAACATCATTTTAAAAGACATCGGCATTGTGTTGTTCCTGGCCTGCGTCGGTTTACACTCCGGCGATCAATTCGTCGAGACGTTGGTAAAAGGCGACGGTTTTTACTGGATGGCCTGCGCGGCGATGATCACCTTACTTCCGCTCCTGATCATCGCCGCCGTGGGCCGGATAGTCTATAAACTCAACTTCCTGACGCTTTGCGGCTTGCTGGCCGGCAGCATGACCGACCCCCCCGCGTTGGCGTTCGCCAATAACCTCAGCCCGGCAGCGGCTGTGTCGATGGCCTATGCGACCGTATACCCGTTGGTCATGATTCTGCGGATCATTGCCGCGCAGTTGATTATATTGTTGGTGCATTAAATCCGACTCATTTACCGGATTATCTGGTTCGGCGGCTAAAATCCCCGAGCCAGCGAAGACGGGTACTGCGATGACATCGAGCTTAAACATCAACTACCAAAATCTGGCGACCCGTGATGGCGAGTTATATCTACTGCCTGCTTTCTACCCAACCGGCATTGCAGACAGTTATTTGCACAGCTTATTGCAAAACCTGGCCTGGCAAACCGAGCAAATCCAACTTTTCGGGCGTTGGGTGCCGGTACCGCGATTGATGGCCTGGTACGGCGACCCAGGTGCCGACTACCGCTATTCCGGGGTTGATCACCAACCCTTGCCCTGGACCAGCGAGCTACAATCCATACGAAGCGACGTCGAAACCGTTTGCCAGCAGTCTTTCAATAGCGTCCTCGCGAATCTGTATCGCGACGGCCGGGACTCGATGGGCTGCCATGCCGATAATGAAAAAGAGCTGGGAGCGAACCCGCTGATTGCTTCACTGAGTTTCGGCGAGACGCGATTGCTGCGCTTTCGACACGCCCGCAGCTGCACGGTGCTGGATATCGAGCTAAGGCACGGCGATTTGCTGATCATGGCCGGCGAGTTGCAGCACCATTGGCGCCACGAACTTCCCAAAACTCGCCAAGCCAAGCAAGCCCGGATCAATCTGACTTTTCGGCGGATTGTGTCAACGCCCACTTCGCCCGCGCTATCCGCAGCGCGTTAACCTTATCGACCACCAACTGTCTGAAATCCTGTTCCGCCGGTAGCTTGCTGATTACGCGAGTATTGTCACCATCCAGTTTCACCAGATAGTCTTGGTTTTCGGCAAATACACTAACCATATCCCGGTTGTCGCCGCGCCGATGAATGATGTATTTGGGCGAGGTTTTTGCTGCGCCGAACAATATCCCGTTCCAATCCGAATAACATTGTTTGCCCGCCGCCAAGCCCTGCAAAGTATTAAAAACATCTATTTGTTGATATTGATTGTTTTCCACGCTTGCCGACTGATCACCATGGGCAATCACTAAAGGCACTTTGGCCGACGCTTTATACTGGCCATATAACTCAACTTCGGCTTTTTTTAAGGGCGTCATCGAATGATGGTCGCCGACAATAACCAAGAGACCATTCTTGAAAAAACCGTTATTTTGTAGCTCTCGATAAAACCGGCCTATTTGCTTATCGGTATAGGTAATGGCTGCCGATTCGGATTTTTCCTTAGTCTCGGGATTAATATAGGGATGATGGCTGCTAACCGTTTTGATAAACAGCAAAAAATTATTTCTCTTATTTTTCTCTATCCTGTCCAAGGCTCTTAAATATAAGGCCTCATCCGGCGCGGCCTCAAAATGAAACCGTTCCCACTTATCGTACTCCGGCTGGTCGTGGCCTTCGACATAATCAAACCCCACACTTTTTGCCCAGACTCCGGTATTACCAAACTCCAAATCTGCAGTCGTTAAAAATTCGGTTTTATAACCGTGCTTTTTAAGGATATTGGGCAGGGAATTTTTTATATTATAAAAACTATAAAACGACGTACCGCCGTCGTCGGTGTAACTGGAGGGCGGATAGAGCGGCTGCAAGCCCGTCAGCAGCGCGACTTCGCCATCTTCGGTGATAAAACCGTTGGCGTAAAAATTCTTGAACGCTTGATGTTGGCGAGCAATTTCATCCAGATTGGGCGTCCAATCGTGGATGCCGGAGAAAAACCGGCTTTGATAAGCGGAAAGGGACTCCACCATCAAAATAATAATATTCTTAGTGTCTACCGGCTGAGTTTGGCAGTCTATATGCTCTTGAAAACTGAAGTTATCGACATAGGCGGCGCTATACGGCGCAGCCTCGGATAATATGGTTAAGTTATAATCAATGACATTTTTATAAATCCAGGCATGGGCGTATTTTTCATTATCGGCAAACGCCGCGGCCAACGGTAAACCGAGAATTAAGCAGAAGGGCCACTTTTTGATATAGGGATTTATGGATTTAAACCTTACCCACGAAAAATATAACGGTACAGCCAAGACTAATGCGCTAAGCCCAAGCATACCAAAATCGCTTAATCCATAAATTTGCTGAATATATTTATACGAATAATCCGCATATTTTATTGCGTCACCCAAAGCCAAATGGGTATTAAAATTAACGATAATGGCGTAATCGATAATATAAAGCGCAAACAACAACAAAGCCGCCAAACGTAATATTGCTGCCAGCCCACGCATGATAGTCGGCAGAAACGAAAAATACAGCAATATAAAAATACCGCCATAAATCAGCGCGTCATTACATAAAACCTGAGTAAATCCCAGAAAACGGGTGCCGGTATAGTGATAAATAAAATTATCGACATACCACCCTTTCAGCAGCAAGGGCACAACCAAAATAAGCCATAAAACCGTTTTGCCCATGCCGAGGAAGCAGTTGAAAATGCGGTTAATCGCGAGTTAACTTCAGGAAGTGAAAGATATCAACTTCAATTACACCGAATGCAGTGATCCACAGCAACGCATCGTAAGCATCCAGCCATTCTGACTGCATCAGCCAAGCCACAACCATACCGATCAAGCCGATAAATACCAGCACGGTGACCAACCAAAACGCCTGCCGGTGCCGCTCCACCAAAGCCGGCCAGCGCACTTCCAACTCGAGCAACACGATCAATCCAAACCAAAGCAAGGAGTTGACCACATCCAGCCATTCGTTATCGCGGACGTAGCTGCCGAACACCAGCGCAATCACCACAATCAATACATTCCGCACTGCGTGCAAGGTACGCTCGTTGAATGGCGAGGCCTCGACGGTTTCCAGCTCGAACATCACCAACAATATCACCCAGGTCAGCGCATCAACCGCCGTCGTCAGCGTATCGACCGCTGCGTATATGCCGATATTCAACGTCAACAAGGCCAGTATCGCCAGTTTGTATTTGGGGTAGGTAAGAAAAAACTCGGCGTTGGGCATAACGGTAAGATCAATTGAGTCGAACGCCAAACTACTCATGGCAAAGGTTTTACGGAAAAGACATGAACCATGACGACACCTGGCTGGCGCCGTCATGACCAACAGGGATTATTTAACGAAACAGGCTTTTTCCGCCTCGGCATCAGCGTCTTTCAGCTTGGTGCGCAAATCCTTCGATTGTTTGGGATCGCGAAACGCCGCGCCGGCTTCGCCTGGGGTTTTTTGCATCTGGGTAAAGGTTTTGGCCGATTCGTATTCCTCGAAGCTGAGTTTTTCGGCGATTTTGTCGATTTTGCAACCGCAAGCGTATTGGCTGATATAGGTTAGGCCGCCGTGCTTAGCCACACATTCCAGCACGTATTCGACGCGGTCGCGGGTGGGATAATCATTGACCAAAACCGCAGGCTCGCCGGCAGCGGCGTCCGGTTTTGAATGTTCCTGGGTAGCGGCGCAACCACTTAACAGCGTTACAACAGCGAGAGTAGCGAAGAATGATTTTGTCATGGTGCTCGTTTTTTCGTTATAGGGATATTAAATTATTGCTCGGCGGCGAAGTCGACAATCTGTCGTAATTGCGGGTTCATTTCCTTGGCAAATTTATTCAAGGCGGGGTTGCCCGTATCTTCCGGTAACAAATGCGTCCTGACGATGGTTTTACCTTCGAATTGATAGGTCACCACATTGCAGGGCATATAGCCTATCGCGTGCGGGGTGATTTCCAGCACTACTTTTGCCAACGTCAGATTGCAAAACTGTACCGTATCGTATTCCGGAAAGTTCGTGGCCCCTCTGTCGCGGATGACCTTCCCCACCCGACTGTGGCCGGTAATGCGAAAGTTATGTTCGGCAATCGCTACTTCCAGTTCGGTCAATACTTCGTCGTAGGGTTTGCTGGTTTCCACCTGGTAATACGTCACTTCTTCGGTATGCACAGACTGCGCGGCACAACTTGCAATCAACGGCAGGCTTGCGAAAATGACGACTCTTTTAAACATCGGCAAAGCTTACCATCATGAACGGGCAAAACAAAGTGAGCGGCGTAGTGCTGGCGGGCGGTATGGCTCGGCGCATGCAGGGCCAGGACAAGGGCTTGTTGATATGCCATAACCGGCCCTTGGTGAGTTATGCGCTGGCCGCCATGAACCCATTAGTCAACGAGTTATTCGTCAGTGCTAATCGCCATCAAGACCAATACCGGCAATTCAATTATCCGGTCATCAGCGATGCCGAACTCAGCTTTGACGGACCGCTGGCCGGCGTATTGGCGGCGATGCAGACCGCTCAGCATCCGATATTACTGGTAGCGCCGTGCGACTCACCGTTGGTTGCAAGCATGCATTTGCAACGCTTGCTCGACGCATTAATAAGCCAGGATGCTGACATCGCCGTGGCATTTGACGGCGAACGCTTACACCCGGTTTTCGCCGCGCTGAAAACCAACTTGCAAACAGATTTACAGAGCTATCTCGGTAGCGGTGAGCGCAAGTTACAGACATGGTTTCATCGGCATGCAGTGGTCAAGGTCGATTTCCGCGACTCACCGCACATCTTCGTCAACATCAACACCCCGGCTGAATTATCGGCTGTGGAGCAATCCCTCGCTGAAATCTCGCCTTGACCGCAACACGGCATAGCGCACTCGCTCAATGCACCGCCTTTTCGCTGCTGACAATCAACAAGGCTTCGCCTGAACGATTTCCCAGCACCGTGGCATGCATACGCACCGGGATAATTTTCTGATCCTTGGTGATACGTTTGGTCTTAATACTTTTCACGCCGCCAGCAAGGATCAATTCCTGAATCAGTTGTTGGGTAATGCCCCTTTCATCGTCAGAGACGATCTCGGCAAACGTCATGCTGGCGGCGTCCAAGCTATCCCAGCCGTATAAGATTTCGGCGCCTTTATTCCAAGCGGTAATCTTCCCTGACACTTCAAACAGAATGATCGCTTCATCGGTGTCCATCACTATCGTGGCCAGCTTTTGCAAACAATTTAAACATTCCTGTTTTTCGACTTGGTGCTGGTGAACGTAATCGCGCTCGGTTAACGCGATTAACTCCCTGGCCGAGTTCTCGGCCTGGAACATACAAGCCGACGCCGAAACGTGCACCACCTTACCGTATTTGCTCAGCCGCTTGGCCTGAAACGACGGCAAGGTGTTACCCACTTTCAGGTTGCTTAAACCTTGCTTGGCAAAATGCTTTTCGTCGTCCGGAATCAGATTGTAAAAATTCATCCCCAGCGCTTCATGCGCCGACCAGCCATACAGTTTCTCGGCAGCATGATTCCACGTCACGATGGTACCGTCCGGTTCGAGCAAGGTAATCGCATCGTTGGAGAACTGTACAAATTTGGCCAACCTTAGCGTTTCTTGCTCCTCACGCTTATGCAATTCCAATTGCGCGCTTTTCAGCTGATTGATGTCCACAAAAGTCAAAATAACGCCGGCATTGACTTTGGCTGAAACTACGTAGGGAATCACCCGCAATAGATACCAGGTACCGTTTTCAAGTTGAATTTCCTGATCGAAACAGTTGTGTTGATCGTTGACACCTTTAACGACAGCGATGACATCCAGATCTTTGATCGTATGCGTCAAGTGATAAAACGGCCGCCCGAGATCGGTTTCCAAAATATGGAATATCGACTGTAGTTTCGGAGTAAATCGCCTGATATCCAGATTCTCGTCTAAAAACAGCGTAGCGATATTGGTGCTATTGAATAAGTTATCCAAATCGTTATTCAGTAAGGTCAGCTCGACTATCTTGCCCTGGTGTTCGGCATTGACGGTGTAAAGCTCTTCGTTGACCGATTGCAATTCCTCATTAGTACTCTGCAATTCCTCATTACTTGCCAATAACTCTTCGTTGGTAGCTTGCAGTTCTTCGTTGGAGGTCTCCAATTCTTCCACGGTGGCTTGCAGGTTTTCGCGGGTAAACTGTAATTCTTGCTCCAGATCGATGATGCGCTGTTTGGCGTCTAAATTGACATCGTAGATCAGGGTTTCCGTCTCGCTAAAACAAGAAGGATCCACCGTCTCAGTAATCATCGCCGCCACTAAGATTTCTTGGCCCTTCTTGCCCGGCAGGGGTTTAAATTGCAGTCTAAACGTCCGCAAACTGTCCTGCTCTCTGACCCGAATATTGGACAACACAATTTCGTTATTCGCTTTTAAGGCTTTTTGAATACCTGTGGAAATGGGTATGGATAAATCTTTTTTAACAATTTTACTGACATTACTCACCAGTTTACCGCTGGGATAACTCAAATAATCTTTAGAATCGCCGAAAATATGGGATATTTCCATATTCTCATTAATTATCATCGTAAATGGCAAGACATCATTCGATATTGCCCTGATGAACCGGTCCAATACTCTTTCTTCCTGACCACTAAGCGCATTCGAGGAGCGCACCGAACTCGGATACGGCGCGTAAGTCATTAAAGCACTGGGGGACGCAGTAAAACCCAAGGATTTATATTTGCCTTTGGAGCGATATAGTTTTGATTTAGCACTTGCCACATCGAAATACTCACCCATATCGCCTATCGTTTCACTGGTACCCAACACCAACAAACCTTCCTTTACCAGAGAAAAGTTGAATAACTCCAATATTTTCTTCTGTAAAACAGGTTGCAAGTAAATCAACACGTTTCGACAGCTGAGAATATGAATATTGGTAAACGGCGGATCTTTAATCAGGTTATGCTGAGCAAACACCACCATTTCCCGAATTTTTTGACTGACCTGAAAATAATCTTCCCGGCGAATAAAGTATTTCGACAGGAGCTTGGGCGGAATATCTGCAATAATACTTTCCGGATATTTACCGTTACTGGCTTTCTCAATGGCTGTTAGATCGACATCGGTCGCAAAAATCTTCACGCGAAAATAATGTCCTGAATACTCCCGATATTCCGATAACAACATCGCCAAGGAATAAGCTTCCTCACCGGTTGAACATGCGGTCACCCAAACTCGCAACTCATCTTCTTGCAATAACTTGACAACTTTTTTTAACCAATGCTCACGAATATCGTCAAATACGTGCTCGTCGCGAAAAAAACTGGTAACCCCTATCAACAACTCCTGAAATAACACTAAAACTTCATGAGGATTTGTTTGCAACAAGTTTAAATACTCGGATATATCTTTTAAGTGATTGATCGATATACGCCGTTCAATGCGTCTAACTACCGTATTGGGTTTATAAAAGGTAAAATCGATTTTGCACTTTTCTCTAAGGATTGAAAAAATCCGCGTGATGTCACTGTCGTCAGACGAGACGATATTTTTTTCCTGTAAGGTGGCATAGGGATGCTTAACAAACGCCAACAACTGACCGGGCATCTTCTCCGGCGGCAAACTAAAATCCGCCAAACCCGTAGCAAAAGCATTCTTGGGCATGCCGTCGAATTTGGCGGAATTTTCGTCTTGCACCATCACCATGCCGCCGAATTCTTTGATGGCACGAATACCGCGTGTGCCATCACTGCCGGTGCCGGACAAAATGATACCTACCGCCAGCTCTCTGGCGTCCTCGCTCAAGGAGCGCAAAAATATATCGATCGGCAGATTAATCCCTTTGCTGGGATCTTGCTCGGCCAGCAATAGCTGGTTGTGAAACACCGTGACGTTTTTCCGGGGCGGAATCAAGTAGACGGTGTTGCGCTCGATTTTCATACCGTCCTCAATGCGCTTTACCGGCATGGCGGTATGTTTGGACAATAGTTCAGCCATCAAACTTTTATACTGTGGTGACAAATGCTGAATCACCACAAACGACAAACCGCTATTCGCAGGCATATTCTTGAAAAATGCCTCAATCGCTTCCAAGCCTCCGGCCGAAGCACCGATCCCGACAATATACTGCGGCGGCACTTTTACAGTGTTTTGATTATCCATAAAACCATGTTATTTAATATCAATCGTTTAAATCAATAAAGCCTCTGGACAACATTACCCTTCACGCGGCGATAAAAAAAATCAAGCCTTATTTGCGTCGGTGATCACGTCGCTAATATTTGTGATAGTCACGACTAATTTACGCGCTTTCAAATCAAACGATTCGCCTGCTGTATCGCTACCGTCATCCGCATTACCTTTAATCAAAGCAGGAAAAGCCAAATTCTTATCGCCTTGCAAACGCAACTGCAAACTTTTATGGGCTGGCGCTTTGAAAAAAGCATCAAAACGGTGAATAAATATATTTTTATCTTCTTCGAAGATTAGCTTGGAAAAATGGGTTTTCTGCAATTTACTGGCTTTATAACCCAACATATCTGCAAACGTATGATTTGCTTGCTCTATAAAACCTTGATAATCTAGGGTGATAATACCCACCGGAACGCAATGGTAAGTAAAATTTAACTTATTATTTAGGCGGGATAACTCAAATTGCGCTTTTTGCAGCTCTTCATTCTGCATTTGCAATTCAATTTGGTAAACTTGTAAATCATAAAATAAACGCTGAATTTCTTCCGGCGTAATACTACTGATTTCTTGAGGCGTAAAATCTATAATTTTCTCCGCCATTTCTTTTAATTTAGCAGCATGAGAATCTAATGTCATAACGGCATTTCCTTATTAATCTATTAATTTTTTGAACAATTTACCGGGCGGAAAAATTCTAGTTCCCACTATTTATACTCCCTATCGATTCGTCCACTTCTACCCTCTTCGGATTTTACCGATACCCTGCTGGCAACTTATTGACTTAAAACAGCCTGATTCAGCACCCAGCCGCCCAGCGCACTGGGATTGTAGTACAGAACATATATTCGAGCGCTTGCTACGTGGTGTTTGCCGGCCTCAATATCCCTATTTTTTGCTTGAAAATTTATTTCAAGCGGTGAATTTTATTGGTTCCCGAACACATAAACCGCCTCCTTTTCGGATCAAACATCAGGAAGCACAGTCTAGTTTTCCGCAAATTATCAGCACTGGCAAACGCTACAAATTAGTGGCGTTAAGGTCCGACTAATCAAAGGTTGTGTCATTTACGCCGCATTATGCTAACGTAATTTTCTTTTTGCTTGGAACCACGATGAAACGAACGACTCTCGCCATCATTCTGACATTCTGTTCGTCCGGTGTTTTTGTCCAATCAGCCTTTGCACTCACCACGCCGGCAGAGCAGGATAAATTGCGCATTCATACCAGCATGCCTCGCAGAACCAGCGATTCGCTGTTTTCATACACGGCGGAATGGCGTATCGACGATGGGGAGCTATATCGCTCTACCGGTTTGAGCTTTCTGAATGCACACAAGTTTGATGATCCGACACAGGCTCACGCGGTCACCAAAAAACTACTTACATCAATGAAAGACGGCATGATTCAGCTCGATCCGAATTGGCGCGGCATCACTATTACCCAACCGCCGGAACAAGCAGAATTAATCATCGCCAACAAAACCGGCTATTCGTTGACCACGGTAACGGTTAGAGATTACAGCAACCAAGGCTTGCGTTTCGATCTTGCCGATAAAAATTTCAACGCCGACGGCGTGCAAGTGGCTTTTGATTTGGTGTTCAGCGCGGATGTGGAATATCTGGACGGCTTTTCCTCGAAAAAAGCCCTCACCGCCTCACAAGGCGAAATCGAGATTAAGATAGACGACCAAAAACCGATTCATATCAAAACCGACGGTAAAACCACTCGCGAACTCGAGCAAGAAATCGCCAAACAGTTGAGTGTCTCTCACCTTGCTGAAACACCGCTTTATCCTGGCATGGTCAGCAACGATACCCGCAACAACAAACCGTTCGATGGCAGCGAAGTGCAATTTTTAAATCTTGCCGCCAAATCGATTGCTATTGACATTACCGACCCCGCGTTGGGCGTACTCGCCAAGTTCAAATTTAAAGACGAAAATCATTCGGTGAAGGTCGTGGAACCGCGTTTCATGCTTGGCGCGTTGGCCTTGACGGTACTTTTAGCCATTATCTATTTTCGGCGCAAAAACCAGCAGAAATCGATATAACAGTTCTAATCTCCGGGTGGCCGCCAGGGCGCGCGGCCACCCGGCTTAAGGTTTAAATCAATGCCCGGAATGTTCAGGCTGCTTATCGGTGACGCTGGTTCTACGCAAAATATAGCGATCAGCAAGTTTGCCGGTGAACCGGTTGCCGCTAGTATCCAACTGAATCAACGCATCTTTTTCAACCAGATATTGCTGGGAAGTTGCGCCATTCTTTGGCGTCAAAACCAGAGTATTGGCTTTTTCGCCAGGGGCAAATTTGCCCTTTTCAGTAAACTCCCTTTCCGATTTCCCCAAAAACTGGGTCATCAGCAGATAACTGCCGTTTTTGTTCAAGGCCAACGTGGTTTTCACGCCGATACAGTCGGCACAAGGGGTTAAGCCAGTATAAATCCCTGGCCAATCCATACTCTTGTGTTCGTGATGAGCATCCTTATCGTCAGTCCCCGCCGTTTCGGCAAGCACTGGATTAAAAGCAGAAAAAGCAGCCATCACCAGAAAAATGACCAGATTTTTTTTTAATTTTGATCTAACTGTTCGCATATTTGCTCCTGAGCAAACCGTCGCTAATAATAATTTTTTGAGTACGTACCACGCTGGAAATCCTTTGTACACCGGAGTTCATTCACGAAAAGCCTGGCTAAGGAAAAATCTGCAGTAGACACCCCATGCCCACCGTTTGATTTCTATTCATTGCCCTAAGCACATACAGTTGCTTTTTTAAAGCTCCGCTTACAAAACCTCAGGATTCCAACTGCCTATTGTGGCATAGCTGCAAAGGATTGACTGATTTCAATCAACAAACATATTTAACGGAAGCAACAAAGCTTTAAAACGGAAATACCGATAGATTCAAACCGATCATCGCGACATTCATTACAAATCCGTAGTTAGCCATGGTTTTGCGGAGTTTCGACTTAAACATCGCCACGGCAGCCAACGCTAAGCCAACCAGATCCATCAAGATAAAAGCCACCACTAAGAAGCGTAAGCCATCGCTGTTGGAGACGCCATCCGTAGCGGCATAGATCGGAAATAAAATAAATAACCAGATAACAAAGTTACAAGCCGCCAGCAACAACGCCGCATTGGAAAACCCGAGTAATCGATATTTCACTTGGCGGGGCTGCGTTTCTTGAAATTCGTTGATCGGTTGATTCATTGTGGCTACCACGGGTTAGTGATTCAACACGGACGCTTGCAAGCAGTGTTTCGGTGTTTCATGCCAGCGGGTCCCGTTAACTTTTTGGGGCAAACTATCGATTTGCACCAAATAGTGACACGACGACTTCGCCATTACCAGTTTTTTGGCTTTTTGGCTCACATCAGAGATTTCCAACCGCACAGGGTTTCTAAATTTCCCGTTCTCCATGTCTTCCCCGCTCCGGTAAATACCGAGGCCGTTCTCGGCGCGCTTTCAGCCCACCCTCCTCAAACAATTAGTACCGCTGATTTATTGCTTTCGGTTAGCCCGGCGCTAAAGGTATGATTACCCTAGCAATCAGATGGTAAAGTCATCAGTAAGAATGACAAAGCCCCTGCTGTTCATGCCGTTGGTTGCCAACCTAATTCCTATCAAAACGCATACAAGAAGGAAGGATATGAACAATCTCTCAGAAGAAGAACGTCAAAAAATTTTGCAAAGCTCACCGGTCGGCACCTGGGCATTGATGTTGATAGTCGGCGGCGGCATGGTCGTAGCTTGGCTGTTAATGTACTACGGCATCTTTTTGCCTCGCGGCCATATTGGTTAAGGGGGAGACATGCATATCGATAAACTGGAAAAAAACTGGGCCGGTATCTCGTTAGGGATAGCCGGCCTGTTTGTGACCGTCATTTTAGGGTCAGCGTTTTTTCACGGCATTCACGCGCCGAGTAACGTCGAAACCATAGACTCCGCCAAATTGCATCTTTCTGCGGAATTTGCCGAGGATAAACTCGGCGTACAACATAACGCTAACGGTAGCGTCACCGTGCGCATGGTAGCCGGCCGCTACGGCTTTTATCCGAAAGAACTCACCCTGCCCGCAGAAACCGAAATCACCTTTCGCTGGGTCAGTCTGGACGTGATCCACGGCGTGCATATGCCGATGACCAATATGAGCACGATGATTGTGCCCGGCTACGTTGCGCAGGTAAGCACCGCCTTTCATCACGCCGGTGAGTATCCAGTGCTGTGCAACGAATATTGCGGCATGGGCCACGCCCATATGTGGAGCAACATCAAAGTGGTGAGCAAGGCGCAATGGGAAGCGCTCAATAAACAAGGGGGAGCAAATCATGGATAACTCAGCGGAAAAAAAATTGGCGCTGACCCATTTCTGGGTAGCGTTTGGCTCGTTCGGGCTGGCGGCAGTGATGGGCCTGTATCAGGTCATCGAACGTAGCGGCTTCTTCGGCTTTCTGGAGTCGAGGGAAGTGTATTACGCATCGGTCAGTACCCACGGGGTGTTAATGGGCTTTGTGCTGACCACATTTTTCATCATGGGCTTTGGCTATTATGTGGCCAACACCACCTTGAAATTGCCGGTTTGGAACAAAACCTTCGCCTGGACCGGCTTCGGCGTGGCCCTGACTGGCGTAGTCTTGGCGGCATTACCGTTGCTGCTGGGCCAAGCTTCGGTGCTGTTCACCTTTTATCCGCCATTGATGGCGCATCCGCTGTTTTACATCGGCGCAACCTTATTGGTCGTCGGCTCCTGGTTCTGGTGCGTGTCGATGATTGTCATGTACATGCAATGGAAAAAGAACAATCCGGAGCAACCCGTACCATTGGCGATGTTCGCCACCACCGCGAACGCCATTTTATGGCTGTGGACCAGCGCCGGCGTAGCCGCCGAAGTGTTGTTCCAACTGATACCCTGGGCTTTGGGCTGGATCGATACCATCGATGCCGGCTTGGCGCGCACGCTGTTCGCCTGGACCCTGCATCCTATCGTTTATTTCTGGCTGATTCCCACCTACACGGCGTTTTATACTTTGGTGCCCAAGCAAGCTGGCGGTTTTTTGTTCAGCGATGAGATGGCCCGGGCCGCATTCATCTTATTGGTGGTATTCAGCTTGCCGATCGGTTTTCATCATTTATACATGGACCCGGAACAAGGCCACGGCTGGAAAATCCTGCATGCGGTCGGTACCTTTGTCGTCACCCTGCCAACCTTCATCACCGGTTTTACCGTGATTGCCTCTCTGGAAATCGCCGGTCGTTTGAACGGCGGCAAGGGCTTGTTCGGCTGGATTGCTGCCCTGCCCTGGAATAATCCCATGGTATTGGCCATCATTCTGGGCTTGTTGATGCTGATCTTCGGCGGCTTCGGCGGCTTGGTTAATGCCAGCTACGCGATGAACGCGATGGTGCACAACACCGCCTGGATTTCCGGACACTTCCATCTGATCTTCGGCGGCACCACTATCATCATGTACTTTGGCATTGCCTATTACTTCTGGCCGATTTTGACTGGCAAGCCGCTGTTCTGCCCGTCCATGGCCATTGCCCAGCTTTGGAGCTGGTTCATCGGCATGATTATCATGACCACACCTTGGCACATCTTGGGCTTGCTAGGCCAGCCACGCCGCATCGATAGCGTCAATTACAACAATCTGTTGACGATTTCCTGGGAACCCTACGAGGTAACGATGATTTTCGGCGGTTTGATCCTGGTCGTTTCGGCCGGCCTGCTGGTTTACAACCTGTATAAAACCCATTTCGGCAGCGAAAGCTTCCAGGGCGAAGTGGAATACGCCGAGCCGATTCACGCGGTCAGTAATCTGCCCGGCTATCTAAACAACTTCACCTTATGGAATATCGTGATCGGCGTGTTCATGCTGATCGCGTTCGGCTATCCGATCCTGCAATTCTTCTTGATGGAAACCTTTGGTTCAGGCAGATGGGGGGTCTGATCATGAAAAAACTCATTCTAAGCGCAGCATTAGTGTTGCCCAGCGCGGCTTTTGCCCAGCCTTCCTCACAAGTCGCCTGGACTGCCGAACAGTTAAATTTCGTGAAAGCCGGCAATCCGCAAAAAGGCGAAGAACTGGCCAAGGCTTGCAGCGCCTGTCACGGCGAAAAAGGCATCAGTATCTCGGCGGCGTTCCCGTCGCTAGCCGGGCAATTGCCGACCTATTTGTACAAGCAATTGCAGGATTATGCCGACGGTAGCCGGGATAACGCGATGATGTCGGGCTTGGCCAAAACCCTGAGTAAACAGGACGCCGCCGATTTGGCGGCATGGTTCGGCTCGCAACCGCCAGCCTTCCAATCGAAAACAGTAATGGTCTATGAAAAAGCCGAAGCCTTGGTTAAAAACGGCAGCCGTGAGCGGGTGTTACCACCTTGCGAAGTCTGCCATGGTGGCGACGGCAAGGGCCAAGCCGTCGATATTCCGGCCATCTCCGGCCAAAATGCCGATTACATCTCGGCCACATTGCATGCGTTTAAGGAAGGCTCTCGTCACAACGACATCTACAGCCGGATGCGCATCATCGCGCAAACCCTGACTGATGAAGAAATCAGCGAACTGGGTTATTACTACCAAAATATCAAAAACTAGTAACATGCTTGGCACGGGAGGCAAGGCTTTTGCCTCCCGTTTGAAACCTTGCGCTAAGCGATACCCTGCTCAATAACCCGGAAAACATCTATGTCTGATCGCAACCAAACACCTGTTAAATATGCGTACAAAGGCGCCAATCTGATCAGCTTCGGCCTCTCGATCAAATTGCTGTTCACCGGTTATCTAACGACGATAGCCGCCGGTTATTTGATGGCCTTAATCCAGATTTTGTTTACCCACGGCATGGCCGACGGCAAATTCGGTTTGTCGATGGACGATATTGTTTACAGCTACTATGGCGACCGCTCCGGTTCGGTGTTGGAATCCAAATTAAATGGATCGATGAAATATAACGCACCGGAACAGGAGCGTTTCAAAATCATTCAATGGGTCAGGGATGGCGGTGAGGAAGCGGTTTATAACAAGGACATCAAACCCATCGTCGAGCAATTTTGCATAGGCTGTCATAGCGCCAATGCCGGTTCGTTGCCGGATTTCACCAAGTTTGAAAACTTAAAAAAGCTGACCGAATCAAACGAAGGCGCTACCTTTCAATCACTGACCCGGCTGTCGCATATCCATTTGTTTGGGATCAGTTTTATTTTTATGTTTGTCGGCATCATTTTCAGCTTTAGTACCGGTGTGCCTTGCAAATACAAATACCCCGCCATCGTGATGCCTTATTTGTTTCTACTGATAGACATCGCCTCGTGGTGGCTGACTAAACTCAATCCCCACTTCGCCTTATTGGTGATTGTCGCCGGGGCCGGCTTGGGCGTTTCCTTTGCCTTTATGTGGACCGTGTCCATGTATCAAATGTGGGTACTGGGCGGCATTCTGAAGCAATCCGACCGCCGCAATGCAATATTGCGCGATTAACTGCTGCGTTGCTTGATAGGGGCACCGGATAATTTGTAGGCGCCCCCTTTGCGATAACAGGCGGCGAATTTAATCGGTAAGTTGTTCCGCAGTGGCTAGAATTTTCGCTAAATCGTCATTTTGGCTGTCGAGTATTTCCAGACAAACCGCCTCATCCAAGCCCAGCAAGTCCGGCACTTCCTCCGGACACACCTGGTTCGAGGCATCGCCTATGCCTAAACGTCCCAACAGGCAATCGCTGTAAAACGTCAGCAGATTCAGTTGGTGGTTTTCGCCGCGATAAAAGGGGTTGTGATGGTGATAGACAATATCGGTAATCATGCGCGGCATCGACCACACATTCATCAGCCAGGCGCCGATTTCGGCATGATTCAGCCCGAAGGCAAAAGTTTCCAGATTGAAAATCGCCAGACTGGGATTGGCGTTGATCAAACCACTCAAATAACTAAATTCGTCAGGAAAACGATGTCCCAGTAACGGGAAACCGATATTGTGCATCAAGCCTGATAAAAACAAGGCTTGCGGTTCCGGTCTGATGGCGGCCGGCATAACGGCGGCCAACTGCGCCATCAAGCGGGTGCTCGCCAAGGCATGGGTCCAGAACATCCGCGTACCTATCTGCCCTTCCTTCGGCGATTTCAACGGTGCCAGCACAGCCAAACCCAAAGCCAAATCCAATACAAAATCAAACCCCAACACACGAGTAATCGCATCATGTACCGTCGTGATCTGGCCGCGATAACCGTAGAGCGCTGAACTGGCCCAACGGGTAATTTGCGCTGTCAATAAAGGGTCGAGTTCGATGATGTCGGCTAATTTGCGCGCATCCGCGCTGGGATCGGCGATCAGATTCAATATGCGCAGCGCGCTGCCGGGCAAAGGCGGCAGCGCTTTAATCTGGGCGATAGTCTCGCGCATGTCGCGCGGCGGGGTCAAACCGTTGCGTTGCCGGCTGCCAACGTTATCAAGCGTCCAGTTTATCAGGTTGGATTCCATCATTGCCCCGCCACTTAATTTAGATTGAGTCGGTTAAGTTTACGGTACAGCGTTCGTTCACTGATATTCATTTCCGCCGCTATCAACTTGCGATTCCCCTGATACTTGCTGATCAAACTATTGATAAACTCCGCCTCGAATTGCGCCATGCTGTTAATTGGCGGGGAATATGCATCGCCACTTGCCTCACTGGTGGCGGCCGGCTCCCCTACTGCTTGGCGCTGCATAAAATGTATGTCGGCTTCTTGAATGCTTTTATCCTGACACAAGCCGGCCGCCAATTGCAGACAGTTTCGCAGCTCGCGAATATTGCCGGGCCAAGCGTATTGGATAAGCTTGATTAAGGCCGATTGCGTCATTGTATAGCCGCTATCGGCCTCGGTGTTTAACTGCGCTAAAAAATGATCGATCAATAAGGGCAAGTCCTGTCTACGCTGCCTCAGTGGCGGCACTTCGACCGGAAACACCGATAAACGGTAGAACAAATCTTCGCGAAACCGACCGGCTTTGACCATGTCCGCTAAATTTCTATGCGTAGCACATACCACTCTGACATTGGCTTTTTGCATCGCCGTGCCGCCTACCCGCCGAAATTGGCCGCTTTCCAGGGCGCGCAGCAGTTTGGGCTGTTGCGACAGCGGCAAATCGCCAATCTCGTCGAAGAACAGGGTGCCATTGTTAGCTAATTCGAATAAGCCTTTTTTTGCAGATGTCGCGCCGGTAAACGCACCCTTTTCATGCCCGAACAATTCGCTTTCAAATAACTCTTCGCCCAGAATCGTACAATCGACAATCACAAAATTGCCATCCGCCTGCCGGGAATGGCTATGCACAAATTCCGCCGCCAATTCCTTACCGGTGCCGGTCTCACCCAGCAATAATACCGGTGCTTGCGTATCCGCCGCCTGTTGCAGCCGAGTTTTATATTGTGCAAACGCCGTCGACTTACCGATCATGGCCGGTGCCTCGTTGCCTTTTGCCGCGGATCTTTTCAACACGGTTAGCGTTTCGCCTAAATACAATGTGGCATCGGCATCCAGCAACGGAAAACCGCGCGCACTAAAAGAACGCTGGGAACTGGCATCGTTGGTGTCGGCAAAAATACCGGCGTAGGCTTCCAGAGTTTGAAACAAGCGCTGATGGCGGCAATTGCGGTTTTCGACGCAGCAGGGTTGGCCGACCAAATTCTGCCGCATGACGCCAAAACTCTGTTCCCAAGCGCGATTCACTGCCACGATGCGTAAATCGGCGCCGATTATGATCAGCGGCAGATCATGAGTTTCCAGCAACGATTCCAGCGTAAAGGCACTGTGCGGCATAAATTCCTATCAATGTTTTCGGTGTTGTTAGCGCATTAAAGGCCATTTAAACCCTTCGGCCCTTGGCATCAATGTTGCGCAATACCGCTAAGCATAACTCATTCATCACCAGGGAACACCTATCAAAGTTGGTCAACTGCCGTTATGAATACGCCTATGTTTTAACCCTAGGGCAAGCGAAGCAGCATAACTATAGACTCAGATGCGCCTACTGGGTGGGTCATCAAAACCGCGATGGCGAGAATAGGTGTCTCATTCATCCCTCAACGATAAGTGTGCCGGTATGCGAGCCACTGCTAATGACCGCAATCCAGTGAAAAAGGGAGGTTAAGAATTTCAGGAAAATGCAAAAGATGATGGACAACAACGATATGACAATCGTTGGCAAACTGCAGCGTCGGGGCTTACTAACCAAACGGGGCCGGCAATCGGCCCCGTAAAGTTTTTTTTGACTGGAGCGCCTATTTACATCTGCGATTGCAGATAGTTTTGAATGCCGACTTTTTCGATCAGGTCCATCTGGGTTTCCAACCAATCGACATGCTCTTCTTCGCTTTCCAGAATGTGTTCGAACAATTCCCTGCTGACGTAGTCGTTGATGCTTTCACAATAAGCTATCGCCTCTTTCAACAAAGGCAAGGCCAGATGTTCCAATTTAAGGTCGCATTCCAGCATTTCTTTGGGGTTCTCGCCTATCATCAAACGGCCGAGACTTTGTAGATTGGGCAATCCTTCCAGAAACAAAATCCTTTCGATCAACTTATCGGCGTGTTTCATTTCGTCGATCGATTCGTGATATTCCTTTTCATTCAGCTTTTGAAAGCCCCAATTTTTGAACATCCGGGCATGCAAAAAATATTGATTGATGGCAGTTAATTCGTTTTCCAGTGCCTTATTTAAAAATTCGATTACTTTTTTATCGCCTTGCATGTCAAATCTCCTGGGTTTTTATGATTAGTTGGGCGTCATTCGCAGCCTGCAATAGCCGACATGCATTTTTTCTATCCAAAATTTGCGCAATGTCCTTGTTACATTTACCGCAATCGCCCCCGACGCCGAAACATTGCACCAACTGTTTCCGCGAGCATAAACCGCTGTCTATGGCAGCATCGAGCTGACTGTCGGTGACGGCTTTGCAAAGACACACGTACATGGGCTACGCTACTCGCCTGCGCTGAACTTGCGCGGGATCGGCGGTGATTTTACGATAAATCTCCACGCGGTCCCCTTCCTTAACCGACGCATCCAATTTAGCCAGTTTACCGAAAATCCCGACCTTTTGGTTCTCCAAATCGATCTCGGGATATTGCGTCAACACGCCGGACAATTCAATCACTTCGGCGATGGTACTGCCCTCCGGCACTTCCAGCCGCAACCAGAGTTGCCTGTCCGCCTGCGCATAACATACACCCACATTCATAGTTTACGCCCCTTCTTCCAAGACAACCGGATCAATAATGGTCGGTTCTGTAATTTTGGCCGCCGCTTTCCGGTCCAACAAGCGTTTCAATGCCACCATGAAACCCAGCATGATGAAGCCACCCGGCGGCAAAGCCATCAGCAAAAAACCTTTGTATTCCGGAATCAAAGTGGTTTCCAAAAACCGGAAACTTTCCCCCAACAGCACAGAGGCGTTGGCGAATAAAGTGCCGGCGGAACTAATCTCTCGCATCGCCCCCAGTACCACCATCGCCGCAGTAAAACCCACCCCCATCATCAAACCATCCCACATCGACGGCATCACCGGTTGCTTGGAAGCAAACGCTTCAGCTCGACCGAGAATGACGCAGTTGGTGACAATCAACGGGATAAACAGGCCCAGTACCTTATGCAACTCATGCATCCAGGCGTTTAGAAAAATATCCACCAAGGTCACCAACGCAGCAATCAGCAGCACGAAAATCGGGATGCGAATTTCAGATGGAATCAGATGCCGGCTAACCGATACGGCGGCATTGGATGCCACCATTACCACCATGGTCGCCAAGCCCATGCCCAAGCCGTTGGTTGCCGTCCCGGTCACTGCCAGCAACGGACACAGCGCCAGATTTTGGGTCAGCACGACGTTGTTGTCCCATAGGCCGTCGCGAGCGATTTTTCTGTATTGTTCTGAAAACAGAATCGAAAGATTCATATTGGTTTCTCCAAAAATCGTGAGCAAGTGTTAATACCTGAGAAGATCGCGACGATTTTCTTCCCGTATGCCGCGCCGAGCACCGAAGCGTTTGGCGAGACCAGCCCGATAGGGGAGCGGCATGGATGCCGCTCGTTTTCGGAGGGGCTGGGAAGCCCCTTTCGAAAACCCTCGCCAAACGCTTCGGAGCGCAGGAACAAAGCGGCGTTCGGGCCGCCTTTCTTTTGGATACTTTTCTTTGGCGGAGCAAAGAAAAGTATCGCGGCTGTCGGTCCGCGAACCGACATGCAAACTAAGCGTCGCGATAGCGACACCAAAAACACTATCAACTAGGCTGCAACAACTCCGCCTGATGCACCTTGTAAAACTCCAACCCCCGCTTGATGGCCTGTACGACCTTGCGCGGCGTAATCGTCGCCCCACTAAACTGATCGAACACCCCGCCGTCTTTCTTTACCGCCCATTGCTCGACGGTCAGGTTATTTAAGGATTTGCCGTTGAAAGACAGCACCCACTTGGACTTGGTCACTTCAATCTTATCGCCCAATCCCGGTGTTTCGACATGAGCGATAACCCGCACTCCTAGGATTTCGCCTTTGCTGTCAATACCCATCACCAAACTGATCGGCCCGGCGTAGCCATCAGGTGCGACGAATTTAAAACAGACTGCGTTAACCAAACCGGCCTTTTTAGCCAGATACACTTCGGTTTGCTCCGCGCCCAGATTAGCATCGGCGGAAGACAGCAATACACTGTCTTTCAGCAAGTTGTTATCGTACAGCTCAGCCGGAACCACTTGCTCCAGGTTAGCTTGCAAATCTTCCTGCAAGCGCAACTCGATCACACCACGGGTCGCCAGATCGGCAACACCCAATAAAATCGCCGCCAGCAATGCAAATCCCCCCAACACGCCAGCCTGATACTGTAATAGCGGCCGCAGTTGTTCCAAATTTCCTGGCTCCAGCCACACGGCCAGTTTTTGCCTAAAGTTACTCAAGATACGCAAGGCGTACTCTACATATCGGTTGGCTTTAGGAGGTAATTTAACGGGTTCGGAATTCATGACCAGTCTCAGGAATTGGAAATATCGAGCGGCTTGCCGTTTCGGTAGCGGCCATAAATTCTGGGACGAATGTAATGATCGATCAGCGGCGTAACCGAGTTCATCAATAAAATCGCAAAACCGGTGCCTTCCGGATAGCCGCCCCAAGAGCGGATCACGAAAATCAATAAACCACAGCCCGCACCGAAAATCACTTGGCCTAAAGGTGTGTTAGGCGACGTGACATAATCGGTGGCGATAAAGAACGCTACCAACATCACCGCGCCGGAATTCAAATGCACCCAGGGTCCAAGGTAATGCTGACTATCCCAAGCATGAAAAATCGTCGACAACAGAAGGATACTGAACAGCAACGAGACAGGGATGTGCCATTTGATGACCCCTTGGCGCATCAGCCAAATGCCGCCGGCCAGTAATAATAAAGACGAGGTTTCCCCCAAACTGCCGCGCTCCCAACCGAGAAACGCTAAAAATCCCGAATATTCGATCAAACTGCCGGGCAACAGCCGGTTTTGCGAAAACTCAGTCTTGACCCAACCCAACGTCGTGGCGCCGGTCACCGCATCCGGGTTTTCCAAACCGCTAAAGGTGATCGCTAAGCTATCGATCACACCGGGCCCGGTGAACAAAGGCGATACGTTGGCCCAGGTAGTCATCTCGATGGGAAAGGAAATCAGCAACGCCACCCTGGCCAGCATGGCCGGATTGAACAGGTTTTGCCCCAAGCCGCCGTAGACATGCTTGCCCAACACAATGGCCAGCGCCGAGCCAACCACGCCTATCCACCAAGGCGCCCAAGGCGGCAGAGTCATAGCCACCAGCAGACCGGTGACGATCGCCGAACCGTCGCGCAAATAAGGCATTGCCGCCACACCTTTCATCTTCAGGCACAAGCCTTCGAAAGCCATGGCAGACAGCACGGTCACCGCCAGCAAATACAAAGCCGGCCAGCCGAACAACAACACGCCACAGGCCGTAGCCGGTGCCAGGGCAATAATCACCAAACGCATGATTTGATCGACGCGGCGGGTGGCCGCCACGTGAGGCCCGCTAATCGGTTTATTACTCATACGGTTTCCTCTGCTGGCGCTGCTTGCGCCTGTTGTGCGGCAGCCAAACGGGCAGCTCTGGCTTCCTGAGCACGCAAAGCTTCCGCTTCGGCTTCCAATCTGGCTCGCTCCATCCGATTATTTCTATCTTCGACTAAACGCTTGGTTTGTTCAGCCTTGTGCTCGGCTTGTTGGCGTTTAACTAACTCGCCGGAAGCGAATTTAAAGTAATGCACCAAGGGTATATTCGACGGGCAGACATAAGAACAACTGCCACAGCTAATGCAATCTTTTAGGCCCAAATCAACCGCAGAGTCTAATTGATTGGCTTTGATCCGGCTGGCCATTTCCAAGGGCAACAAACCTACCGGGCAAGCGGTCACGCAACTGGAACAACGAATGCAAGGCTGTATAGCCGGCTCGTCGATGTCGGCATGCGACAAGGCCAGGATGCCGTTGCAGGCTTTCACCACCGGCACTTCGGCAATTGGCAAAGCGTCACCCATCATCGGTCCGCCCATCACTAAGCGGGCCATTTTCGACTTTTCCAATCCGCAAAACGCTAATACTTCCGACATCAAGGTGCCGATGGGCACTTCCACATTTCTGGGTTTGGCAACGGCCGCGCCGGAGACCGTAACCACCCGGCTAATCAAGGGTTGTCCCAAGCAAATGGCTTGATAGACGGCAAAGGCAGTAGCGACGTTGTGCACCACCACCCCAATGTCCGTGGCGCGCCCGTCGGCGGGAATTTCCTGGCCGGTTAAATAACGCAACATTTGCCTATCCCAACCCATCGGATAGCGGGTCGGCACTTGCGCCACCACGATATTGGAAAAATCCCGGGCGGCCGTTTGCATGGCCGCGAAAGCTTCGGGTTTATTATCTTCGATACCCACCATAGCCTTCGGGGCATCCATGCCGCGCAACATTAACCGGATGCCGGCAACGATTTGCTCCGCGCGCTCTTGCATCAAACGGTCATCGCAAGTCAGATAAGGCTCGCATTCACCGGCATTAATCAGCAAGGTATGAATCTTGTTTTTACGCCCCAAACTGAGTTTGACCGCCGACGGGAATACCGCACCGCCTAAACCCACCACACCGGCGGCACCGACTCGTTGGCATATTTCTTCCGGTTCGAGTTGAAATGGGTCTGCCGGAACGATTAACTCGGCCCATTGCTCTTTACCGTCGCTTTCAATCACCACGGTGCGAATCGGCAAGGCTGACGGATGCGGTGCCGGAAAATCTTTGACGTCGGCAATAACGCCCGATGTTGGTGCATGCACAGGCGCCGAAATGGTGCCTTGGCTATAGGCCAGCAATTGGCCCTTCAGTACTTTCTCGCCGACCTTCACCACCGGCTCGGCAGGCTTGCCGACATGCTGTTGCACCGGAATGTACAATTTCTTAGGTATTGGAAAATCGGTAACAATGCTAAGCGGAGAGGTTTCGGATTTGTGCTCTTCGGCATGGATACCGCCGCGCAAACGGGGATTTTCGAACAAGGCGAACATAGGTGTCTCCGTCTCAAGCGGCCAGCGGTTTGGGCCAGCGCCAGTTGCGCAAGGTCACTTCCACAGGGTGCATTTGCAGACATTCGGTGGGACAGACTTCCACACATTTCTTGCAACCGATACAGGCATCCGCCACCACCGCGTGGATTTGTTTGGGTGCGCCGACGATGGCGTCTGTAGGACAAACCTTGAAGCAGCGGGTGCAACCGGTGCAGGTTTCTTCACTGACTCTGGCCACCATCGCTTCCTGGTCTTGGGTTTGGCTCAAATCGACATCAACACCCAGTAATTTGGCCAGTTGTTCCACCAGCGACGTACCGCCCGGCGGGCATAATGTTACCGGCGCGGCGCCGGACACCACAGCCTCGGCAGCCGGCCGGCAACCTGGGAAGCCGCATTGGCCGCATTGCGAACCGGGCATTAAGGCTTCAACTTTCTCGATTAACGGATCGGACTCCACCTTCAGATATTTGGCGGCAATCCCCAAAGCCACGCCCAGCAACAATCCCAGCGATGTCAAAATAACGATGGCAGATAAAACGTACATGATGTGCCTCTTATTTGCTGTAAAGCCCCGCGAATCCCATGAATGCCAGCGACAGGATGCCGGCGGTGATAAATGCGATGGGGGTGCCGGAAAAAAGCGCCGGCACTGCCATGAGCGCTAAGCGTTCACGTAGGCCGGCGAAGAGCACCATCACCAGGGTAAAACCCATTGCCGAACCAAAGCCGAACAGCAGGCTTTGCACGAAATTGTATTTCTCTTGGATGTTAAGCAGCGCCACACCCAAAACCGCGCAATTAGTCGTAATCAGCGGTAAAAAAATCCCCAACACCTGGTACATCACCGGGCTGGTTTTATGTATCACCATCTCGGTAAACTGCACTACCGCGGCGATCACCAAGATAAAACCCAGCACGCGCAGAAAACCGATATCGAACGGTATCAATAAACGATGCTCCAGCACCCAGCTGGCCGCGGACGCCAGCGTCAAGACAAACGTTGTCGCCAAACCCATGCCCAATGCGGTGTCCAGCTTGTTGGAAACGCCCATGAATGGGCATAACCCCAAGAACTTGACCAACACGACATTGTTGACCAAGGCTGTACCCAATATCAGAAGTAAGTATTCGCTCATCGTTTTCGACCCGGTGTTTTGCAACAAGACAGCATCATTTATGCCAACGCCTTAAAAACGCCGTAACTCCCCATTTCAGTGCAAAGCCGCAAG
The DNA here is from genome assembly GCF_002834115.1 of Methylomonas sp. Kb3. NCBI lineage: Bacteria > Pseudomonadati > Pseudomonadota > Gammaproteobacteria > Methylococcales > Methylococcaceae > Methylomonas > Methylomonas sp. Kb3. The sequence continues at coordinate 265,706 of NZ_PIZT01000068.1, read as the reverse complement.
ATTTGCCACCAACATCTCTGTCCTAAAAAACACAGAGCCGGAACAAGTACAGTTAAATTTGTCGTAAACCATACAAATCACCGGGATTTTCCAATAGCTGCTAAGCGAAAACGCATTTGGCTCTCTAATTGCATGTATTTTTCCAACTTAAGCCCAGAAAAAAACACGCGAGAACCATTTGCCATGACCAAATCCACCCCTGACTACCTGCAAGGCCAGATTGAGATTGAAACGGCCGATATACTATCGCCAGCCATCGGCCCTAGCGGGCAATCGCCAAGAAGCGGCAAAACCTCTAAAACACTGCCTTTCTCTTTGTTTGTTAAGGCGGTGGAGCAAGCGCCGGTGGCCATTTCGATCACCGATAAAAAAGCCAATATCCTTTACATCAACCAGGCCTTCACCGATGTAACCGGCTACAACGCCGCTGAAATTTTGGGCCAAAACGAATCAGCGCTGTCCGACAAGTCCACACCCAGACAGATTTATTATGATTTGTGGCACACCATTTCCCGTAAGCAGGTTTGGCACGGCCAATTGGTCAATCGGCAAAAAATGGGGCAACGCTACCTGGCTGATCTGACCATCGCGCCGATGCTGGACGACCGCGGCGCCATCAGTCATTACATTGGTATGCACCGCGATGTCACCCAGGCACACTACGCGGAACAACAAGTTAACAACCAAAAGCAATTGATCGAATCGGTACTGAACGCTTCGCCGGTGGCGATGGTGGTGCTCGATTCCGACAAACGGGTCGTGCTCGATAATCAGATGTACAAAATGCTGATCAGCGAACTCGACAAAAAAGAGCCCGCGCTGTTCTTTCTGGAAGCGCTGGAGCAAGACATGGGCGACTTGTGGGGCGACAACATAGACAGACAGCAAGGCTTCGCCAATCGCGAGGTACGGATTGAAAGCGCGGGGCTTAAAGGCACGCGCTGGTTTTCCTGCTCCGGCAATTGGTTTATCGAAAACGACGTCTGCGCCGACAGCTTCTTCGCCAGACAATCCAAGGATTACTTGTTGCTGACCATTAACGACATCAGTCCCTTGCGTCGGCAGCAGGAAAAGCTACAGATACAGACTTTGCGCACCATGTTGGCGGAAGAAGAACACATCCGCAGCATCCGCGAAACCTTGCTCGGCGCAATGCACCAGATTCGCCAGCCCTTGAACCAAATTCACGCGGCGATTCAAATCATGACGCAACGCAACGACGCCAACAATAGTCCAATCCGCGATCTATTGGGCCAAGTGCAAAAAATGGGCGAAGAAACGCTCGCCACTCTGCAACGCTGCGTACCGGAAATTCCGGAGTCTGCGGTGGTGCCGGTGAACTTGAATCAGCTGCTGCACGAAGTGATGCTGCTGTATAGCACCAAGTTTTTGGCAAACGGCATCGTAGTGGATTGGCTGCCCAACCCGGTGTTACCCAATATCCTCGGCTCCGAAAACAAGTTACGCATGTTGTTCAAGCAATTGATCGACAATGCGGTCAACGCAATGAATCGTGCGGGCAGCCAGGAACGCATCATCAAAATCAGCACGGCTATCGAGCATGATTGGGTTTGCGTGTCGATAGCCGATTCCGGCCCCGGCATACCTGCCAACCAACGGAGCAAAGTATTCGAACCGTTTTTTACCACCAATCAAAGCACCGCCGGCGTCCAGGCCGGCATGGGACTGGTCATGAGCAAGGAAATCGTCAATCAGCATAACGGCATGATAGAAATCGACCCGCAATACAAAAACGGCTGTAGTTTTAAAATTAGCTTTCCCTGTCAAAAAAACCTAGCGATGGTGAACATCCATGAGTGATCGTTTATTGCTGGTTGAATCCGAACTGGATACGCTATTTCTGGTCAGTCAATTGCTGAATAGCACGCATGACTTGCGCACCAAGCTTAAAGGCATCCTGGAGATTTTGCACAAGCGTAACGGCCTGCATTTCGGCATGATTACCCTACGCGATGTCGATGACGACAGCATGAGCATTTGCGAGATCTACGGCGACGGCATAGACCGCTCGGTGCGTTACCAACCGGGCGAGGGACTGGTAGGCGCTATCCTCGACGAAGGCAGCACGATTGTGGTGGAACGCATCGCCGACGAGCCGCGTTTTTTAAGCCGCTTGGGCGTGTATAACCCGGATTTACCGTTTATCGGCTCCCCGCTAGCCATCGAACAAGGCGAAGTGGTCGGCATTTTGGCTGCGCAGCCTTGTACTTCGACGTTTTTGGGCGAGCGCGCCCGCTTCATGGAAATGGTCGCCAACCTGATCGCCCAAAGCGTGAACATGCTGCGTGTAATGGAACGCAAGCAAAACGAACTAGCTAGCGAACGCGACTATTTAAAACAAACACTGGTCAAAAACTACCGCTTCGAAAACATCATCGGCCATTCCGAGCCGATGCTGAAAGTGTTCGACATCATCCGCCAGGTGGCGAAATGGCATACCACTGTGTTGATTCGCGGCGAATCCGGCACCGGTAAGGAAGTGGTGGCCAGCTCGATACACTTTAACTCAGCCTGCGCCAACGGCCCGTTTCTAAAATTGAACTGTGCAGCCTTGCCCGACACCTTGCTCGAATCGGAATTATTCGGCCATGAGAAAGGTGCATTCAGCGGCGCAATCGGCCAACGCAAGGGCCGCTTCGAACTGGCAGACAACGGCACGCTGTTTCTCGACGAAATCGGCGAGATCTCCGCGTCGTTTCAGGCCAAATTATTGCGCGTGCTGCAAGAAGGCGAATTCGAGCGAGTGGGCGGCGTTCGCACCCTGAAAGTCAATGTCCGCATCATTGCCGCCACTAACCGCAATCTGGAGCAGGAAGTCGCCGAAGGCAATTTCCGCGAGGATTTGTATTACCGCTTGAATGTGATGCCCATCAATATGCCGCCGCTGCGCGAACGTATCGAGGACATTCCGGAACTGGCCAGCTTTCTGTTAAACCGTATCTCCCGTCAACAAGGCGGCCGGCCATTGGAAATCAAGGAAAGCGCGATCCGAATTTTGATGAAACACGATTGGCCGGGTAACGTTCGCGAATTGGAAAACCGTTTGGAGCGCGCCGCCATCATGAGCCAGGAAGGCATTATCGACCGCGACGTGATTGCCAGCACCGGCCTGGAAAACGAAATAGGCATCAGCCGCACCCCGCAATCGATCAAACATATCGATCTGCACGACGAAAACATGGACGAACGGGAGCGAGTAATAGCGGCGCTGGAGCAAAGCGGCTGGGTGCAAGCCAAAGCCGCGCGCTTGCTGGATATGACGCCTAGGCAGATTGCTTATCGGATTCAGACCTTGAACATCAATGTTAAGCAGATTTAGAAAACCTGCCGCTCAAGTTAAGCAGAGAGGGGGCGATTGAAATTGCCCCGTCCTAAGGAAAGATTTAAAGCTTTTCCCTGACGATACGGTAAATCTGCTCGGCGGCCTGTTCGCCGGTTTGCAACAAAATATCCAATTCTGCAAGTTGGGCTTCGGCAAACGGCCTGTCTTTCAAACTCGCGGCATTGATCTGCACATTCAGTGCCGCGCTTTTCAAGCCGGCGTAGCCTGCCATTACCGCCACGCCGGCATCGCTGATCACCCCCAGATTACCGTGTTCGGCAGCCACCCGGCCCAACTCGATAGCCTTGGCGCAAGCTTTCGCGCATTCCAGCGGCACCAGGGTGGCTTCTCTGAGCACCGTTTGAATCTGTTCGGCGCGCACGGCTTTCTCGTCGTCAGTGCTTTTAGGTAAGCCATAACAGGCCATCAGTTTGTCAAATACATCGACATCGGCTTTGATCATACCAATTAAGGTTTGCCGCAAGGCTTCCGACTCGATCAGCAAAGCCTGCATCTGTTCTTCCACCGCCGCGTATTTGGGTTTGCCGATGGTCAAATTACAGACCATGCTGGTCAAGGCGGCGGCTTGCGCACCCATCACTGCCGCCGCGCTACCGCCGCCGGGCGTGGCTTGCTTGCCAGCTAGTTCGTCCAGGAATGTTTCTACCGATTTATCTTTGATTTCGTTCATTGACAGTCCTTAACTTTCGCGGCGCCAAATGGTGTTGCCGCCAGCCACATCCTCCAGCACAATGCCCTTCGCTTTCAATTGATCGCGAATTTGGTCGGCTTGCGCCCAGTCTTTGCTGGCTTTCGCGGTTTTTCTGGCGTCGATCAATTGCTCTATTTCCGTTTCACTCAGACCATCAGGCGCTGCTCCACCCTTCAAAAAACTGTCCGGATCGTCCTGCAATATGCCCAAAATGGCCGCCAGTCGCTTTAATGTTGCCGCCAGCACGCTTTTTTCCTCGGCTTTGTTTAATTCGCGCGCTAAATCAAATAGAACAGCCAAAGCCACTGGTGTATTAAAGTCGTCATCCATCGCCTGTTCGAAACGCTGGCAGTAATCTGCATCGATAGCCACATCGATAATTTCGACACCTCTCAAGGCTGTATACAAACGAGTCAAAGCCACACCCGCCTCGTCGAGCTGTTCGTCGGAATAATTCAGCGGGCTGCGATAATGGCTGGAAAGGATGAAGAAGCGAATCACTTCCGGGCGATATTGTTTCAACACCTCGCGCACGGTGAAAAAATTGCCCAGCGATTTGGACATTTTTTCTTCGTTGACCCGCACGAACCCGTTATGCATCCAGTAATTGACAAAAGGCTCGCCAGTGGCGCCTTCCGACTGGGCGATCTCGTTTTCGTGGTGCGGGAATTGCAAGTCCATGCCGCCGCCATGAATATCAAAATGATTGCCCAGGCAGCAGGTGGACATTGCCGAGCATTCGATATGCCAACCCGGCCTACCCTGCCCCCACGGTGAATCCCAATAAGGTTCGCCGGGCTTGGCCATTTTCCACAGTACAAAATCCAGCGGATCGCGTTTGGCGGTATCGACATTCACCCGCTCGCCGGCTTGTAAGTCTTCGATATTTTTACCGGACAGCTTGCCGTAGCCGTCAAAGCGGTTTACCGCGTAAAACACATCACCGTTGCTGCCGACGTAGGCAAACTCACGCTCGATTAATGTCGAAATCATCTTCACGATGTCGGCGATGGATTGCGTGGCTTTGGGTTCGATATCCGGCTGCAACACCGACAAAGCCCGCTCGTCTTCATGCATGGCTTCGATAAAACGTTCAGTCAATGCGGTAAACGCCTCGCCATTCTCATTGGCGCGCTGAATAATTTTGTCGTCTATGTCGGTAATATTTCTGACGTAGGTAAGCTGATACCCGGCATGCCGCAAATAACGGGCGACTGTATCGAACACCACCATGACCCGCGCATGGCCGATGTGACAGTAGTCATAAACCGTCATGCCACAGACATACATGCCGACTTTGCCAGGCTGTTTGGGAATGAATTCTTGCTTACTTCGGGTTAGCGTGTTGTAGATTTTCAGCATGACAATAATAGGTGAATGCAGCAAAACATCTGGCAATCTATCAAGATTTCGGCTTCTCTTTCAAGATAAAAACACATAGAATTCGCGGCTTGCAGCGAGATTAAGGAGCTTTTAATGCGCACCACCCTGGTTTACCTGATGCTGTTTTTATTCTCAACCCTTTCATTTGCAACAGAAATTAAAATGTCCAATACACATAGCAAAGTCAAATTAACCACTTCCCTGGGCGACGTAGTCATTCAATTGGAAGACGAAAAAGCACCGGTTTCCGCCGCCAACTTTCTGGCCTACGTGAAACAGGGCTTTTATGCGAGCACCATTTTCCACCGAGTAATCCCGGGCTTTATGGCGCAAGGCGGCGGTTTTGACAGCTCTTTTAAGCAAAAAGAAACCAATGCCCCCATCAAAAACGAAGCAGATAACGGCCTGAAAAACAAACGCGGCACCTTGGCAATGGCTCGTACTAACGATCCGCATTCAGCAACCGCGCAATTTTTTATCAATTATAAAGACAATTCCTTTCTGGATCACACGAGCCCAAGCCCCAGCGGTTGGGGTTATGCAGTATTCGGAGAAGTGATCGAAGGCATGGATGTCGTCGATGCCATGGCCAAACAAGCCACCGGCAATCGCGGTCCGCATCAGGATGTACCGAAAACCGACATCGTTATCGAAAAAGCCGAAGTTATCGAATAATAATTAGCGGTTTCCGCCGATAAGTGGGCGGAAACCGCTGTTGCTTAACGTGAAACAAGACGTACTCTTCATCTCCGACCTGCATCTGGCTTTGGAAAAACCGGAGATCACCCGGCGTTTCTTAGGCTTTTTGCAGCAGCGCGCCATCAAGGCAAAATCGCTGTATATCCTTGGCGATTTGTTCGACGCCTGGATCGGCGACGACGACAATACCCGGCCTATCCCGGCCATCAAAAACGCTCTCAAACAACTTAGCGACGCCGGCACCGAGATTTTTCTGTTGCAGGGCAACCGCGATTTTTTGCTGGGTCAAGATTTCTGCCGGGAAACCGGTATCCGTTTGTTGGATGAATATGCGACTATCGAATTGAATGGTCAGAGGATCTTGCTGACCCACGGCGATTTACTCTGCAGCGACGACCTAGCTTATCAAGCCTTTCGCATTAAATCGCACGGCCAGACATGGCAACAAAATGTGTTGTCCAAACCTTTGTGGCTGCGGCTGATAGCGGCACGTTGGTATCGGTTGCGCAGCTATTATCATAAACGCGGCAAAACCCTGGATATTATGGATGTCAACCAGGATACGGTGGCCGAAAGCCTGCGCAAGTATGGTTGCTGCACATTGATTCATGGACACACGCATCGACCGAAATTACACGAATTTATGCTGGATGGCCGGCCGGCCAGACGCTACGTGTTGGCGGATTGGAAGCCGGATGGCGCGGAGGTGTTGTGTTGGAAGAACAACGATTTTCAAACAGAATCGGTCTGATATAAGCATAAAAAAACCGGTAGCGATTTAACAGAAGGCCAGCGACCTGCGTTTTTTAATCTCAAACCCGCTGATACACCACTGCCAGACACTACCGGGAATTGTCTTACTATCTCCGAAAAATAAGACTCAAAAGAAACCAACTAGTTCACTGGGTATATAATTTTACCGGGTCAATGCCCACGCTCGTTGTTCCCGGTGGACATTAAGCGCTATCTAAGCCGGTGCCTGTCTATTACCAAAGTGTAAACAACTGTTAATTCACGACGACGCCCGCATTCATGCTAAGTTAGACTAAACTTTCCAAGCTCTACCAATTAAGGCCCCTTAACTCCTCCAGCCATGAAAAACCAAATACTTTATCTCTTGGCGCTATTTATCGGACTATCCGCCATCGCCACCAGCCATGCCGATGAAGTTAACCTCCCCGAGATTCTTGCCCGAGTCAAACCCGGAATAGTAGCTATCGGCACTTATATGCCAACACGAAACCCGCGTGCGGTATTCCTGGGCACCGGCTTCGCCGTTGCCGACGGCAGAAAAGTGGTTACCAACGCTCACGTAACCGCAAAAAAACTAGACGAAGAGCACCTCGAACGTTATGCGGTTTTTTATCGCCACGAGCAAAAAGAACAAATGCAAATTGCAGAACTGACCGTAACCGATGAAGATCACGATCTGGCATTGCTAAAGGTAGACGGCGGAGTTTTACCCGCACTGGAAATCGGTGACTCATTAATAGTGCGGGAGGGCGAGCAATATGCATTCACCGGTTACCCAATAGGCATGGTGCTGGGTTTGTATCCGGTCACGCACCGAAGCATTATTTCGGCTATTTCACCCAACGCCATACCGGCAATCGCCACTCGGCAGTTAAACGTCAATATGCTGAAACGACTACAGACGCCCTTCAATGTGTTCCAATTAGACGCCACCGCCTACCCCGGCAACAGCGGCAGCCCCTTGTACGACATCAATTCCGGAAAAGTTGTTGGTATCATTAACAAAGTCTTTGTACAGGGCAGCAAAGAAAATGCCATATCCAATCCCAGCGGCATCACCTATGCTATTCCCGCTGAACATATCAAGACGCTTCTAAAACAGAATATCGTCAAATAGTTATTATCCAGGAGTTAGCGGTAGCCTTCACATGATAAGAATTTTTCGACATTACATTTCCACCGCCTACCTTTGGTTGCTTATAGTGGAATCTTTGGTGTTTTATCTGGCTATGTATTGCGGCGCTGGCCTCAGATTTTTATATATAGCATCCTGGTATTCCCAATCCGAACTCGCTGCTTCAGCAGCGGTTTACGCAGTGGTGTTTATCGCCAGCTGTTCCGGTTTGGGCTTGTACCGCAAAACACTGGATAAAGAAGAATACAATATTCTCCAGCGCATCAGCTTCAGCTTTGCCGTTGCGGTATTTATACTGGCGTTCATCTACTACATCATTCCCGATTTGATGCTGGCACGCAGCGTCTTGATTTCCGCAATTATTTTTTCTTTTGTGGGCTTGCTGTTAACACGATATTTATTTTATCGCTTCGTCAATCTGGATAATTTAAAACGCAGGGTGTTAGTGGTGGGTTGTGGGCAAAGAGCGGGAGAACTCAGCGTCGTTAATTCCAGCTATATTTATAGAGGATTTGAAATAGTCGGTTACATCACGCTGGAGGACGAACCAATAAGCGTACCCCATGCGATTGCGCTCAACGAAAAAATCAGGCTAACCGATATTGTCGAAGCCGCTAACGTCGATGAAATAGTCATCGCTGTCGATGATCGTAGAAAAAAACTACCCGTAGAGGAACTGCTGGACATCAAAATGTCCGGCGTGCAAATCATGGACTTGCAAACTTTCTATGAGAGAGAGCAACGGCTGGTTTTTCTGGAGGCGCTGAGTCCAAGCTGGCTGATGTTTTCCGATGGTTTTGTGAGTGGCGGTTTACGCCCCATCGTCAAACGCAGCTTCGATATTTTAGCCAGTCTACTACTACTCTCCGTCAGTTGGTGGCTAATGATCCTCACCATGTTGGCGATCTATATCGAAAGCGGCTTTGGTGCACCGGTTTTCTATCGGCAAAAACGTGTCGGCTATCGGGACATTCCGTTCGATGTCATTAAATTTCGCAGTATGCGTATCGACGCTGAAAAAAATGGCGCGCAATGGGCTAGCCAAACCGATGACCGCGTAACTCGCGTCGGCAAAGTGATTCGTAAATATCGGATAGACGAGCTGCCACAACTACTAAACGTGCTAAAAGGCGATATGAGCTTTGTCGGCCCGCGCCCGGAGAGACCGGAATTCGTAAAAGGCTTCGAAGAGAATATTCCTTATTATAAAGAACGGCATAGGGTTAAACCCGGCATCACCGGATGGGCGCAACTATGTTACCCCTATGGCGCCAGCGAATACGATACCCGACAAAAACTGCAATTTGATTTGTATTACGTCAAAAACTACAGCCTGTTTCTGGACTTGACGATAATGCTGAGCACGGTAGAGGTTATTTTGTGGGGTAAGGGAGCGAGATAATTTCTTGGCTCTATAGCAAGAGAAACTAGCAATCAACTTTACAACCCAAAACTGCATTTTTTATCTGGCTTAACTAGTTTAATTCCTGGCAAAACTAAATTCATTCGAGACCTGCAAAAACCTCTTAACCTTAAAAATTTACCCATTTCCGGCGAGGTGAACATGGCCAGCTGTAAGCAATGCTTGATTTCCGATGCAGTACCCGAGATAACCCTGGACGCGAATCGCGTTTGTAATCTTTGCCGAGATTTTAATCCTCAACACCAAAGACAAGAGGAAGAAAGCCGCAAGGAGCGAGAGCTCGATCTGGAAAAGGCGCTAAAAGACTGCAAGGGGCAAGCGGAATATGACTGCCTAGTGCCGGTCAGCGGCGGCAAAGATAGCCTTAACTTGCTCTACAAGCTAAAGGTGGAGTACGGTTTAAAAGTCCTGGCATTTACCACCGATATTAATATTCCCCCGATTGCCTGGGATAACATCCGTCGCACACTCGGCAAACTCGACATTGACCACCTGGTATACCGCCCATCCGATAACTTCTACCAAAAGGCTTTTCGTTATCTCTTAAAACATCAAGAACCGAGAGGTGCTGTCTACACAGTATCTTATGTCTATGCCCCGCTATTCGAAGGCGATGCAATCAAACTGGCCCTTCAAAAAAATATACCGCTAGTCCTCGCAGGATACTCGCCGGGGCAGCCTGAACCGGAAAGAATGCTCTACGAATTCTCCAGAAAATTAATCTGCGAAGTCGACTGGACGCCGCCGGCACTGAAAACGTGCGGAGAATTCGATGAACAAGAATTATCGCGCTTTTTCAATCCCAACAATTACCCTAAAGGCACTCAATTTCCACGCTATTTAGCCCCTTACCATGCCTGGGAATATAATCAGGAAGAAGTGATGCAAAAAGTCGTCGAATTGGGCCTGGTTAAGTCAAGTAAGCATGCCAGTCCGATCTTCAGTAACTACCCAATCAACTGGCTGCTGATGTATTCCGACTTAAAGCACTTTGGCTACAATCCCTATCTTCCCGAATTCGCGGCTTTAATTCGTGAGGGTAAAGCCAATCTAAAAGAGTGGAAAATTTTGATCCCACTGGTCGACTTCATGATCAAAAACAAAGTCTTCTTGGGCAAGGATGTCAGAACTAGTCTAAATTGGTTGGGAATGTCGGAACACGAGCTAGCTATTACCGAGCCTAAAGGTGCTTACGACCCGCCTGTATGACTTAAAAGGAGAACGTATGAGTCGATATAAGACACTTCCCGATTTATTAAAACTTAGAGCACACGAACATCCGGATGACGTAGCTCACTGGATTCTGGATACTGACGATACTTGGCATCCGATAAGCAATATAGAGTTTTATCGGAAAGTGATGGGTTTATCCGGGAAATTACAGGCTCTTGGCATAAATACAGGGCAGGTTGTCGCAATTATGGCTACAACCTCGCACGTATGGGAATCTCTACATCACGCCTTTTTATCATTAGGCGGAATTGTGGTTGGTATCGATCCCAACGAAAACTCCGAGCAATTAAACGCGATCATAAAAATTGCTAACGTTAAAATCCTGGCTATAGACCAAATCAAATACCTGGATAAATTTAACGATCTCAGCCAATTTGACAATATTGTTGCATTTAATAGCGATCCATCGAGATATCAACAAGATAAAATCAAATATCTAGATATACCCGAGACAGCAAATGGCGAACTCAACGATACTCCGCAGCCTGAAATTCTAAAACCTTCCGATATTGCCACTATTGTATTCACGTCGGGTACTACCGGCACGCCCAAAGGTATCGCCTATCGACATGATCAAATTATTGCTGCTATAGACTCTATACTACTCACCTACCCGGAACTAAACGATAAACCGTGCCATTTAGTCTGCTGGTTACCGCTTTCCAACTTATTTCAACGCATTGTGAATTTATGTGCATTAGCCGGAGGAGCCGAAGTATACTTTGTAGAGCAGACGCATAAAATCATCGAATATCTGCCAGCAATAAATCCCCACATATTCATTGCTGTACCTCGATTTTATGAAAAACTTTACCAAGGATTTGAAGCCAAACTAAATCTGCAGCCGCGGCTTATCTCTCTATGCCTGAAATATAGCCTTAAAATGGGTGAAAGCCCGTCAACTATCGGCTCATTATTCAGAGCTGCCAATCGCCAAGTTTTTAAATCATTTACCTCTCTTTTTGGCGAAAATATACGGTATATGGTGAGCGGATCGGCAGCCATGCCGGTATGGTTGTTACATCGTTACCAATCTCTGGGATTGTTGATTTTAGAGGCATATGGACTAAGCGAAAACGTGGTGCCTATTGCCGCAAATAGATCGTCAGAATACCGTTTTGGCACGGTAGGCAAGGCTTTACCAGGCAACACCATAAACTTGGCCGATGATGACGAACTACTAGTTAAAGGCATAGGCGTTTTTAACGGATACCTTGACGACCAACCCACTAAGCAGAGCACCAACGAATCAGAATTCCTTCCTACAGGAGATTACGCGAAAATCGACGCCCAGGGCTTTATAAGCTTGACCGGACGAAAATCTGAAGTTTTTAAAACGTCAACTGGTAGAAAAATTGCCCCCGTTGCAATCGAGTCGGTACTCCAAAGCAATGTAGCGATAGAGCATGCTGTTGTTTTCGGCGAGAATAGAAAATTCTTGGTTGCCTTGGTAACAGTTGGCAATTCAAATACCATTGAAGACCAATCTAGAACTACTTACGCGAAAAAAATCGCTATAGATCTGACAGCAACCACTTTGGGTTTACCCGAATATAAGCGCCCAGTTGGCATCATTTTTTCATATAAGCCCCTATCGGTTGCGGAGCAAGAATTAACGACAAATCTGAAGCTTCGCCGTAAAAATATCCGACACAAATACGAAAAATGGATAGAGGAACTTTATAACTTGTTGGAAGAGCCAGAATCGACTATCCATTCCCAACCAATTTCAGCTAGCCGCGATATCGTGCTATTGAAGCTTTAGTTTTAATTACAATACAAAGCAGCTAAAGATTCTCCGCTAATGCGAAAGCGTTGATTCTGGATTTTTAGACTTCGACAATATTCAATCCATCATGGAGCGCTCTCATATGGCAAAAAGAATTTTTGTTACCGGTGCCACGGGGGCAGTCGGCAGTACCTTGGTGCCCTTACTTTTGGAAGAAGCTGATAACTTTGTATGGCTGCTGATCCGCGCCGAATCCTCTGAGCACTTAAAAATTCGTCTCGAAGCTCTATTCCTCTTTTGGAACCTGGATAAGGAACAAGAAGTAAGCGCCAGAAACCGTGTCATCGCTTTGCAAGGCGATGCCGATCTTGAAAAATTTGGAGTATCTGAAAGTGTTTACGCCGAAGTCTCTAGCCAATGTACCCACATTATTCATTGTGCCGGCGTTGTCAGAATGAATTTACCCCTGGAAGTAGCCAGACAACATGCGTTGGGATCCGCAAAAAACGTAATCGAGCTTGCGCTAGCGTGTCAAGCGTCAGGAAATTTACAAAAAGTCGAATATGTCAGCACAGTTGGCGTTGCCGGCAGAATGTCAGGTATCGTCCCTGAAACTTGGATCACCCAACCGAGGAGCTTTCACAACACCTATGAGCAATCCAAAGCGGAGGCCGAAGATTATCTTCACCAACAAATTGAACTTTACAATTTGCCGATAACCGTTCACAGGCCCAGCATGGTTGTGGGTGACTCAAAAACCGGCAAGATTATTCACTTTCAAATTTTTTATTACTTGTGCGAATTCATATCAGGTGCCAAAACTCATGGCTTGCTACCGCATTTAAAAGATGCCACGCTTGATACAGTGCCGGTAGATTATGTCGCACGCGCTATCCAATGGAGTGCCAATCAGCCAACTCTCACCACCAACAAGATTCTACATCTTTGTTCGGGTCCGCACTTATCCATGCAATTGACCCATTTGCAAACTCTGGTGCGCGACAAAATGCGTGAGTTTGATACGCCTTTGCCAGCTGTGATTGCCGTACCGTCAGTATTTTTTACATTCCTTTTACGGGCGATGATGCCAATTGTTAGTCACACTACTTTACGCCAACTAAAAGCCGTTCCGATTTTTCTTGATTATTTGGCTGACAGGCAGATTTTTGGCAACGACAAAACAGCCGATCTATTCCTGGTAAATACTGGCCCGAGCTTACCGCCTGTTAAAAACTCCTTGGAAGTTGCTATAGCCTGTTATTTGCAATCTAAATCGAATAAAAACTAAACACTAGCAAAGCCAGACGACAAAATCACTCTGGATTAGGAAACAAGAGCAGACCTGTCGATAAATTTTACACATGAAATTATCAAAAAATTAAGTTATTGTTTTATATTGTGTTTTTATTTGGCATGCTTTCTGCTTTTCATCAAACGTAAACAAACACCCTTACAATCCATTAAACAGGAAATTTTATGAAACACTCTATTGCAAAGCTCACATTGGTGGGCGCACTAATCGCACCAAGCGTATCTTTTGCTGCCAGCGTCGGCGGAGTAACCTGGAACGAGGCTAGCGGCTTTGATTTAACAATGAACGGCACAATATGGGAAACAGAAGCTAATAACGTAGGAGATGTTGTAACTTTCTTCGGAACGGTTTCAAACGTCAACGGCACAACAACTTTCGTCGCTCCAGGCGCGGAATTGAGCTACTTTGGAACATTCACACTGTCCAATGCTGGAAATTTTGACGGCGACGTAAACGGCGAAGCAATATTTAACCTAGCATCCATGACGTTTTATTATGATGCAACCGCTGACTTCGATGCTTCAAATTCAGCCACTGCAAACGACGGCAATATCTGGCTGACATTGACCGGACACGATTACGATGCGTACGGCTTAGGCCCGACAGGATTGGGCGCTATCTACGCCGAATTGAACGGTGCCTCTATTTCAAGTCTGGGTGATACTGGTGGTGGCTACGGAGCATGGGACGTGTTGGGCGGACAAGCAGCGCTATTCTTTGACACTAACACTGTTTCTACAATTAACGGCGTTTCAGTTGGCGCAAACAATGCAGACTTCACATTCTCCGACAGCTTTCAGCCATCTGGCGTTCCTGGCCTGCTGACCGGTACCGGCGAACTAAAAGGCAAAACAGGCTCAGTTCCTGAGCCGGGCTCGCTGCTTTTGCTGTCTGTTGGCTTGTTGGGCATGGGCTTACGTAAAAGCTACCGCTAATACATTTGGCGAGATACATTTGCTATAACGCAATCAATCCCGCTTTTTGTTAAAACTTAAAGAGCCACTTAAGTCTTTAAAAACTTAGGTGGCTTTTTTATTGGCTTGTTACATGTACATGTCCTAGCCACTCTCATAAACACCAAAGCTACTATCAAATCTGGTGTTCAGTAGTTAATTGATCTTGCCCACGATTCACAGCCCCCCCACTAAGAGAGTAATCTCTGAACATGAGGAGTCTTATGAAAACCAACGAACAGCCATCAGTCGTTGCCGGAAAACCGAAACGCACCCAATATTCACCGCAGTTTAAGAAGCGAGCCAAGCAAGACGGTGTTCCAAAGGTCGCCAAGCATTTGGGCATTGCTCAGGCCATGCTGTACAACTGGCAAGCCAAAAGCCGTCAAACCGGCCAACCGTTTGAAGAGCAAAAACTCCAGCAAGCCGAAATCGCGCGGCTGAAACGGGAAAATGCTCGTCTGGAAGAAGAAGTGGAGAAATAGTCAAATCTGGTGTACAGACGAACTGAATCAGGCGGCGATGTAATGGTCAACAAAACCCGGACACCAAATCAGGCAGATTTTTTATAGAACTCCCGCTCAAATTCGATTGGGGATTGGTAACCCAATGTTGAGTGCGATCGCCGGCCATTGTAAAAAGCCAAATAATCGATCACGCTCAGTTTCGCCGCTTCTTGGGTTTTGAATTTTTCGTAGTTGAGCTGTTCGTGCTTTAAACTGCGAAAAAAGCGTTCGGTTGGGGAATTATCCCAGCAATTGCCTTTTCGGCTCATACTCTGCTCCATCTTCATGACGGCCAAATGGTGACGATATTCTCGGCTCGCATCTTGGCTACCTTGATCGGAATGATGCAATAAGCCGGGCGGAGGCTTACGCCGCCACTTGTGCCCTGTGGGTAGAAGGCCATTTGCAAGGCATTGGCGCAAAGCGATGTGCGCATGTGATCGTCAATCGCCCAGCCAACGACTTGGCGGGAAAAGAGATCAATGATCACCGCAACGTAAAGCCAGCCCTGCAGCGTCTACACATAGGTGATATCGGTCGTCCACACCTGATTAGGCTTGGCTACTTGAAATTGCCGATCCAATCGATTGGGTGAAATAGCCTCATTGTGGTTGCTGTCGGTCGTCGCTTTAAATCGCTTGGGATAACGTACCTGCAATCTCAAGTCTCGCATGAGTCGCCGGGTTTTAAAACGACCCGCAGCAAATCCCTGTTTTTGCAAGCGATCGGCTAGGCGACGCGAACCAAAGCACTGCTTATTGTCGACAAAAATCTGCCTGGCTGTTTCGGCCATTTTTCGATCTTGTTGCTCTTTTTCAACGTCTTTCGGGGCTTTTAACCAATCGTAATAGGCGCTGGTACTCACCTGCATCACTCGACACAGTACGGTCACTGGATACGTCTTCTCTTGCTCTCGAATAAACCCGTACTTTACTTGTGCCCTGTGGGTATTCGGCTTCTTTCGCAAAGAAGACGGCCGCCTTTTTTAATATTTCGCGCTCCATCCGTAACTGTTCATTTTCCTTGCGCAAGCGAATCAATTCGTCATGCTCTCCCAAGTTTACGCTGTTTTTTTCATCGTCGCGTCAGTCGCCGAGGGCTTGCGTTCCGCCCGAACCCAGCGTCCCATCGCACTTAACGATACGCCCAAATGATCGGCTGCTTGTTGCTGACTATAGCCTTTCTCCAAAACTAGCTTGGCGGCATCTTGCCTGAATTCCAAACTATATTTGGGTCGGTTGTGTTGTTTTTCGTTTGTCATGCTTACCTCTAATAACAGTATAAAGTCTGCTTTTAGAAGTGTCCGGCTTCATTAAACCATTTCAGTGTCCCGCTAGTCAGCGACGTTTGATGATGACAGGTCGTACATTGATAGAGATGACGGGTCTTGACCGCGCTATAACGACCGCCACCACAACGTAGACATTGAAAACCCGAGGGCCATCGCGCCTGAAATAGGGCTTCGGCGCATTGGCTTTCGGTACCGTAGCGCTTCAGGAAATCCATCAAACTGAAGCCCTTTTGAAATTGGACCGGGTTCTTTTTCATGGCACGATCTCCAGTCAGGTTGGGGCTTTCATTGGACTTGCAGGAGGCCTCAAAGTTGCTGAGGTTTATGGGTAATCAGGATGTTTTTTAGGAGCAGTTATCTTAAATCTTGTTTAACAAAAAACCTAAACATCCGCCAAACCGAACCAAACCCCATTAATGCCAATAAGCTGTATACAAAATTCTTTATCGTCAAGTATTTTAAAATATATTGAAGTCGCCCAGTATCAACCTCTTCTTTTCTGGCGAAATTACGTTGAGAGAAGTCAAGTATAACCTTAGAATTTCTGCCAGAATCTTGATTTATCCTATCACCAGCACCCTCAGGTTTAGGAGTTATTCCAATACTGCTCTTGAAAACTATCATAGCATTCAAATTCTCATCCACCCCGATAAACTGTTGTAACTTTCCCAACAAATTACTGCCACTTAAATCATACCCCACCATGCTCGCATATATTCTGCTGTCAAGGTCTTTAAGATCGTAATAGGTCCAAACTAATTTGCTATATATTCCTTCCCCAAGACTATCCCGTAGTTCGTCCAGGAGTTTTTTAGAGGAAAATACATCATCGGAGTAATTATAGCCACCCCTCCCCCTAACCAAATCGGCATCAGAAAAATCTGGAACAAAGAAGGAAAACTGCGCAGGTTTATTAATGTTTTCCTGCTGTCGAAATATAGGTCGTGAGATCGAAGAATCATCAACAGCCAATTCGTCTGGAGAAACCTTGGCTCTGATATTTTGCACAGCTATTTCATGACTATGAATTTTAGCAATATCTTTTTTAAGATCAACCGAACTTAGAATGTCTTTAACGCCATCTGGAGCTGTTTGAGTCTTCTCTTTGTCGTCTTTCACGTTAACGCCATCTACGACAAGCTCAGCCTGAATACCCATCGCAACTACATTCGTAAAGAATATGCTCAATAATGCCATCAGAATAAGTGCGAATGGAAAACTTCTAAATATCATGCAAGACTACCCAAGCACATAAATACGTATCAATTTAAAAAAAATAATAAAAACTAAAATAGCCATCTGAAAAACTAAAACACCACTAAGCACTTCGTTACATGGGCTTCGCTGAATATTTCGACGTAACCACATTACGAAAAATCATACACAGCGGGGCTTGAGCCGTAAAAACCAATAAAACCAGTCCAAAGTGCGCCACAAAAAAACGCGCCATTAATATATCGCCTGAAACTAAATGACTTCTATCAGCACTTAACAAAAATTGCATAGCCGAAAAAACAGCATCATACTTTAGAATAAACTGCTCCGTTCCCCAACTTAACAACTGATAGCCTAATGGAAAAGAAATTATAAATAAAAATCCGATAACAATAATGTGCCGATTATTATTAAAAACTGTTAAAAATAAAATTGACGAACCTAGCCAGCCGACCAGAAAAAAATAAATACCAATACAGATGACCGCGAAAGAATAGCCACTATTGATCATTAACTCTGTTAGATTGTCCGTCGCAGCTTCAATAACCACGACCCAATACCCAAACGGCAGTAACGATAATATCCAAAAGAAGCCTAAAACGAAAAGCCGCACCAACTGCCGAGTTGAAACCACCCAAAAAAGCGCCGCATGAGTGGCTGTCAATGCGATTAATGAATATACACCAAACAAACCTAAAAACCGAAACGCTAGCTCTAGCTCTGCGGGGATACTCAAAATTGGAGAGCCCAACACATCATGTATACTTTCAAGGGGAACAATAACCCTTACCAACATCCACGCTATCAGAGTATGTACCGCTAAAAAACGAGCATAAAAAAAAACTTCTCCCCTACCGTTTTTCAAAATATTCATCAAAGAGAATAGCGGATATGCAAAGCACCAATAAATCAATACAGCTATGCCTAAAGCACTGATGATTCGGTATTCTTTCGAAAATAACTCCCTCACATTGTAAGGCATAGCCTCAGAGCCACTGACAAATATCAGCACACCCAAAGTCACAAATACAGACCCCACTGCCAGCAAAAATAGGGGTATCCCACTTGTATAGCTCGTAATATTTCTTGGACGACTCACGGAAGCCGAGCCTTCAGCAAAATTAGCCTGCCCCCTTGAAATCGCAAACAAAACCTCATTTCCCAGCTTGTTTTTAGGCTCCGGCAAAGCAGGTCTATTAAGTTGCAGCAGCTTGACCACCGAATAACCGAGATACCCTCCAAAAGATTCTAAAATAACATCTGTTATATCAACATTTTTATTTGGCAAAAACAATTGTGCAAATTCAATACTCAGAGCCGTCATCACTATTACAGCCAAAATAATGATACTTGCTTGATTACGGCTATTAAAATACTGAAAAGAATACCCTATCAAACCAAAAGGCATAAAAAATAAAATTTTATGAAAAACCTCTGTAATAGCCCTATATTCGGTACCATAATAATATGCATAAAAAGGCACTCTAAGAAACTTATCACTCCAAGTTGAAAGTCTTATATAACCCCACTCAAAATCATAAGGGTACAAAAATACAAATCCTACAACCAATACCCATAAAAAATACGCTAAACACACATACAAAACAGTGAACCTATGATAACTTTTCAACTCACTAGCACTTCCGACCAAAGCAAGCCTATTTGAACCTAACTTTATTAATTGCACGCCAATAAAACCGCCCACCAACGCAAGCAAAATATCCGTAACATCGGTAACCCTGCTATATACAAACAGCTGAAAAAACTCAATTATAGTTGCCGAGAAAAAAACTCTTTTTAATAGATCAACTTTACTCAAAGGTTTCAGCTTATACCATAGCCAAGGAATTGGTATCCATAATATGACGTCAGACAAGCAGTCATATATATCTCGAAAAGCTTCTCCCTTTAACCCATAAAATGGCAGTAGAATAACGCGCCCTTCATGCCATTTATGATAAAACTCAACAGGACTTAGGGTTAAATCCAGCGGGATGACACTGTAAAAAAACATACACCCCAAATAGATTTGCAAATAGGGAACTGAATTGTTTTTATTTATTTGCCAATTTTCAAACCAATTGGCAAATCTTCCACCAAAAACCCACCACGCAAAAACACCAATGGCGGCTCCCAAAGTTTCGGCTATTATGTCGTTTAACGACACCGTTCTGGGAGGAAAAAATAACTGAGTAAATTCGATAGTCGAACAAAGCAAAAAACTGACTATCAATACAAAAACTGACGATACACACCTACCAACAAATTGTTGCTTTAGGGAAAGCGTGCCCAGCCAAAGAAAGGCAAGCGGTATAAATAGCAGAATATTGGCAACCCAATCTGCTCTTGACGCAATACCTAGGGTCAAATATTCAATATTCTGAAAACGAAACCAAGCATCGCTTAACGAAATACTATTAAATTGCCATGGCACCAAACTGCCGTAAACGACAAAAATCGTATAAACAACACAAGCAATTAATAAGCTATTTTTCACAAAAAACTTGGCTCATTGATATTGGCTTTGAAAAGCCGCTACAAAATTGGTCAACTGCTGGTATGGAATATGATTAATACCTGCCGCAGCCTTACGGCCGCCACCCGAAAATAAGGCACATAACACATCGGCACCAACTTTATTATTTATCGGGGCTCTAACGCTAATTTGATAGCCTCCTCTTTGATTGTTGCTAACGATTGCATGAGCCCTATTCGGATATTGATTAGCCAGTTGATTTCCCCATACACCAGATACCCGCCTTGCCCACTTTTCATCAGGCAAAATAACTACCGAGATACTGTCGGTCTGATATTCAGCATCAACTTGCGCCGCTAGACTCATATCCTCGTTATAACCATTAAATAATTGCTGACAAATTTCCGCCTTATCCCGGATAAAGTCAAACGGCGATATAAAACCTTCCAGCTGCCTATAGAGCTCATCCGGAGCAAAATATAGATCATCGATACTCGCACCGTAAGCGTTGTAATTGATAGCGATTCCCAGTTGCTGTAGCTTAAGCAATTCTTGGGCCGTTAAATTAAGTAACTTAGCGGCTTCTCTTGCCGAAGCATCCAAATTATCGCCAAAAGCCCCTGTCACAGCCCATTCGGCAAAGCGTTGCTTCAAATAAATATTCATCAATAAACTTGTGCAAACGTTGGCATCAGTGCTTATTAAAGAGGCCAGACCTTGGTGAACGGGAATTTCACCTGAATAATGGTGATCCATGTAAAAAACACTGACACCTTTATTAAGAAACTCGCATAGATGTAAGCGATTCTTGTCAAGAGAGATGTCGAGCACAACTATCTGATCCCCTGCCTCGGCGGAAACTCGACTTAATAAACCAATGTCGCGCTTGACCCCGGTAATAAGTTTAGACGCCATGGGAAAAGCCAATCGCAACTGTAGCAGTGCACAAATACCATCCGCATCGCCATTAAATACGTCGATATTCACTTTACATTTCTCCTTTAACAGGAGAGATAACGCCGCGCAACTCGAGCATGCTCATCACTTGGTCGACACAGGTTTCCAATTCATACAGCCCGGTATCTACTATCATGTCGGGGTTTTCCGGCACTTCATAAGGCGAAGATATACCGGTGAATTGTTTGATATCGCCTTGTCGCGCTTTTTTATAAAGACCTTTTACATCCCGCTGTTCGCACACAGACAACTCGCAGTTGCAGTAAATTTCAATAAAATCGCCGTGCGGTACCAAATTTCGCGCATATTGCCGTTCGGCCCGGAAGGGCGAAATAAAGGCAGTTAAGGTTATGTTACCGGCTTCCAGCATCAATTTGGCAACTTCGGCAATTCTACGAATATTCTCCTGCCGGTCTTGATGACTAAACCCTAGGTCACCACATAAGCCCTGGCGCACATTATCGCCATCCAATACAAATGTCCGACATTTTAATTGATGCAAACGCTCTTCCACGGCGTGGGCCAATGTTGACTTACCCGCTCCGGACAAACCGGTAAACCATAGAATGGCAGATTTGTGCCCGTTTAAAATCTCTCGGCGGCTACGCGTTACCGTGGCGTGATGCCAAACAGTATTTGAGCTTTGTTTATCCATTTAATCTGACTCCAAAATTGTTCAACCAAGACTACTTCATCGCGGACAAAGGATGCAATCCTCTTCCACAAATCCTTAAATCTCGAGGATTGCGCAAGCTTATTCTTCATCCCCCGATTTCGCGGCAAGGATATTCACAGAAGATCTAAAAGCCAAATTAATACTCAGGACTTGCTCCCAAATCAACGCCATCAACAATTTTCAAGAACTTTCTTGCAGCCATCGTTAATCAGCGCTTTTTCAGGTATCATTTGCCGCCTTTTTCGACTAGCTTGGCTTTTCATGCGAATTGGCCCTTACGAACTTCCCAACCCAGTATTACTAGCGCCTATGGCGGGCATTACAGACGCGCCGTTTCGGCAAATCTGCAGCGAATTTGGAGCGGGCCTCACGGTGTCGGAAATGGTGATTTCAAATCGCAGCTTGCAGCACCACCCGCGCACCCTGAAAAAGCTCGATTACAACGGCGACATTAGCCTGCGCTCGGTGCAAATTTTGGGTACCGACCCTCGGCAAATGGCTGAAGCGGCCAAATTGAATCAGGACCGAGGCGCCCAGATTATCGACATTAACATGGGCTGCCCGGCAAAAAAAGTGTGCTCGGTGGCGGCGGGTTCAGCGCTAATGAAAAATGAGTCATTAGTGGCTAAAATTTTAGACGCGGTAATCAATGCCGTGGAAATCCCGGTAACCCTCAAGATTCGTACGGGCTGGGACTTAGCTAATAGAAACGCGCCAAGCATCGCCAAAATTGCTGAGAACTGCGGCATTCAAGCGCTCACCATCCACGGGCGCAGCCGAGCCTGTAAATTTTCCGGACATGCTGAGTACGACACCATCAAACAGGTCAAACAAAGTATCAGTATTCCGATTATCGCAAACGGCGATATCGATAGCCCCGCTAAAGCCAGTGAGGTATTGGCATATACGGGAGCCGACGCGGTGATGATAGGGCGAGCGGCGCAAGGCAAACCCTGGATATTTAATGACCTAGTCGCCCATCTAAGCAACACGACATATTCACCACTTAGCTTGACCGACATCAAAGCCGTTATCAACCGGCACCTGGAAAATTTATACAGTTTTTATGGCAACGACAGTGGTGTTAGAATCGCCCGCAAGCACATCGGCTGGTATTTCGATCATCTCGGCACTCTGCCTGCCGACCAAAAGACTGCAATTAACCAAGCCCAACACGCTGCGCGGCAACTCGCGCTCGTCAACGCCTCTTTCAATTTGCTGACACCACGAGCCGCCTAGATGGGAAAACATCTTACTCATAAAGTCACCGGCAGCGAGCAAACGCTGTCTGACCATGTCCGTCATTGCGTCGAAGACTATTTCGCCCACCTAAACGGGCACGATTCCAGCGGTTTATACCATTTGGTTTTAGCAGAAGTGGAAAGACCCCTACTGGAAACCACGCTGAAACACTGCGATTACAATCAAAGCAAAGCCGCGATTATCCTCGGCCTCAGCCGCAGCACCTTACGCAAAAAGCTTGAACATTACGGCATAGGTTAATTTCCAACCCTTCTTTTTACCCTTTCTTGAGGTTTGCATGAATCCCACTTTGGGCATAAATAAAAAAGTGACCCGCGCCTTGGTCAGCGTTTCCGACAAAACCGGTATTCTGGAGTTTTGCCGAGAACTCAGCCACCTGGGCGTCGAACTACTATCCACCGGCGGCACGGCTAAACTGCTGGCCGACAATGATATTGCCGTTACCGAAGTCTCCGACTACACCGGCTTCCCGGAAATGATGGACGGCCGCGTTAAAACCCTACATCCCAAAGTTCACGGAGGCATTCTGGGTCGACGCGGCATTGATGACACCGTGATGGCCGAGAACGGCATCAAAGCTATCGATATGGTGGTGGTCAACCTGTATCCGTTCGAACAAACCGTGGCGAAACCCGATTGCGATCTGGAAACCGCGATAGAAAATATCGATATTGGCGGCCCAAGCATGATCCGGGGCGCAGCCAAGAACCATAATGACGTGGCTATCGTTGTCGATCCGGTCGATTACCCGAAAATTTTGGCCGAGTTACAAGCTAATGCCGGCGCCCTAAGCCACGACACCCGTTTTAAATTGGCACTAAAGAGCTTCGAGCATACTGCGCGTTACGACACGATGATTGCCGCTTATCTCAGTAAAGTCGTCGATAGCGGCGATTTTCCAGAAACCCTAAATCTACAATTCCACCGCCTGCAGAGCATGCGTTACGGTGAAAATCCCCATCAAAACGCGGCTTTTTATGGTGAAAAAAATCCACCCGCCGGCAGCATAGCCGCTGCCAAACAGTTACAAGGCAAGGAATTGTCTTACAACAATATTGCCGACGCCGATGCGGCATTGGAATGTGTCAAAGCGTTTAACGACCAACCGGCCTGCGTGATCGTCAAACACGCCAATCCTTGCGGCGTTGCGGTAAGCGGTGACATTTTCGACGCATACAATCTGGCGTACGCGACCGACCCGACTTCCGCTTTTGGCGGCATCATCGCTTTCAACCGCGAACTGGACGAAAAGACTGCGGCGGAAATCGCAGGACGCCAGTTCGTCGAAGTGATCATCGCACCGGCCGTATCAGCGGGTGCGCAAGCGGCGTTGGCAAAAAAGCAGAACGTCCGGGTGCTGGAAACCGGCTATTGGACAAATACCCATGAATCAGCCTTAGATTTTAAACGCATCACAGGCGGCTTATTAGTTCAGGACAAGGATACCGGGAAGATCAGCGCTGCCGATTTGAAAGTAGTCAGCAAACGCGCACCGACCGAACAAGAATTGGCGGACTTACTGTTTGTCTGGAAAGTTGCCAAATTCGTCAAATCCAATGCGATTGTCTACGGCAAAGATGGCCAAACCATCGGCATTGGTGCCGGACAAATGAGTCGAGTTTATTCGGCAAAAATCGCCAGCATCAAGGCCGCCGACGAAGGCTTAACCGTGCCCGGCTCGGTCATGGCCTCCGACGCCTTTTTTCCGTTCCGCGACGGCATCGACGCAGCAGCGGCGGCCGGCATAACCGCAGTTATTCATCCCGGCGGCTCGATGCGCGATGCAGAAGTGATTGCCGCCGCCGACGAACACAATATCGCAATGGTATTGACCGGCATGCGGCATTTCAGACATTAATACGGGACAACCTTATATGAACATTTTGATCGTAGGTAGTGGCGGCCGAGAACACGCCTTGGCCTGGAAAGTCAGGCAATCCGCAAAAGCCGGCAACGTCTACGTTGCGCCTGGTAACGCTGGCACTGCCCTGGAAAACGGCATAAACAATGTAGATATTCAGGCCGACGATATCGAAGGTTTATTGAGTTTCGCTCAAGCCCGAGACATAGAGCTCACCATTATTGGACCGGAGGTACCCTTAGTCAAAGGCATAGTCGACCGATTTTCCGCCGCAGGTTTAAAGTGCTTCGGACCGACAGCTCAAGCCGCGCAGTTGGAAGGCTCCAAATCCTTCTGTAAGGATTTTATGATCCGCCACGGCATCCCCACAGCCGCGTACAACAGTTTTACAGAAGTTGAACCGGCAACCGCGTATATCCGAGAAAATGGCGCACCCATCGTTGTTAAAGCCGATGGTTTGGCAGCCGGTAAAGGTGTAGTCGTCGCCCAATCCGAACAAGAGGCAATTGCCGCGGTTCAAGACATGTTAGCCGGCAATACGTTTGGCACAGCCGGACACCGGGTGGTAATTGAAGAATTTTTGGATGGCGAAGAAGCCAGTTTTATCGTTATCGCCGACGGCTTGCATGCCTTGGCCATGGCTACCTCTCAAGATCACAAGGCCCGCGACAACGGCGATCAAGGCCCCAACACCGGCGGCATGGGGGCCTATTCTCCCGCACCTGTGGTGACGCCGGAGATTCACCAACGTGTCATGAATGAGGTAATTTTGCCCACTCTGCAAGGTATGCGTGAAGACGGTAACGAATATACCGGCTTTCTCTACGCCGGCCTAATGATAGGCAAGAACGGTAGTATCAAAGTGTTGGAATACAACTGCCGCTTTGGCGATCCGGAAACCCAACCGATCATGATGCGTTTAAAAAGCGATTTGGTTGAACTTTGTCTGGCGGCCATAGATAAACAACTTGATCATACGACTACGGAGTGGGACGAACGCCCTTCATTGGGTGTCGTACTCGCAGCCGGCGGCTATCCCGACGACTATGCCAAAGGCCATCCAATCAGCGGATTACCGGGCAGCAATATTGGTGAAGATTTTAAGGTGTTTCACGCCGGCACCAAACAAGTTGCAGGCCAAGTAGTCACAGCTGGAGGCCGAGTATTATGCGCGTGCGCATTGGGCGACAGCATCGCCCAAGCCCAAGAAAAAGCCTACGAGCTATGCCGACAAATCAACTGGCAGGACGTGTATTTCCGAACAGACATCGGCTTTAAAGCGATTAAAGAAACCGCTTAACAAGTAAGTTTGAGAGATTTCAGAATAAGCGAGGACGATGTAATCCGGCCCGTAGACCGAATTACATCACTACAGGCAACTTAGGCGTCGCCTACACGCAGAACTTCAAGTTTGACTTTCGCCAAGCCTGCTTGGATAAAACCAAGCTCGCTGGCAGCCCTTTTGGACACATCAAGCAGCCGCTTATTGGCTTTATGAGCGCGGCTATTTATCCGCAACTCGACACTACGATTATTACTAAGATTAACGACACGCACCAAAGAACCAAACGGCAAGCTCGCGTGAGCCGCAGTTAATGCGTTTTTATCATAAAATTCACCGTTTGCTGTCCGCTGACCATGCAATTTGTCGCTGTAATACGATGCGACGCCGCTTTGTTCAAGGGAAAGAAAACCGTTCCTTTCTGTTTTCGCTAAACCTACAGAGCTAAAAGACGCTAGACTCGCTGAAAGCAATAATATTGCCGTCAATTTCGTTTTTCGCATCCTACCCTCCTTACGTTGAGTATTGACAGGAGGTTTGAGGTTATCCGAATAAAAACGCTTTGACAAGCTTTTTTCGTTAGTATACAAATTTCACCATCTGTCAATAACTATTTTTCGCAAGCCAAATTTATCTACTCTCTAAGAAACACAAGGCCTCGCGGGCAAACTCCAACGCATAGAACAACACTTAAAAAAAGAAAAAAACCTGCTTAGTCACAGCAACCTTGGAGATGTAATACAAACAAATCAATGCGCCACCAAAAGCCAACCATCGCGAACGTCCCGATTGGCGAATCGCCACAATCCCCAAGCCAATGTAAACTAACAACATCAATAGCTTGGCTACGATCCAAGCAAATTCTGCTGATAACCAACCTCCTTGAAAAACCAAGACAAATCCGGTCAACAAGACCAAACTCGCAATAACATGCGGACCAATTTTTAGCCATTTCTGCTCCAACAGGGCTGGCTTTAGCTCGGCAAGCACCACTCGCCCAATAAAGCTGACCACCAAAACTACCACGAAAAGAAGATGTATGTGTTTAAGCATGAGCACCCCAAATTTAGCTAAAGATTATTTTCGAGCCGCCTCCATTCGAACAACACAACGCCGTAAGAACAAACAGACTGCCAGATTCAAATTCCAATCCTATCATGCAACCTGCACGATGACCGAGGTTAACCATACCTCCTTTCCCTTCATCGCCCCTTAGAACACTCGACAAACGATAGGAATTTCCCGCAATATTTCTCGACTTGCCGCCGTAATGCAGGCTTCCGGCTACGGCATAAATGCATAGCAAACCACGCCGAAACAGATACGCAGCAACAGCATCGCATCAAAACCGGGTACTTTTCAGCCCAAAGAAAAGCCCATAATAAGTTGATTTTATTAGAAAAATAAAATACCTATCAGTCAAAACGAATAATCGCAAAAATATTGTTTTGACACAAAACAGTTTTGAGTGTAAAAAATGCACCGTCGACCAACAATAATACTAATTTCGACATACAACTCGAGTTGCCCCGTTTAGGGCTAATTATTACAACAACAAGATGAGGATTATAAAAATGGCTGAACAAGAAAAAGACAATACCTTTACTGTAGTTGCTGTTGTTACTGCAATTGCTATTGCTGGCGTCGTTTTGCTGAAAGCGGATGAAACCAAACATCTCAAATACAGCGGCGAAACTTCTGCCCAAGCTGAAGCCCAAGTTTTGGCAAAGCATAAAGATTTTAATAACGACGTTTTAAGCCAAGCAAAATAATTTTTGCTTAGCAATTTAGGCGCCAGCTGAAAATTCAGCTGGCGCCTTTTTTGTGCCCGCAAGTTTCTCACTCCATTTCTGATAGTTCGCTTTTTCAAGAACCCACGCTAATGTAGAATTGGGCCTTTATACCAATTTCATTTTAGCTACAGATGGACGTTATCCAACGCATTGCCGAAGAACTTTCAGTTAAGCCGCAACAAGTCGCCGCCGCAGCCGCCCTATTGGACGATGGCGCCACGGTGCCCTTCATAGCCCGCTATCGCAAAGAAGTAACCGGTGGCCTGGACGATACGCAACTGCGAAATCTTGAGGAAAGATTGATTTATTTGCGGGAACTTAACAGCCGCCGCGACTCAATTCTCGACACCATTCGCTCGCAAGGAAAGCTCACCCCGGAACTGGAACTAGCAATACTCGACGCCGACACCAAAACGCTTCTGGAAGACCTATACCTACCCTACAAGCCTAAACGCCGCACCAAAGCGCAAATTGCTCGAGAAGCCGGTCTTGAACCATTAGCCGACGCCATCCTGGATAATCACGACCTAATCCCCGAACAAATCGCAGCTAGCTATATCGACGCTGAAAAAGATATCGCGGATGTCGCGGCAGCCCTGGAGGGCGCCCGTCAGATCATCATGGAGCGTATTTCCGAAGATGCCGAACTACTTGCTGAATTGCGCGAACGTGTTTGGAACAAGGGCATCCTGCACGCCAGCGTCGTGACCGGCAAGGAAGCAGAGGCAGCAAAATTCAAGGATTATTTCGACTACAGTGAAGCGATCAATAAGATTCCGTCGCACCGTGCCTTGGCCTTGTTCCGCGGTCGTAACGAGGATTTACTATCCTTAACCCTAAAACCGGCGGAACTGGATCAAGAAGAACATCAGCTATGTTCACAATTCGTTAGTCAACGCCTGCAAGTTAAAGACACAGAAAAACCCGCCGATGCCTGGTTGGCCGAAACCGCCCGCTTTGCCTGGAAAATCAAACTATTTACCCGTATCGATATGGATCTAAAGCTAAGACTGCGCGAGGCCGCCGAGCAAGAAGCCATTAGAGTGTTTGCCAGCAATTTGCGCGACTTGATGCTGGCGGCGCCAGCCGGTCCCAAAGCGACCATGGG
Source organism: Methylomonas sp. Kb3 (assembly GCF_002834115.1). Classification (NCBI taxonomy): domain Bacteria; kingdom Pseudomonadati; phylum Pseudomonadota; class Gammaproteobacteria; order Methylococcales; family Methylococcaceae; genus Methylomonas; species Methylomonas sp. Kb3. The sequence continues at coordinate 236,603 of NZ_PIZT01000068.1, read as the reverse complement.
CCTGGACCCCGGCATTCGCACAGGCGTCAAAGTTGCTGTGGTTGACGCAACCGGCAAGCTGTTGACCACAGAAACCATTTACCCGCATCAACCTAAGAACCAATGGGATCAATCGATAGCAGTTCTGGCTAAATTGATCAAGCAGCACCAAGTACAACTGGTGAGTATCGGTAACGGCACCGCTTCTCGGGAAACTGATCAATTGGTTGCAGACTTGATGAAGCAACATAAAGACCTTAATTTTCAAAAAATCACAGTTTCCGAAGCCGGCGCGTCGGTATATTCGGCATCGGAACTGGCTGCCAAGGAGTTTCCAGACCTCGACGTCTCATTACGCGGCGCAGTATCGATAGCCCGCCGACTACAAGACCCACTGGCGGAACTAGTGAAAATCGATCCAAAATCGATAGGCGTTGGTCAATATCAACATGACGTCAACCAAGTGCAATTGGCTCGTATGCTCGATACCGTGGTAGAGGATTGCGTGAACGCGGTCGGCGTAGACGTAAACACAGCTTCGGTAGCTTTGCTGAAACAGGTATCCGGACTAAGCAGCAGCATCAGCGAAAACATCGTTGCGTTTCGCGATGCGAATGGCCCCTTTGCAAACCGCAATCAGCTGAAAAAAGTGCCGCGCCTAGGCGATAAAGCGTTCGAACAAGCAGCCGGCTTTCTCAGGGTCATGAACGGCGACAACCCGCTAGACGCATCTGCCGTACATCCAGAAGCCTACCCCGTGGTCAATGCAATCCTAGATGATACGGGCAAATCAATCCGCGACTTGATCGGCCAAAGCCAGTTTTTACGAGGCCTGAATCCGGCAAACTATGCCAACGCCAATTTTGGCGTTCCCACCGTTTCGGATATTTTGCAGGAACTGGAAAAACCAGGCCGCGACCCGCGTCCGGAGTTTAAAAGCGTACAATTCAAGGATGGCGTGGAGAAAATTACCGATCTTGAACCCGGTATGACTTTAGACGGCGTCGTGACCAACGTCGCCAATTTCGGTGCTTTTGTTGATATTGGCGTACATCAAGACGGTTTGGTGCATATTTCACACCTGGCGGACGACTTTGTTAAAGATCCACGTAGCATCGTAAAAACCGGTGATATGGTAAAAGTGCGCATACTGGAAGTGGATGTGGCACGCCAACGTATCTCTCTAAGCATGAGAAAAAACGTGGATGCCGGTGAGATTATTCCAAAAGAAAAACCGCAAAGAACCGCTCACAAACCTAAACAGCAGCCCGCGCTACAGAACAGCATGAGCAGCGCATTTGCCAAGGCGTTGAAAAAGTAAACAGTTCACGGCTCTGCTATACTTTCGAGCGATTGTCGGTCGAAGCGGTAAATCCGACTCGACCAACAGATACTCAAATCCGTTTTAATATACAGGATCAGTTATGAATCGAAATACTCGCGCCCTGACCACTGTTTTATTCGCAGCTTTTCTAATGACCAGCTTGCCCAGCCTAGCGGAAGAGGCCGAAACCTATGGCGAAACCTTCGGGCGAAAACTGACTACCGGCCTCGCCAACATCACCACATCTTCCCTGGAAATACCGAAAAACATTATTTTAATCAATAATCAAAGCAATGTTATTTACGGCTTTATCGGCGGTACTTTTAAAGGGTTATTGAATATGGGAGGAAGAATCGGCGTCGGCGTGCTGGATTTGGTTTCCTCGCCAATCCCTACGCAGCCCATCGTCTATCCTTTATATGTTTGGGACAATTTCAACGCGGAAACCACCTACGGCAAAGCCTTCCGCCCCAGCAATTAATTACTTAATTTTGTGGTGGAGCGTTCACCTACTCCACCGTCAGATCAAGCAACCATCTTCAACTCGCTCATACCGTTGGCTTTTTTTACCAATTCAATCTGCGTTTTGATGCGCTTTTTTACCCCTTCGACGTGGGAAATTACACCGACCGTTTTCCCTTGAGTCTTCAAGCCTTCTAAGGCACTCATTGCCAAATACAGGGCTTCCGCATCTAAATTACCAAAGCCCTCATCCAGAAACAGTGAATCGATCGCCTTACCGTTGTTGGCAATCTCGGCTAGCGCCAAAGCCAAGGCCAAACTCACCACAAAGCTCTCGCCACCAGACAAGGTTTTCGGCAATCGCCGTAGATTTTTTTGTTTGGTATCTTCAACCTCTAGCGCCAAGCCATTATCACTGGCCAAACTGCGGATATAGTAACGTCCGCTTAGTTTTTCCAAAATCCGGTTGGCTTGCGACAACAAATTATCCACCAACAACTGTTGAATACGCCGCCGGAAACCACCCTGCTCGTCGTTAATCAACTTCATTTCCGCTTCGGCTTGTGCATGTATCACCCTTTGCTCAGCCAAAAGCGCCTGAAGGCTCTGATATTTTTCTTGATAAGCTGACTGTTTATCCAGCTTAGTTTCCAACGTAGCCACTTCTTGTTCGGCAATATCGATTTTCTGGGATAGCTGGCGTTGGATTGCCAAAAGGTCGGCTTCGTTTAAATCGGACGGCATAACCGCCAATTCCTTTTGTAAATCGGCTGACAGTTTAGCCAGTTCTTCGTCGATTGCTGCCAATTGCGTATTTTGCTGTTCCAGCTTTTGCTCAATTTCAGCCCGCCTATCGATCAGCTCTAAAGCCGACCGCAAACTATCGACATCAGTAAAAACGCCACCCGCAATTTTATTAGCTAATACTCGCCGCATTGCATCTAGTTCAAGTTGCTGGGTGGCTATTTGCCGCTCCAATTCGACGATGAGTTTTTGCTTCTCCAGGATAACTAGATGCAAACCCAGCGATTCTTCCGTTTGCAAGCTAGTCAAAGCGTCTGCCATCTGCTCCTGATAACTGGCTATTTTTGCCTGACTAGCGTACAGTCTATCTTGCAAGCTAGCAACTTCCTCCAGCAAGCCCTTCTGACGTAACTCGCGGATTTGGTAATCCTGGCGTCGAGTATTGAGCTTATCGAAGACTATATTTTCTTTGCCTTTTCCTGGTAACTTCTCACCCAATAAAGCCAACTGCTTTTCCAGTTTATCAACAAGCGCCTTTTGCTCCGCCGTACGACTAGCGAAAAGCTGTTCGGATTCGATGTATTCCTGAGGCCGATTACGCCAAGTGGCATCAAGTTGCTCCACCGACGCCGTTAATTTTTCTACCAAAGCCTGCTTGGCTTCTAGCTCGGCCGTCCACTTAGCCACATTACGCTGTAACTGCGCGTGATCATTGACCAGGTTTTTGATTTTCTCCAACTCCTGGGCTTCTGTGTCCCACAAGCGTTTTTGCAAAGACAAATTATTGATGTCCAGCTCCGCACTGACGACATTTAAACGGTTGCTCAAAACCAACCATTGCGAGCGCATTTGCTGCAATCTTTGCTGCCGAGCAGACAATTGAGTACCTTGCTTTTTTGCCACTGCCAACTGCCCGGAGACACTATCGATAGCTGCTTTTAAGGCCTGCATCTTGCCGCGCTGATCGATTAAGGCTTTTTTAGAGTTGGTTTGGATTGGCGGTTTAGAAACATAGGGATGATCTAAGGAGCCACATAAAAAACACGGTTTACCATCAACCAACTTGCCGCGATCACCGCTAAATTTTTTCAGCAATGCCTCATTCAGCACAGCTTGCTCCAAGGCTTTGCCGATATTTTCTTCACGGTCCATCTCGTCTCGCAGGGCATCCAGCCTGGCTTGCAAGCGGGTCTCATCGGGCAGTTCCGGCGCTTTATTACGAGAGAACCAACTAAAAAAACTTTTTTTGGTAAATTTGGCATTAACCGCAGCCAGCGAGTGCAGCTCCTGAAAATCATTGACCCGTGTTTGCTGCTCTACCAGTAACTCCTTCAACTCCTCGAAACTTTTACCTTGCGCCAACTCCAGTAGGGTTTTACGTGCAGCTTCAATACGCTCATTCAAATCGGCAACCGCCGTTTTAGTATCGCGCAAAGCAGTCTGGTTTTTTTTCAGCGCCGCAGTCGTGTTTTTAGTCCAATTGGCTTGTGTCTTCTGCTTACCGGCCAACTCCGCCAATTCTGTCCGGAGATTACGTAACTGCACGACATCGGGAAAGTCAGACTGCAAACTAGCATCCACCTGATGATCTTGTAACCAGCCGTCTATTTCCGCAAGACTTGCCTTTCTTTCCTCCAATTGCTGTTGCAGCGTCTGCACCAGTTCGGCTTCACGCGGCAACTCCAGCTTCAGATCACCCACTTTCAATTTCAGCGCATCAATAGCCTGTTTTTGCTCCTCTACGCTTTTACCATTCAGGCTTGGGACGATTGCGTTACTGACATCTTCACCAAGTTGGCGCTGTAGCGCATTCAGCTCCTGACGATAAGCATCCAAGGTCGCCTGACTTTGGACAATCTGTCCCTGCTTACCGTCCAATAAAATTACTTCTTCGCGAAACTGTGTCGCTTGCTGACAATCGGCAATTTTCTGTAAATCGTCTTGTAAAAGCTTAATTTGCGCTTCAACTTTCTCTGACTGTTCGAGAAGTTGTCTTTGGCGTCCTTCTAATGAATGAATGTTTTTTATTGTCAGTAGTTGCTGTTGCAACTGTTTTTGTTGGTTTTTTAACTCCGCAACTTGGTCCTTGAAATCCTGTAAGTCTTGCTCGCCGGCTTGCAAGGCTTCCGGACTGAGTAAAGGAATCAGATCAATATCCTGTTGTAGTTGCGTTAAACGACTGAGCGATGTATGAAAGTTACCTTCAGTCCGCTGCCGATACTCAACATAGATCTGGGTACCGCTGATTTTTTCCAGAATGTCCATGCGCTCGCTATCCAGCGCATTTAGAAAAGCGGCAAAGTCGCCCTGCGGCAAGACCATGGATTTGCTGAATTTATGAAAGTCCATGCCCGTCAACTCGGCAATTTTGGTCCGTACTGTATTTGGTGTCCTGGCGAGTAACTCCGAATCATCGTTTAACTTAGTCAAGCTCATTTCCGGCTGTAAAACCTGATCTTGATTTGCGTCAGCAGGCCGTTTTACCTGCCATGAGGAACGAAACCTCTCGCCATCTAAAGCAAATTCAACCTGTGCGAAGCTATCGTTTGCCTGCTTGGTGATTACATGCTCGGCAGGCTTGTCGAAACGAAAAGTCTCACCGTATAGGCCTAGCGTAATCACATCAAGGATACTGGTCTTACCGGAGCCGTTGGGGCCAGTGATAGCAAACACACCACTGTCGGCAATAGGTCCCTGGTCGAAATCGACTCGGCCTTCGCCTTCCAGTGAATTGATATTTTTGAAGACTATATTGAGTATCCGCATAATCCCAGGCTTTAAGGGCTGTTGGTGGCAATTTGCTCGACCTCGAATAGCGTCAAGCTAATCCCAGCAAAACTGATTGAAAATCTATGCGGGTATTTTAGTGAATTTGACTCAGGCGCGCTGATTAATCTGAATTTTTCGGCAAAGCGACCAGTTAGTAGAAGGACTAACGGCTTAGTACTGCAATATTTTGGCGGAGCGTACTGAACTCTTGCTTATCAAAGCCATTTGCAACGCCTCGACCCTCAGCCATTTTGATCACCTGTTCCGCTGTGTCATATTCCTTTAGGTGAATGAGTAAATCGGCTTTCTCAATGTAGAAATACATTCTGTCAGGCGATTGCGCAATGGCTTTATCAACATTTGCAAAAGCCTCTTCAATATGGCCTTGAAAAAAACATATTTTGGCTTTGATGATATACAGCACCAATCTGTCGGAAAAATCGGGCTGCGCCAAGGCAGCGTCCGTCCATTCCATCACATCCTCTGAAATATTCTTACACTGATATTCAGCATTGAGAAGGCAGCTTGTCATCAACCGCAACGTTACCAATGTTCGCACCGAGTAAGCCTTGTTGGCGATACGAGCCAGAACCTCCTGATGCACCAACGATTTCAACGCCTGCATATAGTGGCTATCCAGTATGAGCGGATCGTCATAACGTTTTGGCATGGCAATTCCTGGCTGATCATTTTTAGCATCTTGAAAGTAAAGAAGCTTGTTCAACTCCATATAGACTTGAACCAAAGTAGCAACCTCTAATTCATTACCTTGTGCCGCCAATAAATAATAACGGTAACTTTCGGGATTCGGCCCAAGTTTTACTTCAAGACTATGGGCATAGAGACTATTTGCCCTGATCGACGTCGGATGATTGCGCACTTCAAAATAACTTAAAGCGTCCAAACTTGACCAAATTGAAGCACGAGAAAAAGTAGCTAGCCCCAAACTAAACACGACTACAGCGAATAGAATATTTAATAACTGTTCACTGATTAATTTAGAAAAAATATTATAGGTCAACGCAACTGTTGCGATGACCAACCCAATACTGGGTACATAATTACGATGCTCGTAAATTAATTCCAGCGCAAAAATACTGGACTCCATACTTTGGCCAACCAAAAACCAAAGAATACCAAAATTAAAAAATGGCGTTTTTTTGCGTACGCAATTGAATACACTGAGTACCAGTAAGCAAAGAATACCTATGACAGAATAAAAGGTACTGATCGGCTGAAACAAACTCTTGCTCAAGGAGAAATCATCATGGTCGAAGCTGAGCTGGGTATTGTCCGGATAAAACAGTAAGCTCAAATAATAAAACAACACTCTGGTCTGAGTCATTACTCGTTCAGCAAGAGTAAAGTTGCGTGTCGCATATCCGCCCAATACGTATTCCGGGTGACTAAATAAATAAATGATTGCCACGAAAACTGGTAGGACCACAGTTATTGCATAGAACACTTGCACACGTACACGGGAAGTATCATTGGGAATCGATGGCAGCAGAATCTCAGATACAACTATCAACAGAGGTAATAGTAGAGCGTTTTCCTTAGCCAAAATACCCAACCCGGAGCCGAACAGAGAACCAACCAGCATCAACAAAATACTGAAAGGCTTTTCTAGTTGAAGCCTACCCTTTAAAAAAATCAAAAAACCTGTCAGCATAAAAAAACAGGACAAACTGTTCATTCGTTGCACGACGTAAAGCACAGAGGTTAACTGCAACGGGTGCAATCCCCATATCAATGCTGACATTAAAGCCAATTTTTGTGCAGGATAGTTTTGAGCAGTTGCGCTAAACAGCAATCGACTGAGAAAAAAAACTAGAACACTATTGACAACGTGAATAGCAATATTCGTCAACTTAAACGCGATAGGATCGAAGTACTGACCTGCGAAATAGTAATTCAACGCAAAACTTACATTGGCTAAAGGTCGTTTAAAAACCCCGCTGGCATTTGAGCTCCATGTTGACATTAGCTCACTGAAATTAAGATGAGTCAGTAACACACCCTTATTTTGCAGAATATTCGGATAATCATCGGCTATAAACGGACCCATCCGACCAGGAAAATAGACAATTAAAATCAGAAAGCCAATTAAACCCAATTTGACCCAATCACTTTGCCAACTTCTTCTGAGCGTACACCCCAACCAGATCGTCATAATTTATACTGAAAAGACATACCAAAAAAACAAAAGGGGCTGTAAGCCCCTTTTGCATACCGTTAAAAATCTAATTACTAGCTTTTTGGACGATATTTTGCTGGCAAGGTACTGTTTGTATTGTCAACAGTCCATTGCATGCCAACACCAGTTGCACATTGACCTGAATAAACTAGTTTATTGGCACCGCTCACCACGTCTGTACCCAAAGCACCGCCCGTTGTGTACAAAATTGTTACTCTAGCACTACCCGTGGACGCAGAGGTAATCTGAACAGACGTAACATACTTACCAACGATTGAAGTTGGCTGAGCCAAACCGAAAGTCGCGTTGCCTGTTGTACTCACACCCAGTGTTACTTCACTACAACCCACGCCACCGGCAGTCAGCGCTGGTGAAGCCAAACTTGGACCTTCAGACACTTTGGATTTAACTGTGTAATCCTGGTAAGCCGGGATCGCAATGGCCGCCAAGATACCGATGATCGCAACTACGATCATTAATTCGATCAAGGTAAAACCTTGTTGCACTTTTTGCATTTGCTTATTCATAACCACCTTCTTTTTTATGATGAACGGAACTTAAAACTCTCAGACTTATTAACAATTAGCATGCCAATTATCTTCCGAACAGAATAAAACGATAAAATTAAGCCTATTCCACATACATTTCAAAGCCTTACACAACGCCCTAACAAATAAAAAAATGCAATATTCCTGTAGCCACAACCTTATCAAAAAAGTAGTTTTTGTTAATAACTGACGTTTTTTGTCACCCCCCCCCCTGTAAATCGCTAAATAATTTGGGGATTGGTTGACTACAAACTCTTACCGGCAAACCAAAACTCCAGCATCATCAACATCCACACTAAATCACCGTAATAGGCGGCATGCACACTTTGATGCATCTCGATAGCATGATCCAAAAAATCCGGTTTAAAAAACTCGCGCCGCTTCAAATCATTTATTGCGCCATAAGCCAGTTGCTTAAGCGGCTGATGGTCCTTCAGCCAAACGCCGAAAGGCAATCCAAAGCCGTGCTTAGGCTTATTGATAATCCGCTCCGGAAGAAAATCCACCATGGCCTGTTTGTAAAACCAACGCAGCTTTTGCCCTCGCAACTTGTCATTGGATGGAATTCGGCAAGACAAGTCGAGAATGCGTCTATCCAACAAGGGGTAGCAGACTTCAACGCCTGCCATTTCGCACATTCTATTTACCTTGACCAAATCGTTGTCGTGCAACGTGTTTTTCCAATCCAGATACAACATACGGTTCAAGGTACTAGCAGACTCCGGCCGCCAATAGTCTTCCCTAAACTGGCGTAAGGGCGCAGAAGTATCAATTTCCACTAAAAAATCAGCTTGAAAAATGTCTGCCGCAGCATGCCTATGCAAAAAATTGTAATCCTGGAGGCGGTCTGGCATCGCTGCGTTCGCTTGATCGATATAGCGTTTTGCCTTAAACGGTAGTTTCTGTTTGGCTATTACATCCGGCAAGTTATTTAATGTTGCTTCGAGGCCAGCGCTTAGGAATTTTGGCAGGCGATGATAACTCTCGAATAACATTTGCTTGGCATAGCGCTCGTTACCCGCAAAAATCTCGTCCCCCCCATCACCCGCTAGCAAACGGTCAACACCATGATCCTTTGCCAACTTGGCGCAATAATACGCTGCCAAGGCAGACGCATTCCCAAACGGCTCATCATAGTAAGCCGCTATTGCCGGCACGGCATTAACGGTATCCTCGGGCGTGACGTAGTACTGGTGTTGCCGCGTGTTGAAACGTTGCACTGCAATATTGGCGTACTCGATTTCATCATAGCCGTCAGCGTCAAAACCCATCGAAAAGGTTTTCGCCTTGCCTGGAAATACCTTTGCCAAGGCCCCCGCCACACTGGAACTATCCAGCCCACCACTCAGAAACGCGCCGGTATTGTCTTCAGTATCGGCCATACTTCTGACCGCTTCGATTAACTGCTGCTGCAATTCCAGGCCGGCTTGATGCAAATTGCAGGATTGCTCACGAAATACCGGTAGCCAATAGCGTTTTAAGCTGATTCGTCCGTTGTGATAAACCAAGCACTGCCCACCTTCCAGCTTTTTAACTTGCCGATAAATCGTTGTAGGGCTGGGACAATGGTTGAGATAGATGTAATCAAATACCGCTTGCGGCGCAATGTCGTTACTGACCTGAGGATGACGCACTACAAAATCGGCACTTGAACCGAATATTAGGCCATCGGCGATTTCTGCGTAATAGATGTTACTGAGACCAATCGGATCGGTAGCCAACATCAGCAGCTGCTGATTGGTATCGATAAGCAGCAAGGTATCAGCTTCCGGCAAACCGACTAAAAAATCGACACCGCGACTTAAATAGGCATCCCACAAACTCTGCGAGCGACCTGATCGCGAACCGGACTGCGGGACGAGCAACAACACCCCATTACTGTCCGTCATATCGGTCGCAGCGGTTGAAAAAGCGAAGTTCTGACCATGCCGAACATTAAATATTGAATCCGCCGCCGTCATTTGCCCCAGCAAAGCGATAGATTCATCTTTCTGGAGACCGCTCCCCATCCATCCTGCAAATTTTGTCATAGTGATCGATATAGTTATGCCTTGACGTGACTAATCACATAACGGAACTTTCCTGAACGTTCCTTGGGAATGTAATCGGTGTATTCGATATTGATGGTAACGGCTTGTCCTAAACGTTTTTTAAATTCGTCGACGATTTTTTGTTCGTAAGCCGCTTGATATTTTAGGGTTTTAACAATTTGCACAGTGGTTTTATCCAAACTATCTTGGGTGATTTTAAAGGAATCAACGCCTTCTAAATCTCGCAAGACATAAATCAATGCCAAGCCATGCAATACTGTTCCATCCTGAGCAACTACAAAATCGGTGGTTCGACCTTGAATCTCCTCCAGCACTGGTAATCCGCGCCCGCAGGCACAGACTTTATCCGACAATATTCCCATATCGCCGGTACGATACCGAATAAACGGAAAATCTCTGGTTGCCATATGCGTAACCACAATTTCACCGAGCTCTCCGTTAGGTAAAGGCTGGCCTTGTTTGTCTACAATCTCGACGACAATGTCCTCAGCGGTAATATGCATACTGCCTTTGGGACACTGATGCGCGATAAAACCGGCATCACGCCCGCCGTAACCATTCGCGACCGGACAAGCAAACACGCTTTCTATTTTTGTCCGCTGATGATCGTACAGCCGTTCCGATGTCACGAAAGCCACTTTAATCCCCAAATTATGCAATGCCACGCCCCGCTTCTCAGCATGACTGGCAATGTGGGCCAACGCAGAAGGATAACCAAATAACATTTTCGGACGAATCTGCTGGATTTGTCGAACAAAGCCGTCCAACTTCTCCGACGACATTTCGAACGCCGGAATCAAATGTGTACGCAACAATTTATCGCGTAACAAGCGAATTTTATCTTGCGCCCCTAGTTCGATTGGAGATCCCCAAATTACTGCTTCCGGATCACCTATATCCACACCCCACCAACGGGTAGCTCGCCACTTTGCCGCGACATCATGACTAACTCGGCGGCTACCGATGTAAAAAATCAATGGTTCTCCACTGGAACCGCCAGTGTTGAAACGTGCGAGTCTTTTAGCATCATCCGCTCTCATTTCATCAAGATGCTGTCTGATTTCCGGCTTACTTAACAACGGTAGCTCGGCTAATTTTTTCACACTATCAAGGTTCGCCGGATCAAACCCCAAGTTAGCGAACAACTGCCTGTAGTAAGGCACATGAATTTGTACGTCTTGCAGAAACGCGCGTAAATGTTGCAATTGCAACTGCCTAATCTCGTCGGGTTTTAGCCACTGACTGCGCTCCATGCCGCGCCTAACTTTGACGGTACTATGCTTTTTTAAGGCTTCGTGAAGCGGAAAGATTACCGTTGAACAAAAAGACGTATAAAAGCTCATGACCTCACCAGTTTTTTAAATTCCGCCAACAAAATATCCACCCGCTTATCCCAAGAGTTATCAGCCGCATAATTTACAAGCGCTTGCCGGTCCCACTGCCGTTGCAAAGCATGTTCAAGCGCCATTAACAATGCGTCAGCATCCCCAAACGGCACGATAGTACCCAATGTTTCATCAGCAACCACCTCGCGATTGCCGCCAACATCGGTGCTAATCACCGGCAAGCCGCAAGCCATAGCCTCCAGAAACACGTTAGCCCAGCCCTCGTTGGCAGTAGCCAGCACAAACAAATCGGCTGCCGATAATGGGCCAAGCAATTGTTCTGCAGGCAAAGCCCCAAGAAAACGCACATGTTGGTCAATATTCAGCGTTTCAACTTGTTGCTCCAAGCGACTGCGAATATCGCCTTCCGGACTAGCGCCTCCGACGATCAAGTATAGCAATCGCGGGTATTTTTCGATTAATGCCGGCAAAACTTCGATCACTCGGTGAAAACCTTTTCTATCGACCAATCCGCCGACCGAAATCAGTACTTGGGCGTCTTCAGGAATTTGCCAATGTTGCCTTGCCTGTTTTTTATCAATAGGAAAAAATTTCGCGGTATCGATGCCGTTGCCGACCACCTGGATTTTTTTCGCGTCGGCGCCTAAATCCACTACGTGCCGCTTTAAAGAATCCGATACCGAAAATACTCGGGAGGCATCATTAAGAGCTTTTAATAATCGTTGGCGGCGACTGGGAATTTTAGACAACGGCACCTCTGTGCCGCGTAAAGTGATGGTGACCGGCACCTTAAACCATTTCCCGAGTAACGTGGCCGCATAACCGTCAGGGTATGCGAAGTGCGCATCGATCACATTAAATACGAAGCTCTTTTTTAATTGACGACAAATCAAAAAACTACAGATTGCCATAAAAAAGCCGTCCCAAGAACGTCCGATTCCGGGTATCGATAAAAAGCGCGGGAAATAGACAGAAATACCGTCTTGATTTTCGTATTTATCCGGTTGCGGCCGATAATTCGGTTTAAACCATTGAATCAGGCTTTGCAGTGGGAACCAAGGCACCGGGGAAATGATTACTAAAGAACAATGACCGGCCACTTTGGACATGCGCTCGCGAATAAAAACGCCAGCGTTAGGCCTGACACGACTGGGATACAAAGAACTGAAAACAATCAGCCTTGGCGAGTTATCGGCCATCGTTACCCGCCATTATCCTGCCGTAAACAGCCTGATAATGACTGACACTGCGCTGCCAATTACGCTCTTCTTCGACATAGCGCCTACCGGCTCGCCGCACCTGCCCCCATTGATCTTGCTGATCGAGGACCGCCAACACCGTTTGCGCCAAAGCTGTCTTATCCCCAGCCTTGAAGAGATAGCCAGTTTCCCTGTCTCGAATTAACTCATGATGCCCACCGACATCCGAAGCCACCAACAAGCGGCCTTGCGCCATGGCTTCCAGCGGTTTTAAAGGTGTCACCAAATCGGTTAAGCGCATCGCCAAGCGCGGATAAACAAAGATATCGACCAGATTGTAATAGCGCTGCACTTGATCGTGAGCGACACGTCCGGGCAGAATGACGCAATCCTGTAAGCTCAGCGCCTCAATTTTCTGCAGGATTTGTTGCTGTTGCGGCCCACCGCCCACTAACAACAAACGCACATCAGGCTGCTGTTCGATAATGGCAGGCAATGCATCCAGCAATAGCAACAACCCCTCATAAGCATAAAAAGACCCGATAAAACCGAGCACAATTTTGCCGTTCAAATCCAACTCTACTTGCAAATCTGGCTCGGCGGCCTCGCCGTAGGTAAATTTATCGATATCGACGGCGTTGGGAATGACGGTAATTTTTTCCGCCGCGACTCCGCGGCCTATGATATCCCGGCGCAGACCTTCGCAAATAGTCGTCACCGCATCGGCACGCTTAAAAACATGTGTTTCCAATGCCTTAGTCAATCGGTAACGTAAACTACCTTCATGGGTGGTGCCATGATCGACGGCCGCATCTTCCCAAAATGCCCGGCATTCGTAGACCAACGGCAATCCGTATTTTTTTGCTACCTTTAATGCCGCAAGCCCGTTCAACGCGGGCGAATGGGCGTGCAGAATGTCCGGTTTGATCTGCGGAATAATTTCATCCAGCCGTTCCGCCAACGACTGTACGATGGCCCATTGATTTAAAACCGGCAATTTCGCCGCTAAACCTTGTGGGATAACAGATCGATAAAAGGTAAGTCCGTCAACGGTTTCAATGGGAGCTTCCGCGACTTGATGTTTGGCGGATGTGACATGAAACGTCTCCCAACCCAGTTTGCGTTGTTGCTCGAGAATCGCACGAGTACGGAAGGTGTATCCGCTGTGCAACGGAATGGAGTGATCCAATATGTGTAATATCTTCATGTCAAGAACGGGTTAAGGAATATTCCTATTGGCAACTTGCCGGGTTCGACATGATTGCCATGATTTATGTTGTTTTAGTATTGTCAGCCAGCCGAAACCACGCCTTTCTGATTAAATGCGGCACTAGTATATGCAAGGGCATTTTTAACCAATGCGAGCGAAGAAACAACAGCCAACGAGCAAAGCCGGTCAGGCTATCCATGCAGCTAGAATGGTGTGGTTTTAGGGCTTGCGAGAAAAGATAGTCCATAACTCGGTTTTTTCCGCCTCCCGCGTAGATGGTAGAAGCCTCAATGACACTATCAGGAACCGGAGTTGCCAATATTTTGGTGGCATAACGGAGGGCGTAAAACAAGGGCTTACCCAATCCCAACATTTCCGCTCGATGATGCAGATTTTGCCAAAAACGCGGATCGTTGCCACTAAATTCGCGTAGGAGCAAATCAATGTCGCTCAAATCGCGCAAACCATTTTCAAACTCTCCTCCCCAGAACAAATGGCTGGCACTATGGAGAACCATATCTTCGGGGGCCAAAACCCAATAATCGGTATCGGTTATCTTGACAGCGGCTTTTAGCAACAACTCGGCATCAGGGTATAAATTGCAAGTTTGCGGAAGTATATTGTGGTGAATATCCAGCGAAGTCCCACGCTTGATATGCCTAAGCGGCGGCAATTCATGCATCCACTGCTCGTAATAGCGCTGATCGTAATTATCCATCGATTCAGGAAGCCATCCATGCCATTTCAACGCATCTTTGACCTGTTTCAACTGAGTCTTCGGCACCAGTATATCAATATCGCTGAATACGCGCCCCAAACCAGCATTCAATCCGGATGCCGAATAAGCGGTGCCTTTCAACAAAATTAACCGAATATTCAAAAGCTTAAAGACCTGCAACAGGTTATGCAGCTCCCATTTGACGATGCGCTTTTGAGACAACCAATAAGTCTCGGCTGAATCGAGGTGATATGCAAAATGCTGTGGCGGGTTGAATAGTAGAAATTTTTTCTGGAAAAATGCCAGTCTGGCCAATACTCCGGCGCTCCTTGCTTGCCTTAACAACAGCTCCCAATCGGAATTCGAGTCAATACTATCTTTCGCCTTGAGCATCAAGTATTCATTCAACAAATCAGGCATCATGCGACTCTCTAGCGTACATCATCCAATAATTGCACAAATAAATCAGACGCATGGTTAAAATCGCCATCGTAAATGAAATCATACGCCTGACAGCTGTTTACCAGACCCAACATGGTCTCAAAACCCTGCGCACCTAGTACACTGTAATTGAATGAAAGGTCCGCCAGCCGCATGAACGCCTCAGCCTTTGGCACCGCAGATAAACTCAAGGATGATTCCGCTCGATACTTCGGAAATACAACCAAGCATGGCAGGGCGGTTTGGTCAGCTTTTGACACCGATTCGGAGGGCGGCTTCATCAGACAAACCGATCCTTTCAAAGTATCGTGAACAACTGGACTGAATTGGCAAAATGGAAAAGTATCCGCGATCACCGATATTGATTCGTTTTTCAAACTAACTGGACGCGGTACCGGAACAACATGCCCAGTTGCTCGATCCATCAAAGTTAATTCATCAGATAATAGTCGCCAACCGTTGTTGATTAATGCTGCGCACAATGTGCTCTTACCTGACCCCGGCGCACCAGGTAAAATTAACGCTTTACCGTTTCGTTCCACCACGGCGGCGTGAATAATTAGAAACCGGTGTGAGTAGCCGGATATACACCAGTTCAACCCCCACTCAAAGAATGGAAATGCCTGCACATAAGGCAAAGGCTTGAAAGGAATAAATTGATCAAAGGCAAATAGCACCTGTTTGCGAAAGAAACGTCTTACGCCCGCAGGCTGAATTAAGCGGACATAAAAGTCGCAAAAAGTATCTGGGGGTAATATCGGATAGGCAGAGTAAAGCTCAATGATACCCTGCTGAACTGACGGTATAGCAGAATGAATTCTAATTGAAAAAGGGCCAATCCTGATAACAAACTGCCCAGACGCTATCAAAGATGAAGTGGAATTAGGTCCGCGCAAAATAACTATATACTTTCAATAATCTTAAGCTTGCACAACTGGTCAAGTACGCTATTCAACGATTGCTTATCCAAATTACCCTCAGAATCGATAAAAATACTCAGTAATTCCGGCTCACTAATTGCGAATTCGGAACCGCTGATTATCGATAAAACCAAACTTGTATCTTTATCCAAATAATGAGTTTCACCGCTACCATGATGAAAAGCAACAGATTCATAACCAAAAGATACGAACTGAATAGGGAAGCTTCGATAAATTTTCCACTTCACAACATTAATGGCTATTGATGAAGATTAGCTAATAATTCAGCAGCACCGACTTCATTCGTTACCGCTAAGCTACCGTCATAGAAGGGCTCATGAAAAGCGCATAACCGATAAAGCTTTATCACCTCTGCGGGACTAACATCCTGAATGGACCCAGCACTGGCATTCAAATAGGCTACGCATGCATCCCGCTTGACTCCAGTTCCGGATAGGGCATCCCAAAAGGTAGTCGTATCTGATAGGCTAGTTGGATCAAATATCGACGCAAAAGTAGTTGCATTCTTGTAAGTATAGCTGCCGGAGATTCCACATTGGCTACCCGTGCTTGATGTCCCACCTGAAAAACTACTTTCAGCTAAAATGGCAGTACACATCGAAGCGGCCGGACTAGGTGGGACGGGATTTATGGGCGTATTTGTACCTTTTTTATAATATAGCGCCCCGTTGGATTTTCTCTCCACCCTGAAAGGACAGACGCGCGCCGCAATCCACTTCAAGTAATTTGGGTCCGTAGCAGTATCTACATTGCTTAGCCAGACGCTAGGAGACGTTCCTGCCCTACAAACCGACATATCCTCGGAATGACTCGACACATTGCCTGATTGCACTCCTGAGATGGTACATTGATAAACACTGCCTAAAGCGGTCTTACTGGTGAGTGTCATTAAAACCGGCGCGATCACACCTGCTTTCGCGAAAGACCTTCTGGATTTATCAAGTGACCTACCAACGTTCTGGGATTCTTCTGCAGTACGTTTCTGTTCATCTATTCTGTTCATCTGGAACCCTCTTAAATTAAACTTTGAATTGGTTCGCACTCTAGCAAAATACCTTGTATCTGTCTATTGCACACAGGTACAGATCCAGAATTTGAAAGTCGATCATTTAACTATTTCGAAGAAACGCTTCAAACATCAGCAATGACCAAATCGACGCGCTGTAATCGCGCAGCCCGGACTGATGCTGAGTAACCAAATGATGCAAATAAGCGTCATCGAACCACCCTGTGCTTTTCAGAGTTTCCCCCAGCAAGGCCTGCTGCACTCGCCCCTTTAACGGACCTCTAAACCAGTTACTTAATGGCACCGCAAACCCCATTTTGGGACGATAAAGAATATCATTAGGTAGATAAGGTTCCAATGCCTTCTTGAATAGATATTTACCTTCTCGCCCATGCAGTTTTAAATTAGGTGGCAAGGTTGCCATCCATTCCACTAACTTGTGATCTAGCAACGGCACCCGAACCTCCAAGGCATGGGCCATACTAGCCCGATCAACCTTAGTCAGAATATCTCCAGCCAAATAAGTTTTCAAATCCAAATATTGCACCATTGACAATGGATGATCAGGGGCTTGTTGTTTATACCGCCGGAATACTTCAATAGCCTTATAACCCTGCAACTCGCTTTTTAGACTGTCGCTAAATAATTGGCTGCGCATGCCGTTGGAGAGTACCGACACACTATGAAAATAACCTGCCATCGAATCTCTACCAATAGACTCGAATGTTGTTTTTGCCCTTAAAACCTTGGGCGCCCAATCCAGCTTTGGATATACCTTGCCCAAAGCAGAGAACAAAGGCATCCGCAACGCATCAGGCAATAATGCCCTCATCCTCTCTTCATAGGTATGCCAGCGATAGCGCCTGTAGCCAGCCAGATTCTCGTCGCCGCCGTCGCCAGATAACACCACGGTCACCTGCTTCTTGGCCAACTCGCAAACCCGGTAAGTAGGTAACGCAGAGCTGTCGGCATAGGGCTCGTCATATAAACCGGACAACTGATCAATCAAACTAAAGTCTTCGGGATCGACTTGTTCGACTCTATGTGCAGTGTGATAGCGGTCCGCAACCTGAGCGGCGAATTGCGCTTCGTTAAATTTAGGATCGCCGAAGGAAATCGAACAAGTATTGACCGGTTCTTTGGATAGTCCTGCCATCAATGCCACGACACCACTGGAATCGACGCCGCCAGACAGAAATGCCCCCAATGGCACGTCAGCGACCATTCTAATTTTCACAGCCTCGCGCAAGCGCTCGATTAACTCTTCACCGGCTTCTACTGCGTTGCCCGCAGAGGCCGTCTGAAATTTAACATCCCAATATTGTTTAGGCCGAAAGCCGTTCTGTCCTCGTTTAATCGTTAAACAATATCCAGGCTCAAGCTTGTAAACACCTTTATATATGGTTTTTGGATCGGGAATATAGCCAAAGCCGAAATAGTCCTCTACCGCAGTAGGGTCAACATTTTTAGGCAGTAAAGGGTGTTGTTTTAATGCTTTCAGTTCGGAACCGAAAATGAACTGACCGTTACTTAATTCAGCATAAAACAGCGGTTTTACGCCGAGACGATCTCTAGCCAAAAATAAGGTCTGCCGCGGCCTATCCCAAATCCCAAATGCAAACATGCCGCGCAAGCGTTCCACGCAAGACTCACCCCAAGCCTGCCAAGCATAGAGAATGACTTCTGTATCGCAATGCGTCCTGAAACTAAAGCCCAATGCCTCCAATTCTTCTCGCAATTCCGGAAAATTGTAGACCTCGCCGTTATAAGTCAACACCACATTGCCATCCTGACTATGCATGGGTTGTTGACCGCTGGACAAGTCAATAATGGACAGTCTGCGGTGTCCAAAACCCAAACCGGGCTCGGTATGCAAACCGCCTTCGTCTGGTCCCCGGTGGAACTGCGATTCGTTCATCCGCGACAACAAATTGCGGTCTATTTCACTAGCACCTGTAATATCGAAAATACCGACTATGCCGCACATATGAGTTCTCTCTGAATCATTTACTGCTTGTCATAAACTTGCCGATAGCGATCCACCATGCTATCGATTGAAAATTCCGCCTGAATCCGCCTAAGCGAAGCTGCGCCCAGTTGCTGCCGTTTGCTATCATCCAACGCCAAATCATGCATCGCGAATGATAATCCCGCTAAATCCTCTTTTTCTACCAGGCATCCGGTCTTTCCATCCAGCACCAACTCGGGGTTACCGCCGACACGAGTTGCTATAACCGGCAAACCGCTAGCCATCGCTTCCAATATAGTATTAGAAATACCTTCGGCTTTTGACGGCAATACAAAAATATCCAGGCTACGCAGAATTTCGGCGATGTCGTTACGTTCGCCGGGCAACCAGGCTTTATCGGTAAGGCTGGCGGCACTCAATAGGTCAAGCGCTTCGGCTCGCAAAGGCCCGTCACCAATCAAAAGCAATCGGGCAATTTGGGCAAATTCCGGGGATTGTTGACAAGCATCGATAAACGCCCTAACCAGCGTCAATTGATCTTTCACGCCGTGCATGCGCCCGACCGTACCGATCACCAGCTTTTCATGCAAATTCAGTGAGCAACCGTCCGGTATTGGTCTACTTCCGGCACGAGGATAAAACGTTTTGGTATCGACACCGTTACAGATTCGCGTGATTTTATCTGAAGAAATGCCCACTCGATTCAGCAGATAATTCTGTAAATGCTGCGACAAAGGAATGAAGCGATGGATGATTAAACCTAAACCCCGCCTTAGCCATTGATATTTGACATTACTGCCATCCGGATCGAAGACATCCCAACCATGCTCGCCATGCACCCGATAAGGCACGCCGGCTAACAATGCGCAAATCTGATATTCGATAGCCGCTAAATTACGGGTATGCACGATAGCCGGCTGCCATTGTTTCAACAAGCGATAGACTGCATAAAACGAAGCCCAGTCCTGACCTGGCCGTTTATGCAACTGGTGAACGATCACATCTTGCCGTTTGATACGTTGGCTGAATTCGGTACTATCCGCCAAACAGATAATGGCATGCCGGTAACTGTCTTCCGGTAGATTGTTGATGATATTGACCAGGCCGTTCTCCAGACCGCCAATTCCTAACCGATAAATGATGTGCACGATTAACGGCGGTAACGGCTTGGACATTTATGCAGACTCGCCCGCTATCAATCGGCACAAGCGTTGGCCGTTCTGCTCCCAACTGAAATCGCTTTCCACATAGCGGCGATTGATGTTAGCCGATTCGACCGGCTGACTCAAAAACCGTAAAACTTGGCAGGCAAAGTCTTCGGGAGCGTCGGTTATCGCCACCTGCAGATCCGCCCCACCAGATATACCTTCCATAGCCGCCGTAGTAGCCACTATCGGCTTCGCCATCGCCATCGCTTCCAACACCTTGTTTTGAATCCCTCTGGCAATTCGCAAGGGTGCGACGACAACGTCAGCAAAAGCTACATAGGGCCTGACATCGTCAACCCGACCGGTCACAATGACGCCTGAGTCTTTATCCGCCAGTTGCAACACCTCTTTGGCAGGCTTGGAACCCACTATATAAAAATGTACTTTAGGCAGGCGGCTTTTAATAACTGGCAATACCTGCTCGGCAAACCATTTGACCGCATCAACATTGGCCCAATAATCCATCGCTCCCGTGAAAACTATAGCGTGCTGCTTGGCCGGAAAGGGCGTTTGCCAAGACAAATCCGGATCGAAACTATCCGTATCCACACCGTTGTTCACAAAACCAATTTTGCTTGCCCATTCAGGCGCCAAAGCTTTGAACAAACCTGCTTCTTGTTCGGATACGAATATTGTCGCATCAGCCCATGCTGCGATACGTCGCTCATAGGCCAAAAGCTTTTCGGCTTCACGCCGGTAAACCCAATTGGCTGGCCAGCGCTTGCTGAAGGCATATTGCTGCCATTTGTCGGAATCGACATCGACAAAATCGGCTACACAATACAAGTTGGTATATTTCTCCACGTATTGCGCCATCGGCGATGAAAAAATCATCGCCCGCTCAATACCCTGTTCGTTAATAGTCTTATCCACCCACTCTTGCAACCCACGGTTTCGGTAATAAGGCAAACTCAAGGCTTCGCCACTCAACAAGCCTGCCAAACTTTTGATTTTGCCGATCTTGGGATTTAATTCGATACAGCAAGTATCCGCACAGAAAGACTTTAAGGCGTCGAGATGCCGCTTGTCATCAGGATCATCAATAAAGGTACCGAGGAATATCCGGTATTCGGCGGCTAACGCCTGCAAAAAATGAAATGAACGAATCTTATCGCCCTTGTTGGGCGGATAAGGAATACGATGGACCAAGTAAAGTAATTTAGGCTTTTCCATTAGCCTAAGTCCTTGGCAAGCCAAGGGCCAATTAGCTGACTAAGCGGCAAAGGCAAACGCTTCCAAGCCGCAATAAACAAGCGGTATTTAGGATTTAGCGGATTGATTTCGGGTATTTGTTTGGCTTTAACCAGATCAACCTCGTAATAGAGCGGTTCCGGTTCAAAACCCCAGTGCTTTTTAAAGCGATAAGAGCCCGTGCCAACTTTACTGCGACCATAATCGAAAATCTTGCAGCCCTTTTCCACCGCACGCCGCATCACTTCCCAATACATGAAATCGTTGCCTTTCAAATCACGGGCTGCGTCGGTGCCGCCGCCGTAATACGGCAAAACCTCGTCCTTGAAATAAAAACTCATTACGCTGGCCACTAATTGACCTTCGTGCTCTATCGTGAGCACCTCGCAACTCTCACCAAATACATCCTGCAAAATTTGAAAATATCTTTTCGGAAATACCGGGGTGCCTAAATTCCGGACACTTTCGGAATAGGCGCGATACAAACGTTCGACATTATCGTCTATGACACTGGTAAGACCGGCTTTAATGCCGGCCCGCACCATTGCCCGCTGTTTACGCGGAATCGCATTCAGATTTTTTTCGACATCTGGATCGAGTTCTTTTCTAAACGTGACATAGAGTTCTTTGTGCGGCCAATCCGGGTGATGCTGTTGTCGACTTCTCATCTCCAGACTATCCACGCCCAATTCCCTAGCAAGTTGTTGTGCTTTGCTTTGTAAGCCTGCGAAGGCTTCATCATTGCTTGCGACAATTCCCCCATAAACACAAAATGCGTTTGAAACCAAAGAATTACCAAACAACAAGCTATTGACATGAGTCAAGGGCAAAATACCGGTAATTTCGCCATCTTGCTCTGTGTAGTAATAATAGGTGTTATGTCCGAAAGCCTGCTTTATCACTTGCTGCCAAGCCGATAAATGAAAAAAGCTGCCATCGGCCGAAGCCATGACATAGTGATCCCAACGCTCTCTTTGGGAAGGCTCAAGTAATTTGATCATGACTGACTATGATGATGTGTCTGTTTGTTTGCTTAGAAACACGCTCTGCATGGTATCCCAAGCAAAATCAGCAAGTAAGCTGTTAAGGCGATTTTCCATTCGACCCAGATTCAGATAATGTCTAAAGCGGGTTTTAAATGACAGGTCATGCTGCCGCGGTTGCTCTGGATCTATTTCCCAAGGGTGAAAATAAAAAATACCTGACTGGTTTTCGCATTTGTTGAGGTGGCGATAAGCCCATTTCGAAAATTGGTACGGATACAATCTAAAAAATCCGCCGCCGCCACAGGGAACATTACGATTCAGAATTTTCAATGTAGTAATCGGAATTTCCAACAGTTTCGGCGCGTTGCCCGGCCGATAGGCGAAGCGAGGAGCTCCCGGCATACCGTATAAATCATGCTTGACCGGGTAAATACTGGAACTGTACTGAAAGCCTTCATCCTCAAGGACTTCTAAGGCCCAAAGATTTTTGGCGCCAATTGAATAACTAGCCGCCCGATAACCCACAATTGGCTGATCACCAATATCTTCAAGAATCTGCCGGCTAATTCTAATGTCTTCCCGGAACTGATCCGGTGTTTGTTCGGTTACGCGGGTGTGTTGATAACCATGCGACGCGAGTTCATGCCCTTCATCGACAATCCGCTTAACCAACTGCGGGTAACGCTCAGCCACCCAGCCCAAGGTAAAAAACGTTGCTTTTACTTGATGTTGAGCAAACAAATCCAAAATCTTCTGGGTGTTCCGCTCTACCCGGTGAGGTAAAGCATCCCACTGATTACGCTGAATATTCGTCTCAAAAGCCGAGACCTGAAAATAATCCTCGACATCGACCGTCATGGCATTAACCCGCACAGGCAAATTCATACAGTTTTACCTTGCCAACTCATAACGACGCACAATTTCATCGACGATGCGATCAGCCGCTTTACCGTCCCAATATTCCGGGACTCGACCACTCTTACCGCCAGTGTGCAAAATATCATCAACACATTGCATGATTTTGGCCGGATCGGTTCCCACAATAGTATTCGTTCCCTCGGTGATCGTGATCGGCCTTTCGGTATTTTCCCGCAAAGTCACACAAGGTACACCCAATGCGGTGGTTTCTTCCTGTAAACCACCGGAATCAGTCAAAACCAATTGGGCTGATTGCATCAAACCGAGCATTTCCAAATATGCCACCGGCGGCAACATAATCACTCGCTGTTGCGGCAATAATTGCAGCAAACCCGCTTCCGCAATTTTTTGCTGAGTGCGAGGGTGAACCGGGAATATCACAGGGAGTTTTTCACTAATATCACCCACTACCCGAACCAAGCGCTCCAGTGTTTCGGGGTCGTCAACATTAGAAGGTCGGTGTAATGTTAATAAGGCGTAAGCTTTTTCCGAAACAACCTGCTTAGAACCGTATCGCTGCAATGTTTCCGCCAAAGAAGAGGCTTGCTGGCAGTTAGCCAAAAGCGTGTCGATCATCACGTTCCCAGTAAAGTATATCCGCTGTTCTGCAATCCCCTCCCTTGTCAAATTATCCGCCGCCGCACGTTCCGTAGTGAATAGCAAGTCAGATAGCTGGTCGGTCAAAATCCGGTTAATCTCTTCCGGCATTTGCCGATCATAACTTCTTAAACCGGCTTCAACATGAATCAGTGGAATGTTCTTTTTCACTGCGACCAACCCGCAGGCGATGGTGGAATTGACGTCGCCGACAACCAATACCGCAAAAGGCTTAACATCATCCAAAACCGGCTCAAAGCGCAACATGACATTTGCAGTCTGCACGGCGTGACTGCCAGATCCGACCCCCAAATCTTTGTCCGGCTCCGGAATACCGAGCTGTTGGAAAAAAGTATCTTTCATGGCCTGGTCGTAATGCTGCCCGGTATGCACCAAATAAGGAGTGATCAAATGGCTAACAGCTTGCAACTGTCTAATAATGGGCGCCATTTTCATGAAATTAGGTCGCGCGCCAACCACGCAAACCAAGACTTTAGGGAACATTTTTTAATCCAGGGAGGTTGTTGTATCGCTATATACGGCATCCATATCCAATTGCAGCAGAATAGCTTTTCTAAGTAACGCTTTTTCTTTATTCAGACTGTTTCGAAGATTGGTGACAACTTCTTCTAGTCTGGCAATCCGATGCTCAAGAGATTCTGAGTCAACACCACTGAAACGATGTAAAGGCGGCATGGAATTCTCATACTCCTCGTCAGCGGCTTCGAGTAACATTTCTTCCTTAACCTCGACAATCACTTTGGTGACCGCCTGCTCATCCAGCAGCTTCAACTCCTCCAAATAACCGAACAATAGCAGACGATCACACAAGGAATTAATGCGCCTAGGAATACCGCCGCTAAACTCATGAATCACCTCGAAAACACTGGGCGTAAACTCGGGAGTTCCCGTCCAGCCGGCAGTTTGCAACCTAAAAAGTATATATTCTTTAGTCTCTTCCAAATCCAATGGATCAAGTTGAAATGTGGATACAATCCGTTGTTTCAGCTGCTCCATATCCGCGGAGTATATAGTACGTTTCAATTCGGTTTGCCCAACCAGAAACACCTGAAAAACGGGATTGCCGTTAACATCCAAATTGGTAAGCATGCGCAACTCTTCCAAGGACTGTTTAGGCAAATTTTGTGCTTCATCTACGATTAACAATAATCGCCTTCCCTCTCTGGCTTTTTCAGCGATAAATTTTTCGAATCCCGATAATAAACTAGCTTTATCCGTTAGGGAAAATGAAAAACCAAATGTCGATGCAGCCATCCGCAAGGTGTCTTCGGGACCCACTT
Source organism: Methylomonas sp. Kb3 (assembly GCF_002834115.1). Taxonomy (NCBI): domain Bacteria; kingdom Pseudomonadati; phylum Pseudomonadota; class Gammaproteobacteria; order Methylococcales; family Methylococcaceae; genus Methylomonas; species Methylomonas sp. Kb3. The sequence goes on along the minus strand of NZ_PIZT01000068.1, from coordinate 211,498 downwards.
GAGAAGTCATCATCACACCAATTAACAATTTCTCCTTATTCAAATTTTTTATCAAACTCTTTACCAGCATAGTTTTACCTGTGCCAGGTGAGCCGATAACGAGCACAAAGCCTTCACCTTGCGTCAAGCCGTAATGCATATAAGCTAAAGCACGCTTATGCACGGAGCTCTGGAAAAAGAAATCTGGGTCTGCGCTTAACTGAAAAGGCTTTTGGGTGAGATTATAAAATCCGTCGTACATGTAGTTTCTATTTAGAATCGTACGTTAAAATTGGCTGTCGCCCTGTTTTCAACATAACCGTTAAATTGAGACGAATCAGATATTTGATTGATATGTCGAAACTCGAGCCGAGTATCCATTAATAAGGGCCTCCCAAGATTAATCGGAATCCCCCTACTAACCCCCAAAGCAACATCATATCGAGAATTGCTGGTCAACTCTCCGTCGGTGTGCTGCCAAGACGGCCGCAAATAAAGATCCATTCTAGAAGCAAATTGCCATTGCCAACTACCCGTAACACCATATGACATGTCTTCTCCAGAACGAACCTCATATGTTCTACGTTCGTTAAATACCGAAGCGGTATAACTGCTCTTGCCCGTTTGGTACGAGAAAGAAAGATTTCCACGTTTTCTAATAATCACGTCGTTGACCAAATCAAACGGATTGAAAACTAATTGAGTATTGTTAAAATTGGGGCCTCGAATTAAAGATGATCTTCCAGTCACGGGATCAGTAGGGCCCGGCGTGAGAAATCCCTGAGCAATTAAATCTTGAGTATTAACCACCTGAGTCAAACTACCCGATGCATCCCGAAGAAAAAAACCCTGCTCGGCAAACAATTGCTGCTGTGTAGTTGTCTCCTGGGAATAATTGAATGCAATAGTGGCCTGCTTAGCTCGATAATTAAAGTTTGCATCCCAGGAATCGCCAGTATTTAACCCAACATCTTTATTACGATACGTAATAGTCGAACTGAGATTTTCCGATGGATTAAATTGCAACGTAGCATGCTTGTTATTACCAATACCGACCTCAAGCGAATACCACTTGCTTGGCGTCCATTGACCACCTACAGTATAAAAAAAACCATTACTTATGCTGTTGGCCGAGGTCTGAAAATCGTTATTTTCAAACCCTGCTTGCCCGAAAAGGTTAAATTTGTTATTGATATAATACCGAGCATTACCTTGATATTGTTCAAATCGAACATCTTGACCGACAACCCTACTCTGTTCTTGCGACGAATAATTTAATCCCCAATTAATTCTATTAAAATAACTGCCGCTGGACAATCTAGCCTGGCGCGTAATAGTATCTGAATCAGACACTAAACTTGACAACTGCGGAGTGACCGCAGATCCATTTAAATTCTCAAAGGAAGACTTACTATAACCGACTTTAGCTAAACCCGTTGCAAACTGGCCAAAACGAGGCGTCCAATAGGGTGAAATACTAAATGTCTTTACTTCAGTCCGCCCTCCGTTCCCAGAAATATTATCAGTCGTAACAAACGAATTACTAATATTTTGCTGACTAATTGAGCTTGCAGTTTCCAGAAAAAGGGTGTTACGAACAGCTTGATACAAAGAATTCATATTAAGCTGATGATTTATATCTATAGCATCTCTACCACCCGCATTATAGAGACCTTGCATACGATAATTTAAATTGAAATTACTCCACGGAGAATTCCCATACAACGAAACTCCAGGACTAATCTCGGTTACAAAACCGCTCTTTTTGTTATTTTCAGAAAGCGCCAAATTATCAGAAAATATTTCACTCGCCGATAAACTCGGACTAAATCTCCAATCTAGCGCCATTGCGACGCTAGAATGTAAAACCATGCCAACACTTAAACCAGAAAGCAAGGTAGCTAGAGATAAACCGGAAAGACGATTACTGTCACAAATGTCCATATTTCCCATAACTATAATTGTGACCGTATATATCTATCTCTTTTCTTGTTTTGTTCAGAAGAGTCATAACAACATCGCAATTACTAAGCTTCGCAACCGACTCATTAACCACGCTCTGAGGGGTTACTTCCGCCGCAATCACCAGCACTACTTGCCCTACAAGTTCCGCAAGTATTTGGGCTTGAGTAGCAACTAACAACGGAGGTGAATCAAAAATCACAATTCGATCTTTGTATCGCCGACTCACTTCTTCCGCGAACAAATACATCCGTTGACTTGATAACAACTCTGTTGAGTATTTATGTCTTTTACCCGCTGTAATTAAACTAAGATTTGGAAGATCTGTTTTTAACAAAATATCTGAAAAAGTTACTTTATCATCTTCTAAATACTCTATTAAGCCTCGAGGGCTATTAATCCCTAATTGTTTTGATATACTTGGCTTTTCCACATCAGCATCTATAAGCAAAACTTTTTTATCTCTTTCGTTAGCAATACTCAAAGCCAAATTAATTGAAACAAATGTCTTACCTTCCCCAGGCAAACTACTGCAAATAAGAATTAAATTAGAACGATTAATTCCATTATTTTCTGCGCCCTGTATATTGTTTACCAAAGGCCTCTTAATAACTCTAAATTCTTCAGCTAGCTGAGATTTTGCGTTATTATTATCTATAAAACCGTTTTCCGCCAAACTAGCCCAATCAACAACAACCTGTTGTTCGGGCGAAAATGCCCCGGAAGATTCCCGCAACCCAGTCGATTCTAAATTGGCTTCACTGAAACCCCTATCAGGTTTAGCTGTGGTAGCCGACTCTTGACTATTATTTTCCACAACTAACCCTTGGCTCCCTGCCTTTTTCAGCGCATTCTCTATAATGCTCATATGTTTACCTGTTTAATACGACTTTACTTGAGTATCTCAAATATCATGATACCGATATAACCACTTAGCAATATTGCAAAAGTCGAAATAAGTAACCAGTCAATATTATTAGTCTGACTTATGCCTTGTGAGGTAAGAGACACACTACCTAAGGATGGTAGGCCGGTCACAATCCTTACTTGTCTCGTTGACATGAACACTGGACGTATAAAATAAACCAAAAACGCGACACCAAATCCCAAAATAACCCCAACCAAAAGCGCGAAAGAATAAAATAATTTTCTATTAGGTGAGCTAGGCTTGTTGGGCTTACTAGGGGGATCAGCAATTTTAAATTTCAAACGAGATGTCTGGTCATCAACGCGTTCGGTAATATGAGCCTGTTCACGCCGATCCAGCAACTCGGCGTACTTGCCGCTTATCGTTTCATAGTCCCGGTTAAGATTTTTCATTTCCGTTTCTATGGTCAATCTTTCATTCAAACCTTCTTCAAGCTTTGCTATCCTGTTTCGAATTGACTCAACCAAAGTTTGACTAGAAGCAACTTCAGCCTGAGCATTGTCAAACCCCATTTTTAACGCCTGAACATAGGGATTTGCCATTTTCTCTGCACCAATACTTTCGGAAAGCCCTGCCTGTATATCTCCATTGACTTGCGACTGACTCGTCTTAGCTTGGTTCTCTTGAGTTTTCAGCGTGTCAATCAACTTATCGATTTCAATTATTTCCGGATGGCGTTCGGTATATTTAAGCAACAATTCAGTGCGCTTATCTTTCAGAGATTCTATCCTTGCATTATCCGCAGATACTTCCTGAGTGGATGTCGGTAGACCCCAGTCTTCCTCAGACTCTTGGATTTCAGCAACCTGCTCCGCTAAAACATTTCGTCGAGAAATAGCTTGCTCTAGAGCCGTGTTGGCATCTAGATACTGCTCCTTCATTTTCTGCAAACTCTGAAATTGATCTGAGCCGTTAAGTAAATCAATGTTTGCGCGTTTAAATTCTTCTTTCGCTTTTTCAGCATCTTGCAGCCTAATCTCGTATTCTCGTATCTGCTGTTCGATGAAACGTTGCGCATCACTCGCGTCAGCCAATGCTTTGCCCTCTGTTTGTTCAGAAAACACTGTAAGAACAGCCTGGACCACACTCTTCGCAACTTCAGGATCTTGTGAGGTATAAGCAATATCGAATATATCTCCTCTGCCTCCTGCAATTGTTATGTCCTTCTTAAGTTTCTCAATCAATTCCGTAGCAGATCCTGAGCTATCCTGCGATCTACTTAGCTGAGATAGCGAAATAATTTTTTCAAGATTAGGTCTCGTAAACATTAGCTGCTGGATTATTCTGATCAGCGCAGATATATCAGGCTCTATAACCATACCTCTCATGAGAGGCCTAATCACTGTAGCTGAATCAATATGAACTTTGGCTTTCGATTCAAATTTATCAGGCATCATAAAAATGTACGCCCAAGCAGCTGAACAAACAACCAAAGCGAAAACGATGGCAAGGCGCTTGTACTTTAAAGTACCTTTCAAATAAAAATAAACTTCGGAAAGATCTTGCTGCATATTAACTAGCCGTTGTTTTCAATCTAGAATTAATGGACATACTACCTACAGAAAAAGTCTACCTTCTTACAAACACTTAAAAATACGCATCGGGAATAATCAAAATGTCCCCAGGCATCATCAAGACATTAGCTGACAAATCTGTATCATCAATAAGGTCGTCAATCCTTACGCCAAACGGCTTCAATTCTCCATTCACATCCCTGATAACACTGGCTCTATTACCATCAGCATATTGGTTCAGACCAATTTGAATAATAACATCCAATAGCGTCATTCCCCTCTCGTATGGAATGGATTTACCCTGGTAACGTCCTACGCCACCACCACCAGTTCCACCACTGGCTCCACCACCGCCACCGCCACCGCCAATTCTCCCAATGACCCTGATTTGCTGAGTGCTAATCCCTTTGAATCCGCTAACCATAACAACTACCTGTGGACTTTTTATATAAGTCGAAAGCACCTTCTCAATGTCCCGAGCAAGTTCAAATGGCGTTTTACCACTGGCCAACAATTCTTCTACTAAAGGAACAGTTATCTTTCCATCCGGACGCACTGGCGCTGATGTAGATAACTCTGGGTTGCCCCAAACAAAAATATTGACACTATCGCCAGGCCCTATCTGATAAGTATAGTCAGCAGTCTGTTGCATATCCTCAAGTAAAGGCTGGGAACACCCAACAATACTAGAAATAAGGGCAAATGCTATCAAACAATACAACAACTTTTTTTTAAATATCCGCATAATCATAATCTAAGTAGTTACCCAATTACCTGCTCAATTCTCTATTTCTTCAAGGATCTTTTTTGCGTTATCTTTACCGGAAAAATTTCGCTTCTGTTTTTCAGACAAACTAATAGATTGTTTAAGCTCACTTATCGCAGTCGCTTTATTACCAGCATTCATGTGCGCAACTCCTAAGTGATATCTAAACTCAGGCAGTTTAGGCTCTTTTAGAATCAAGGACTGTAATAACTTCAGCCCCTCCTCATTACTACCAGCTTTAATTAATGCCCAAGCGTATGTGTCTTGAAAATACGAATTCTCGGAATCTTTAAATACTTTTGCTAACTCCATTCCTTGACTAATCTCATCGTGACTGTTTGACTCTATCAATAACGAGGCCAAATTGTTAATAGCTAAGTTATTATCGGGATTCTTATCGAGTACTGCTTTATACACCCTGATTGCATTTTCCTTTTCGTTTAATTGTTCATACAAAGCAGCTAGAGCCATAGCTAACTGAGGATCATTTGGATTGACTTCCAATCCTCGCAAATACACATCTTTGGCTGAAGAAATATTTTTATTCATCATTGCCTCAACCCTTGCTAGAGCGAGATAAATCGATGCTGCTTTTGGAGTATGTTTAACCTGATCCGTCAGCAGCTTTTTGGTTTTTACATAATCATTATTTGCAATGTATATATCACTCAGCACGCCAACAGTATTTAATTGATCAGGATACTTTACATGGTGCTTTTCCAAATACGCAACAGCATTCTCTCTTTGCCCAAGAGCCTCGTAAGATCTGACTAAATTAATCAAAGAATTTAAATGATTAGGATACTGTTGTATCAACTTGTCATACAAGCTAATTGCCTCAGCATACTTACCTTTACCCTGTAAAACATTGGCTTGAAGATATATAGGCATCGCCTTATCTTTAGAAAAAAGTGCTAGCCGTTGAATAGACTCTTGGGCGCCATCCCACTTTTTCTCTAAAATATCCAACTCAGCCTTACTAGTAAGTAATAAAATGTCGTTTTGTTTTAGCGATAACGCCTTTTCAAGATATTGCCTAGCATTTTCATTTTGCCCGGCCTGTACGTAGTTACTATATACACGAGAAAAGGCAGCCAAATTTGCTGGATTAACTTCTAACGCCTGTTTAAAACTTTTCTCAGCCTGTTTCCGATCCTGTTTTATTAAATAAGCATCACCTAGCAAAGAATAAACGTCGTCTGCATTAGTTTTGTTCCATACAAGTTTATTAAGGAACTCAATAGCTTCATCCGTTTTATTTTGAGCCAGCAAAAAACGACCTTTAAGCAAATTTGCCTGAATCAATTCCGAATTAATACTAAAAATATCTTTTAAAGAGCTTTCTACAGCACTAAACTGCTTTTCCGTTAGCGCAATTTCCGCAAGAATGACTTGGGCTGACAAGCCTGCTTCGTTATTCTTTTCTAGCTGAACAACTTGTTCTAACCCTTCCTTACCAGTTTCAGCATATCCTGACGCAACCATCCATTTCGAGAGCTCTAACAACACCTTAGGTTGCCCTTGTTGGCGGTTAAGCATAGCCTTGTACTCCGAAATCACTCGATCTTTAGCACGAGCATTTAAAAATTCGATCAAAACTATTTCAGGCTCGACTTTATCATTTGATTTTTCGACCATTTCCCTCAATAGTCTCTCCGCCTCCTCAAGCTTATCAGTCATCGAGTAAATGGAAGCCAAGCTCAGCTTAAAGTTACCGGCATCTGGGTATAACTGAATAAGCTCCTGATAACCCTTTATTACGCTATCTATGTTATTCAGCCCTGCATCCAGTTTTATCTTAAATAAGCGCAAAGGAAGGTTTGCGGGCTGTACTCCCAATGCCTTATTTACTGCCCCCAAAGCTTGATCTATTTCATTTTTTTCAGCAAATAAAGCAGCTTGCAATGACAAAGCCTCAACATTATCCGGGCTATCTTTTAAAACAAAATCAACTATTTCTGCTGCTTGATCTTTTTTCAACTGCTTAATATAAACCGATGCCTTGATCATTTTTGCATCAATATTGCTTGAGTCACTTGTCAAAACTGACTCCGCTTGCTCCAATGCTTTCTCCAGATCTCCAAAAACAATATCGAGCTTGCCTAGTTTTATTTTTGCGGAAGTCAAACTTGGCTCTAATTCTAAGGCCCTAATCAGGTTTTGCCGCATCGACTTGAAATTATTATTTTTTTCGTCCAATAGGGCCATATAGAAATAGGTCTCACCAAACTTATCGCTGCTTTGACTGGCTGTCTTCAACTCAAGCAATGCCTTATCAAATTCCCCTTTTTCAAAAAGCTCCTTACCTTTTTGCAAATGACTCCGAGCAGATTCCTCCGGCGAGGAACATGCCGCTGTTTGCAATAAAAACGTACATGCGAGAACTACGGAACTGATTATTTTTCTTTTCATCCTATTACCAAAACCCCAATATTTTATTTGACTACTTACTAATCGCCTAGAAATATATAATTACATTCGATCCCGCCATATTAATTAACAATATTTTCTTTTATCCAGGAATATAACTCTAGCAAATCGGGATGCATATTTTCTAAAACAGCCTGAGTAGTAATGAAATAAGGTGCTCGTATACCATGATAGTCAATATCCTTACCAACTCGTTGAAAATCTATACCTGACCGATGCATCAGCCGCGGCAAGAACGGCTCCATCATCGCAAACACATTTGTACGTCCATCAACCTCTGTTAGGACTGTGGCGGCAAAAAAACAAGCAACTGCTATTGACGAAAAAGTCCTCTGCTCTTGAGGCGAAAACTGTAAGCCGTTAATTTCACCGAAGCGGGTTAGAGTCTCGCCGGTACGTCTACGAAACGCCCCATCCACAGCTAATCTTGATATTTCGCATACTGTATTTCTTTGTAGCTTTAAATCATCTATAAGCTTGCTGTCTAAACTAGCTCCACAGTATTTTTCTAACGGCAATGGCTTATTCTGTCGTTCCCCGATAGCAGGAACCATTCTCACACAACCAGCAGGGATACCAGTTTGCAAATGCGTAATCAAACAGTGGCGTGAATATTGATCGTATTCGTCTACTTCAAGGCGATTAGCAAAATGTTCAACAGGTTCATATTTAAACTCTTCACAATAAACACGGTACCTTACTTGAAAAACAAATTCCTTCTGAGCGTCACTTTCAGCGAGCCCCACCTTGAAGTAACGGCTAAAACTTTCTGCCAGTGATAACTTAGGCCCCACATCCATCTTGCCCTCTCATTTTCACAAGCATCATCCAGCTACAAATATTTATCGATGTCATGCGCTTTAATTCCCCACGCCAGTAAATGCTCTATTCGATCATTTGCCAATCCCAAACGATTAGACATAGCTTGAAACAAGCCCTTCAAAAATAAATAACCCTGCACCGGATGATCGTCCAAATAAACACTCAACATATCACTACGAACTTCAAGTAGACACACATCAGTCAATGAAACAACAGAGGCCGTTCTCTCCCTGGGTTCGTACAAACAGACATCCCCAAATACCGCCCCAGCATCTAAATCACAGAGACCTGGACTTATTCTACGATTCCCATCCAGCTCTGCACCGCCCAACACTCTAACAACACCTTCTTCTATGAGAAATAATGTATTTCCTTGCTGGCCTTTTTTTACGATGGTCTCACCCGCATTTAGGCGATATCGTTTCCAGCCGGAACCGTCCGAGAATTGCGCATTAGCTAGTACGTCACTAAATAATTCTTTCATGTCAGCCTGAATCTGCAAAGTAATGATCCTGCCTACTGCTTATAAGGTCGTATAATGATTATACGTATTGAAAAAACACTTAAACATCGACGCTAAATGCAAAGCTACATTTATTACAGCTACTTGAGCGCAGCCATCGCTTATGGTTTTTTACTTTTATACGCTTGCTTTAGGAAAAACTGGCATCTGCCTTTCATAATAGCAGTTTTGTGCTCGTTAGCATGGTGCACAAGCGTGATAATCGCCACAAAAAATAGCCATTTCTTCTTCGCTGACACGCTACCGTACGAAACTCTCCGGAATGCATCTTGGTTTCTTCAACTTGGAACACTGCTGTCCAAACAGATATACAACGATCACAAGCAAATATTTAAGTCGAATGTTAGCGTGGCCGCTACCCTAACTATCGCGCTAGTTTTAGGTATTGAGATCTTTCCCGCCTACCTAACCCTAATCCGAGAACATCTAAACGTCGATCCTCGTTTCGCATCGCACGTTGTATCCGCTGTATTTGGCCTCATCCTGGTTGAGCAGCTTTATCGCAGCACCCCCCTGAAGCAAAGGTGGAATCTCAAATTTCTGTGTATAAGCCTTGGCTCGCTATTCGCATTCGATTTGCTCGTTTACAGCAAATCACTGCTATTCAGCAGCCTGGACTTCGAGCTCTGGCAGTCACGCGGCGTAATTAACGCACTCATGACACCACTTTTAGCAGTCACATTGACCCGACTAAAGCTTAACAGCCAAAGTACGGAACTGACAACACCTCGCAAAACTATTTTTTACTCAACGATTCTCCTCGGTTGCGGCATCTATTTAATCCTTATGTCGTTTGCCGGTTTTTATATCAAACGCGCAAATACCGAATGGGGTGAGGCTGCACAAACTCTGTTTATTTTCCTCGCCATTCTCCTGCTGATTATCCCGTTTACATCTGGAAAAATACGAGCGATCTCCAAGGTGTATTTTAGTAAGCACTTTTTCCACTACAGCTACGATTACCGCGAAGAGTGGCTCAAAATCAGCAAATCATTGGCAAAACTTGAGTCGCTTGAGGAACTGAAAGGATTCATCATAACTACTTTAACGGACCTAGTAGAAAGCGCAGGAGGCGGTTTGTGGTTAAAAAACGATCAAGGCCAATTTTTTCTAGCTGCAGAACAAAACCTCAAACTCACTCCACAAGAAATTGAATATCTCCACAACATCGGCGACCTGCCTCAATATTTAGCGAACAAGCAATGGGTCATCGATTTTTTCGAACTAGCTCATGCTCCGGAAGTATACGACGACATAGATCTATCGCCGTGGTGCTACGAAGATAGCCAAGTGTGGCTGATAGTGCCGCTATTTCACCTAAACAAACTTGAAGCTTTTGTGGTGTTAACGCAGGCGCGCGCACCACGAAAACTTGACTGGGAAGACCACGATCTTTTAAAAACAGTGGGAATGCAACTTGCCAACGCCCTCGCTTTGAACCGGACAAGTGAAGAACTCGCCAATAATCGTCAATTTGAAACTTATCACCGCCTTTCAGCATATTTGGTACATGACCTCAAAAATCTGGTAGCCCAGATCTCCTTGATAGTAAAAAACGCGGAAAAGCACAAACATAACCCGGACTTCTTCGACGATACCATAGACACGCTAAATAATGTGGTCAAAAAAATGCACCATATTGTCGAACAGTTAAAACAAGGTGAGACCAACACAACTACAGCCAATACCTTCATCAATCTGGTGGAATTGGTTAAAAACATCGAGCAACAACATCTCGGCACTCCGCCGTTGCAGATGGACACAACACTCAGCGAGTGCTTCGTGACGGCCGACAAAATCAAACTGACCAATATCTTGACGAATTTAGTGCAAAACGCCCAAGACGCCATAGCGACAAGCGATGGATGGGTTAAGCTTGAATTAACAAAAAACCAAGACTATGCTGTCATCAGAATTATCGATAACGGTATAGGTATGGACCAACAGTTCATTGCGGAACGCCTATTCAAGCCGTTCGATACGACAAAAGGCAATGCCGGAATGGGCATCGGCGCCTACGAAGCCCGCGATTACATTCTAAAGCAGTCTGGAAATATCCGGGTCGATAGCAATCCAGGCCGCGGCACTGCTTTCACCATCCAATTACCATTAGCTCAGCGAGTTTCCGCAAATCAAGGAAATAATGATCACTTCTAAAGTACTGTTAGTTATCGAGGACGACCTAGGCTTACAAAAACAACTGAAATGGGCCTTCGAGCAATACGAAGTAGTAATAGCAAGTAATAGAGACGAAGCAATAGCTGCACTTAGACGATATACGCCAAGCGTCGTTACCTTGGATCTTGGTTTACCGCCCGACCCCACCAACGCCACTGAAGGACTCGCCACTCTCAAGGAAATTCTCGCATTAGCACCTGCCACCAAGATAATCGTGGTAACCGGCAATGATGATCGCGCAAATGCGATTCATGCAGTAGCCTTAGGTGCTTATGACTTTTATCAAAAGCCGGTAGACCCGGACGTCTTGGGCCTGATTATAGAAAGAGCGTTTCAACTTGACGCATTGGAGCGCGACTACCAAATATTGCAGCAACAAAAGCCCCTGACCGGCGTGATCGCCACCAGTCCGCAAATGCAGGCGGTCATGCGGATGATTGAAAAAATTGCACCGACTCAAGCAACCGTTTTACTAATCGGCGAAAGCGGCACCGGTAAAGAGCTATTGGCAAAAGCCTTACATCGCCTGAGCACACGCGCCTCACAACCGTTTGTAGCGGTAAACTGCGCGGCCATACCAGAAACATTGTTAGAGAGTGAATTATTTGGCTACGAGAAAGGTGCATTCACCGGCGCAGTCGCGCAAACCAAAGGCAAAATCGAATATGCGCAGGGCGGCACATTCTTTTTAGACGAAATCGGCGACCTCCCTTTTGCCTTGCAAGCAAAATTGCTGCGATTTATCCAGGAACGGGTCATAGAACGGTTAGGGGGTAGAAAGGAAATTGCCGTGGATGTGCGCATTATATGTGCAACACATCGCCATTTACCCGACCTCATTGCGCAAGGTAATTTCCGGGGCGACTTATATTACAGGCTCAGTGAGATTGTCGTTGACATTCCCCCACTACGCGAACGCGAAGGCGATATTATTACGATAGCTAATGCTTTGCTACAGCGCTATTGCCGCGAAAACAACTCCAAAGAAAAACATTTTTCCCACGACGCCGCTCGTGCTCTTGAAGCTTATAACTGGCCTGGCAACATTCGGGAGATGGAGAACAAAATCAAACGTGCGGTCATTTTATCCGACAACAATTTCGTCACCGCCGAAGAGCTGGAAATTGGTACCGATAGCGACAAGTCCATGCCGCTGAATCTCAAGTCGGTACGAGAAGCGGCAGAAACCATCGCCATCAAACGCGCACTGACCTACGCAGACAATAACATATCAGAAGCAGCTAAATTATTGGGTGTTACCAGGCCAACCTTGTACGGTTTATTTGAAAAATACGGACTGCAAGCTTTGCTGCGTAATCATACTGATGAACACCAGAATTGACATAGAAGGCCTACCAGCGAGAACGGTTGATAATTGCAGGCTAGGGTTTTACGCGGCGGATTTAAACAGATAAATCAGATTCTCGACACATAAGAAATAACGCCGATTTGCTTTACCTGGCGCCCCCTCATATCGACAGGAACGTCAGTTGCAATATCCGAATATAAGCGAAAATCGTGTCGGTAACCCTCAAACCATAAAGAGTTTTCCAGCACTTGCTTTGTATTCAAATAATACAGCAGACGTGCACTTTGACGACTAGCATCGCCCAGTTGCTGTATATCTAAGCCTTGTTTCTTAATACTGTACGCCAGTGCCGGATCGGCTAACATATACCAATGTTTAATGCCCTGCTGGACGGAATAAACCGCCGCGGCTCGATACAGCCCCCACATTATGTCTCTATTGATATTGCGGTAATCGTGCAGAAAACTAATTTTGCGATTTTCTTCAGCTACCTCTACAGCCGAGTTTCTAAAAGCAAAGCGCCTTGCTTCCTTAATAACGCATAGCCTGGAAATTTCAACGGAATTTTTGTATCTGCCGTTTGGTAGCCGTTGATGTGAACTACTGCTTTCTTGAAACGGAAAAACGTGACCTTTGGGCATGACCATCCTCAGCCCGCCCAACCACTGCTGAGTATATTTATGCCTGACTAAAAAATGAACTGCGCTTTTATCCCATTCATCGATTTCTTGCTGCGCCGGAAACTGCTCCGTATCGTCAAAGCCCATTTCATCGCAATAAACCCGGTATCTGAGTTGATAATGAATTTTTTTACTTTCCGGCGTATCAGCTAAAAATACCTCGAAACAATGATCGAAAGACTGCTTCTGTCGATTCAAGATACACCCCACCCTATAAACAAATATTCATAACAAGTTCAAATAGCTATAGCCACTTTGTCTCGTTCCGCAGGTAAGGATGGTATAGCAAATCGAGTCAATTTCAAGCTAAATTGTAAAAAAAACCGACACTCGCTGATTAGGTTTTTTAATTTCCTCGTTCTATCTAGCTCGCATTCCAACGTAAATCCAGCGTAAACGGATAATCTTTATTGAACTCCTCACTCGGTAATTCCAACACGGTTTCGGTCGGCGTATGCCCGTGCTGCCAAAAACGACTAACCCTGCGTCCTTCAGCCTCGTAAGCATTAACTGGCAGCGTGTCGTAGTTGCGGCCGCCGGGGTGAGAAACATGATACGTACAACCGCCGATAGACCGACCGTTCCAGGTATCAACCAAATCGAATACCAGCGGCGCCTGGACACCGATAGAGGGATGCAAAGCCGACGGCGGGTTCCAAGCCCGATAACGGATACCCGCCACCAGCTCTCCTTGCTTGCCGGTGGCCTTTAACGGCACCCTGCGACCATTACAGGTTAAGGCATAGCGTTCACCCATCGCTCCAGTCAGCGACACCTGCAAGCGCTCCACCGAGGAGTCGACATAACGGGCGGTGCCGCTGCTGGTGATTTCTTCGCCTAACACGTGCCACGGCTCAATAGCCTGATACAGATCCAATTGCAGATCGTTAACCCGCAGACTACCGATTCTAGGAAACCGGAATTCCAAAAACGGCGCGAACCATTCCGTCTTGAATTCATAACCCGCAGCTTGCAGATCGCGCGCCACATCGTAAATATCGCTGGCAATGAAATGCGGCAACATAAACCGGTCATGCAATTGCGTCCCCCAGCGCACCAAAGGCTTCTTGTAGGGCTCGCGCCAAAACCAAGCTACCAGGGTTCGCAGCAACAGCATTTGCATCAAACTCATTCGTGCGTGCGGCGGCATTTCGAACGCACGCAACTCCAGGAGCCCAAGCCGTCCAGCATCGGTACCCGGCGCATACAGTTTGTCGATACAAAACTCGCTACGATGCGTATTGCCGGTCATATCCACCAACAAATTGCGGAACAGCCTATCGACCAGCCACGGCGCGGCCACTTCGCCCTCCGGCATCTGTTGAAAGGCAATTTCCAGCTCGTACAGGCTGTCATTGCGCGCTTCATCGACGCGCGGCGCCTGGCTGGTTGGACCAATAAACAAGCCGGAAAACAAATAGGACAAGGCTGGGTGATGCTGCCAATACGTGACCAAGCTGCGCAACAAATCCGGTCGCCGCAAAATCGGACTATCGGCGGGCGTAATGCCGCCCAAGGTCACATGATTACCGCCACCGGTCCCGGTATGCCGGCCATCCAGCATGAATTTCTCGGTGCCGAGCCGGGTCAACCGGGCCAGCTCGTACAAAGTGGTGGTGTTGTGCACCAGCTCTTTCCAACTGGCGGCAGGATGAATATTCACCTCTATCACGCCAGGATCGGGCGTCACCGGCAAACGGGTCAGACGCAAATCGTGGGGCGGCTGATACCCCTCTATTACCACCGGCATTTTCAAAGCCGCTGCCGTAGCTTCCACCGACGCGATAATGTCCAGGTAGTGTTCCAACTCGGTCGTGGGCGGCACAAATACAAATAAACGACCTTCACGGGCCTGAACCGACAAAGCGGTATGCGGCACCCATTCCGGATCGTGCGGCCTCTCATCATCGGCTGCGTCCATTTCGGTCGGATGTAGTCCCTGCTTGGCCATTTGACTGTAACGACGGCTAACTTCCGAATCAATATCGCCCAGAGGCTCCACCGGTTCATACAGGCTACGTTCATGGGGGTGATCGCGCTTTTCGAACGGCACCCAAGGCAAACAGTTCAGAGGTAAACGCAAACCCATCGCCGAATCGCCCGGCACCAGGAACATCGCCCCGCGGCGGAATTCCCAAGCACTGCTGTTCCAAGAACCGGCCTGATAGCTCCAATGCAGCGGCAACACATAGCCGACCGGCGCGCCGAGATCCGCGCTGAGCAATTTGGCCAAGCGCTGACGCTCTAAGTCGTCTTTCAAATCGACTTGCAAAGGATCCAGGTTTTTCGGTACCAATCCCTCCTGTAACAGGTAGTAAAGAGGATCCTCGAAACCAGGCAGAATGAACTCGCCAGCCACGCCCAGCCGTTTCACCAAATCACGGATAAATGCATCCGCATGCTTGAGATCGAATCCATAATCACGGGTCTCATCCGCCAATAGGGCCGGATTTTTCCAAATCGGTTTGCCGTCCTTGCGCCAGAAACACGCCAACTGCCAGCGCGGCAACGGCTCGCCCGGATACCATTTGCCCTGCCCGAAATACAACAGCCCGCCCGGCGCAAAGCTGTCGCGCAAACGTCTGACCAATTTTCCGGCCAACTTGCGCTTTTCCTCGCCGTCAGCATCGGTGTTCCATTCCGGCGCATCCATGTTATCGATGGACACAAAAGTGGGCTCGCCGCCCATGGTTAAGCGCACATCCCCGGCTTTCAGCTCGGCATCGACCTTTTCGCCCAGACGCTCAATGTCGGTCCATTGCTTATCGGTGTATGGTTTGGTAACCCGTGGGTCTTCATGGATACGGCTGACACGATTGGAAAAATCGAAGGTAGTCTCGGCCTTACCGATAAAGCCGCCGCTGACCGGCGCCGCACTGACATAATCCGCGGTACAGGCTAAGGGAATATGGCCCTCTCCGGCAAACAGTCCGGACGTCGGATCCATACCTATCCAGCCAGCGCCGGGAATATACACCTCGGCCCAGGCGTGCAGATCGGTGAAATCGTGGTCGGTGCCCGACGGGCCGTCCAGCGATTTCACATCCGCCACCAACTGCACCAAATACCCCGATACAAAGCGCGCGGCCAAACCCATGTGCCGCAATACCTGCACCAGTAACCAACCGGAATCTCGACAGGAACCCAACTTTTTTTCCAGGGTTTCCTCGCAACTTTGCACGCCCGGTTCCATCCGGATCGCATAGTTGACGACCTGATTCACGGCTTGATTGATACTCACCAGAAAATCGACGATGCCTTGCTTATCCCGCTTCAAGCCGGCCAGAAAACCTTTGAGCAAAGGCCCCTGCTCGCGAATTTCCAGGTAAGGCGCCAGCTCCTTGGCCAATTGCTCCGGATAGGAAAACGGATAATGTTCGGCGTACTCTTCCAGAAAAAAATCGAAGGGGTTGATCACCGTCATATCGGCAATCAGATCCACTTCTATCGAAAATTCGGTGGTTTTTTCCGGAAACACCAAGCGCGCCAGATAATTGCCAAACGGGTCCTGCTGCCAGTTAATGAAGTGCTTATCCGGCTTAATGGTCAATGAATAGGCACTGACCGCCGTCCGCGAGTGCGAAGCCGGCCTTAGCCGCAATACGTGCGGACCCAATTGGACCGGATGATCGTAGTGGTAACTGGTTTTGTGATTAATCGCTACTCTGATACTCATGCTGACACCGGACTGGCTGCTTCACTCTCTGCCTGTAACAAACGTAGATTTTCCTCTACCCCAGCGGCATGCGTTAATTCAGCAACATTCTGCTTTGTAAAGAAACCATCAAAATTACCAAAACGCTGCACGTACTCCACAATCAACGACGAATGCTCGGAAGCGCTGGAAAATATTTGCTTCAAGCCTTCTTCGCGTGAACCGATGACATCCAGCAGAAAGTCCTTACCTCTGGCCCGGATAGCCTGCACTACATAATCGATATTGGCCTGGCCGTTGATCTCACCGTCCGCTACTTCCAAAGCCACATGATGCAAGCGCGGTCCATAGTTGCGCACGAAACTCTCGGTCGGTGACGGCAAGCCCACCAGATGATTGACAAAATACGGATGATTGGCAGCGGTAAACACTTTGGCCGGACTAATGCGTTCCTCGGGATAATGAATGCTTTTGGTGACGTTGGTCGAAGAATTCTGATTGGCAATATCGTAGGACCCCCAATAGTAATAACTGGAGAGCGTCAAATATTCCAAAATCGCCACTTCCCGATTCTGGCTGTAAACCCGGGTAGCTAAATGATCGATGGGGCGGATCAGTTTATCCAGCCCTAATTCTTCCTGAATCTCCTTGGCTTGCAGGTAGCCGCGATTCACTTCGTCAAGGATAATGCTATTTCCCAAGGCATATACTCTGATGTCCTCCGGCGGCCTTTCCCAGTAAGCCACGATGTTGTGAGTATACGGCGACGGTTTGACGATGGCCATATTGCCGGGCAATTCCAGTTTGCGAATTTGATCCTGGTTAAAAAAGCGGATTTCCCTGGCTTTTTGCTGCTCGACCACTTCGTGCAAATTGCTGACCCGGAAAATTTCGCCCATATAGCGCGAGTTAGGCTTGTGGGCACCAATCGGATACACCTCGTTCAGACTGCGGAAAATGTCAGCCCGACCGGGTGCACGCACTTCCCGCACCAACAAGTCCGGCGAATTCATATCAATCCGCAGCACGTGAGTCCAATGGCTCTCGGACTGTAAAGTGACCAGATAGTGGTAAGGCGTCATCAAGGCCAATTCGCTGACATAGGCCGCCGAACAGCCTGGCTCCACCGTCAACATTAACGCATCGATTTCGCGGATCATTTCGGTCAGGCCGGTTCGATCCCGGTTTTCCAGCAACTTGACCAGAAACTCGTCAAACCAGGGCGAATTGGCCTTGTCGCCCTGCTTGGGGTGGATCAGTGAATTTATCATCCGTTTTCCTCTAACTCTATTTGTCCGCTAGGCTGAATCGCCAAAATTTTGCTTAAACAGTCGGTGCAGCAATACACTGTTTACACAAGGACTTATTCCGGTCCATTAAGAAAGGCCCGCTGAATTTCAACGCCGAGCGCGTTGTTACGCAAAATGAAATCCTGCAAAAACTGATGCAAGCCCGTCTTAAAAATGTCGGCCATCCGCCCGTAATGCAGCCGCGCATGATTTTCGCCGGCCAAGCGCAGACACTCCCGGCCCCGCTGCCGACACAGTTGCTCCAGGATAGGCGCTAGTTCGTCGTAGCAGGCATGCAAAGAGCGCGGCATGTCGTCGCGTAACACCAATAGCTCGGCCACTTTCCAGGGCTCGATGGTATCTCGAAATACTTTTTGATAGGCCTCGAATGCCGATACCGAACGCAGCAAGGAACTCCATTCGTAATAATCGACCTGACCCTCGGGAGCTTCCACGGCCGGCAACAGCAATTGATACTTGGCATCCAGCAGCCGGGCGGTATTGTCGGCCCGTTCGACAAAGCTGCCCAAACGCACAAACTTGTAACTGTCATCGCGCAACATGGTGCCGAAGGTAACACCGCGAAACAGGTGCGAACGCGATTTCACCCAATCGCAAAATTCGCTGATCTCTGCTTCTCGTAAACCTTGTCGAATCCGTTGCCTAAGTTCCAACCATAAGGCATTGACGGTCTCCCACATTTCCGAAGACATCGCCACTCGGACGGCACGCGCGTTTTCGCGCGCCGAGTTAAGAGCACTGACGATGCTGGAAGGGTTACGCTCATCCAAAGCCATGAACTGAATCACATTGACAGCAGTGTAGCCGGAGTAGTTTTTCTCGAAAGCCTCGATATCGTCGGCAATCTGCACCGGGGGTTTCCAGCGTGCGGCTTCGTCGTAGGCGCTATTGGCGACCAGTGACATCCGATAAGTCACGTCCAGCACCCGCGCCATATTCTCGGCGCGCTCGATATAACGGGCCATCCAGTAAAGATGGTCGGCGGTGCGGCTTAGCATGTTGAGTCTCCGTGCAATACCCAAGTGTCCTTAGTGCCGCCGCCCTGCGAGGAGTTCACCACCAGCGAACCTTCCCGCATCGCTACTCGGCATAAGCCTCCCGGCACCAGCGTGGTGGTTTTGCCGGACAACACAAACGGTCGCAAGTCCACATGGCGCGGCGCCACCCCTTGTTCAACCAAAGTCGGACAAGTCGACAAAGCCAGAGTCGGTTGGGCGATGTAATTGTCAGGTTCGGCCAAAATCCGCGCCCGAAAATCCTCGATCTGCTGTTTGGAGGACGTTGGTCCCACCAACATGCCATAACCGCCGGAACCCTGCACTTCCTTGACCACCAGTTCCTCCAGATGCGCCAACACATATTTCAAATCGTCGGGATTTTCCAGTTTATACGTGGGCACATTGGACAAAATAGGCTCCTCGCCCAGATAAAAACGCACCATCTCCGGTACATAGGTGTAGGTAGCTTTGTCGTCTGCCACTCCCGTGCCAATCGCGTTAGCCAGCGTGACGCCCCCATTGCGATACACCGAGACCAAGCCCGGCACACCGAGCATCGAATCTTCGCGAAACGCCAGCGGATCGAGAAAATCGTCGTCGATGCGCCGATAAATCACGTCAATGCGCTTTGGGCCTTCCGTGGTGCGCATGAACACTCCATTGTCCTTGCAAAACAAGTCCTGGCCCTCTACCAGCTCTATACCCATTTGCTGCGCCAGAAACGCATGTTCGAAATACGCACTGTTATAGGCGCCAGGAGTCAACAACACCACAGTCGGATCGTAAACACCGGGCTGCGCCACCGCCCGCAAATTGTTCAATAGCACCTGCGGATAATGCTCGACCGGCGCTACCGCATAACGGCGAAACAGTTCCGGGAACAGACGCATCATCATCTTGCGGTCTTCCAGCATGTAGGAAACCCCGGACGGTGTGCGCAGATTGTCTTCCAGCACATAAAATTCGTTCTCGGCGGTACGTACGATGTCGACGCCGGCGATATGTGCATAAATCCCACCGGGCACGTCCACGCCCTGCATTTCCGGCCGATACATCTCGTTTTCCAGAATGCTGGCGGGGACGATACCGGCTTTGATGATTTCCTGATCGTGATACAGATCGTTCAAAAACGCATTCAGCGCCGTGACTCGCTGAATCACGCCCGCCGACAACACCCGCCATTCCGTCGCGGCCAGAATCCGCGGCACCACATCAAATGGAATTAAGCGCTCAGCGCCGGCCTCGTCGCCGTAGACATTAAAAGTAATACCCACCCGCCGAAACAGCATTTCCGCTTCGCGGGACTTTTGCATCAACTGGGCATGATCGGTACTGCTCAACCACTCCGCGAAGGGTTGATACAGCCGCCGGACGCTACCGGTTGAGGTACGCATTTCATCGAAAAAAGTATTTATATTCATGATCATCTTTCAGCAATCCACATGCCAATCTTATTAATGTCTATTTATCAAAAAGTTAAATCGCCGCCACATCACCCAAACCGCTTTACGCACCACATCAGTGCAGCACACATCGGTAAGCGCCCTGAAAACGACCATAGCCGTTCACACGCCATTGTCATTTCCGCAGGCGTTGATTATTGTGATCGCTCTAAACCAGCAATTGCGGCGAGGCGAGACAGATGCAGACAGCTTTTTTCACGATATTCGGTGAAGTACTATTCGACAATTTTCCGGACGGCAGCCGAATCCTCGGTGGCGCGCCATTTAATGTCGCCTGGCATCTGCAAGCTTTGGGCCGGCCAGCCCTGTTTATCAGCCGTGTGGGGGAAGATGACGCCGGCCGCGAGATCCTCGCGGCCATGCAAAGTACCGGTATGACGCGATCTGCCATGCAGATAGACGCTGCTCACCCAACAGGCAGCGTAGCGGTCAGCATAACAGACGGGCAACCCAGCTACCGGATTCTGGACCGGCAAGCTTACGACTACATTGATGCCGAGGCGTTCCATCATTCCCCCAAACAGGGCTTGCTCTATCATGGCAGTCTGGCTTTACGAAACCCGGTTTCCAGACAAACATTGCTTAATATGCAACAGAACTGGAGTGGCCCGGTGTTTCTGGATGTCAATCTGCGCGCGCCCTGGTGGCAAGCGAATGAGGTCTTGGAATGGATAGCCGGCGCGGATTGGTTAAAACTGAACGATGAAGAATTGGAATTATTGCTGCCTGACCAGCAGAGCATAGACACCAAGATGCGCCTATTGCAGCAGACGTATCATTTACAAGGCGTGGTGCTTACGCGCGGCAGCCAAGGTGCTCTGGCGCTGAATTCATCGGGGAAGTTGTTCGGTATCGCCCCCGAAAGCCATATTGAAATAGTCGATACGGTCGGTGCCGGCGATGCGTTTGCAGCAGTTTTGTTATTGGGGATTGCCGAACACTGGCCTATGCCCGTGATGCTAAAACGGGCGCAGGAGTTTGCGTCGGCGTTGGTAGGTCAGCGCGGCGCTACCGTCGCCGACCCAGCGTTTTATCAAGGGTTTATTGAAGCCTGGCAATAGCAGAGGCGTAATGTCTTGTGCCTCTGCCACACTGATCAAGATTGTTGTCTGGCGGGCACGCCGTCTGACCAATCGTCAGACTGGGCGGAGAAAAACTTTTTAAATGTCGGCATGAAGCTGGCGGTGATCGGGATCGAATAAAAACAATACATCGCCGCCGCCTCGCCGGTACTGACGCCAAACAGCCATTGCGGCATGAACAAGGTCATCAACGCGCCGAAGCAATGGTAGATGCCGATTCGCCAATTGTTTTTCCAGACAAACGCGCTGAAGGCCAGGGCAAACAAAGAGCCATGGGTCACCAGCAAACCAAAGGCGCTGGAGATCGCATAACCGATGTGGTAGATGCCCATGAACAGACAGGAGTTCATCCGGCCGATGAAATTAGGGTCAATATCAAACAGCTGCCAGTCGTTCGGCAAGCGGGTCAAAATCAAAAACAAACCGCTCAAAGAGCTGCCGACAATAAAAGCTTTCTTCAAGGCCTTAGGGTCCGACGAATACGTCGCCAAAGCCGGCATGATCGCAAAGGCTTGCAGGCTGATATGCACCGACGACAATTCGCTTAGAAAAAGATTGCTGCCGTAGCCGCACTGATCGGCTACCGGATACGCAAAATACTGAATAAATTCCATCAACGAGAAGTGAAAAATGGCGTAAGCCCTCGCCAGTTTCACCCAAAAGGTTTCGTCCTTATCCAGGAAGGTTACCGTGGAGGCAACGAGCCCCGCCACTCCCAGGCCCAAAGACATATTGGCACTAAAACACATGGTTAATCCGTCATTTAAATTTTTAGAAGCGGCGCGTACCTTGTCGCAGTCGCCGGTTTGATTTATGAGTGCCGGCCATTTTTGCCGGAAGGCAAAGATACACGTAGCGGCGTTTTATTGCAGCAATTTTGTGGGAATTAATCGCTAGCCGCCTGAATACGGCCGAACTAGTGCGGCCGATTGGCCAACTCAATCTGTTCTATCAACTGTTCGGCACCCTCCAACTCTCGATCATAAACATCGGTGCGATAAGCCTCGCCATTCAGCGTAACCGCGGATGCCGATACCAAACCGTCGGCTTTTTCTATGTTGATACGGGTTAATGTAGACAAGCCTGGCTGCAAGGGATTGGCCTTGAGTTCCGCGGCATCCAGCGCGATACGCACCTGCAAACGCTCGGCGATATGAATGAAATTACCGGTAGCATTATCGGTCGGCAACACTGCAAAGATGCTGCCGGTACCTGGATTGATGCCTTGCACCCGGCCGTGATACATCCGTTCGTCGCCATACGCCGCCACGCGCACTTCGGCCGCTTGCCCCGGCCTGACCCCAGCGATCTGACTTTCCAGAAAGTTGGCTTCTATCCATAGATCGTCGAGCGGCACGATAGCCAGTAAGGGCGCACCAGCCTTCAGCGTATCGCCGACTTGCACCTTGCGTTTGGCCACGCAACCGGACACCGGCGCCACCAGATTTCGGCGCTGAAAATCCAGAAACGCTTGGCGCAAGCGGCTCTTAGCTTTTTCCACCGCAGGATGATTATCGATACCCGAATCCAGCAATTGCGCCTCAATACTGCTTTGTTCGGCGCGAATTTCTTTAATCGCCGCCTGCAGTTCGTGGCTTTTATCTTGGGCATTTTGTAGCTGTTGATCGGAAACCGCCCCATCCTTAGCCGCTGCGTTAAAGCGCGCCAAGTCATGATCAACCTGTGCCAGCAAAGCTTGTTTCACCAAGGCCCGCTGCTTCAGCGTCTCGGCTTTGGCCTGCAAACTGACGATATTCCGCACCGCTTCCGCCAATTCGGCTTGCGTCTGCTGCAAGGCAATGCCGGCATGCACACCATCCAGCCGAACCAAGACCTGGCCTTTTTCCACGCACTGGGTGTTTTCCGCCAATACTTCGATCACGGTACCGTCAGTCTGGGTTTTCAACGTAATTAAATGCCCGGCCACGAAGGCGTCGTCGGTGGCGATCCAGTCGCGATGCTCCAGCCACCAATAAGCCAGATAAGCCAAACCGGCCAGCAGCAAAGCCAAGGTGACGCCTTGCAAGCGGCGCCGGCGTTGGCGCAGAATTTCTCGAGGACGAATTTTTTTTGGCATGTTTGCGGTCATGGCTTTGCGGGTTTAGTGTCGCTGTAGCCGCCGCCCAGCGCTTTGATGATATTAATCTCGGCTTTGTGTCGCTCGCCCACCAGAGCCGCCAAGCGAAACTGTTGTTGATAGACCTCCAATTTAGCCAAACTCGGCGCGGCGCGATCAGACAAGCCATGAATGCGTAAACTGTCGGCCAGCTTGTCAGCGGCTAATGCGTCGGCCAAGCTTTGCCTCTGTGCCGCCAGGCGCTCATCCAGCTCGCGCCAACGGCTCAGCGCATCGGCCACTTCCTGCACCGCATGCACCAAGCTGCGGTTATAGCGCTCGACAGCGGCTTCGTAAGCAGACTCTTGATACGCCAAATTGGCGCGCAGGCGGCCGCCTTCGAAGATCGGAAACTCGATGGACGGCCCGACCGCGTAAGCCAGACTGGAACCTTGCAACAACACGTCGCTCAAGCTGACGCTGTGCAAGCCGGTGAAGGCCACCAGATTGACGTCCGGATAAAACGCCGTCTCGGCCACCTTGATTTCCTCGGCCGCCGCCTCGGCATGCAGCCGCGCCGCGCTAATATCGGGACGATGCGCCAGTAAATGCAGCGGCAAATCCACCGGCAGGGTTAACGCTTGCTCAAACTGATCGGATTCGATAACGATGCCAGCCCCCCAATCAGGCCCCTTCCCAGCCAGCGCCGCTAACAAATTTTTACTTAACGCCACGTCGGCGCGCGCCGCAGCCAAACCTTGTTCGGCGTTAGCAAGGGCTATTCTGGCCTGCAATAGCGGTGCGTCGGGGGCCAAACCGGTCGCCAAACGTGTCTGTTCAAATTGCAACAAGGCCCGCCGCTCGGCGACGATGTTCTCGGCGATGCCTTGCTTTTCGCTGACAGCCAGCAGCTCGAAATATGCCTTGGCCACGGCAGACGCCAGTAACAGCCGCGCATCGGCCAACTCCGCCGCGGCCGCCAGCGAGCGGCCAACCGCGCCTTGCAGGGCCGCCGCGTCGCGTCCCCAAAAGTCCAGGTGATAACGCAAGATCAAGGGGTTAATCAGCATCTGCCGAAAGTTCTCGCCGGCCAGTTTGGCTTGCACGCTGTTCGCCGAGAAGCGCTGCGCCGAGAAGCTAACATTGGCATCTACCGTCGGATAAAGCTCGGCCGCCTGCGCATCGACCATCGCCTGTGACTGCCGCAACCGGGCCGCTGTGGCCTTCAAATCCGGATTATCGGCCAGCACCGCGCTTATCAAGCGCTGCAATTCCGGGCTGGCGAAACCAGTCCACCAATCCGGCGCCGGCCAGGCATCGCTGCTTGCGAAACTGCCGCGCGCATCAGCAACGGTGTTGGTCATGTCAGGCATGGGTAACAGACTGGCGCGCGTAGTTTCTTCTCCACCGAACCGGGCGCAACTTGACGAAATACCCAACATTAACGCCAGTGCAATGAATCGGCGTACAGACATTAGGCCTCCTCCGCGAGTAATTCCTGAGTTTCCCGGCGCAGTTCCTGCTCGACACTGACTTTCACCGGGGTGCGAGTCGGGTGCGCAAACCAGACCAACGCCGCCATGCCGACAAACACGCAACCGGCCATCCAGAACGCATCGTTCATGGCGTGTAACACCGCATCACGTCCGGCCAGCTTGGCATATTTGGTCAACGCCGCCGGCTCTGCAAATCCCAAGGCATTTAGCGTTGCCAAGGCAGGATGATCTGACAATTCAAACGCGCCGTGATTTTCGGCAAAGCGGGTCAGATGCTGCGGCGCCCGCCGGTACAGCACGATGCCTTGCACGGCAATGCCGATTGCCCCGGCCGCTATCCGCAACAGATTAGCCAATTCCAGCGCCCGCCATTGCCGTTCGGCTGGCAAGCCGTGCAGCAGCAAAGCGGTCATCGGCACGAAAAAGCTGCCCAGGCAGGCGCCCTCCAGCAACTTCGGCCAGAACAATTGGGCAAACGAGTCCGGATCGTCGAAGCGACTCAGCCAAAAATAGGTGGCGGCGAATCCGAGCAAATTCGCACTCGCCAACAGCCGGGCATCACAGCGTTTGACGATCTCGTGCAAGACGCTGGCCATCGGCTTGGCGCAGATAGCCATCGGCAGAAATACCAAACCGGCTTCCCACGACGAATAGCCGAACGCCAGTTGTAACTGTACGATGAGCAAGGACAGCAAGCCTTGAAAATACAGAAAGCCGGTGAATAAAATGAATACGCCAATGCTGAAATTGCGGTGCGCAAACAGGCGAATATCCAAAAATGGCCGGCGCACGTGCAATTCCCACACCACCCAATACATCAGCAAAGCGCCTATCAACGCGATTAAGCCTTTGATGTAAGCCGAATTGGTCCAGTCCCAATCGTTGCCCTGGTTCAACAAAGTCTGCAAAGCAAACACCAGCATTACCGATAAGATAAAACCCACGCTATCGAAGCGCTGCCAGGATCGCCGGTGACCGCGCCGATACAACAGCGCGCCGACGATACCGGCAATCGCCAATGCCGCCGGGATGTTGAGCCAAAACAGCCAGCGCCAACCCAAGTTATCGGCTATCCAACCACCCAAAGGCGGGCCAAAAGTGAACGGCGTCAACGTGAATAGGCTCCAGATACCGATACCTAGCGATTTGCGTCTATCGGGATATTCCTTCAACAACAAGGCCTGACCCAAGGGCAGCGTCAAGCCGCCGGCAAATCCCAGCACAATGCGGCCAGCCAGATAGCCGTAAAAGGCAGTGCAATAGGCGCAGAGGAAAGAGGCCAAGGCAAACGCCAGGAAAGCCGCAACGAAGGGCCGGTATTCACCGAAGCGCCGCGCCAACCAGCCGCCCACCGGAAACGCCAGCGCCAGCGCTATCATGTAATCAGTCTGGGTCCAGGTCGCAAAACTGGGCGGCACACCCAAGCCGCCGGCCACTCTGGGCAGCATGGCGATGTACGCGCCGGCATTGAAGATCACCAGCGCATGCCCAAAACCCAGGCACAGATTAAACAGCTTAAAACGCCAGCCGCGCAGACGCTTTTGATAGACGAGGCTCATCCGCTTATCGGCCCGGTCAACACGCTAAGATTCGTCGGCTTGAGGGGGTAGGCGCAGACCAATGTCACCCAAACTTTGCCGCAACAGTGGCACCGCCATATCGCTGATCAATCGTTTAAACGCGCCACCGCCATTGTCCAGAGAGGCGAACGCCTGATCGTCAACCCTGAAACTTTCCGATAGTGTCCGAGCGATGACGTGGCGCGAGACGGGATCAATGAGCTTGATCATTAGCTGCAAAGACGTTTGCCCTTCAAAAATCCGATACCTGCCGATCCCAACCTCTATCACCGCGTCGTAGCGGCCCATCGCCGCATAATCGACCGGCGTGGTGTTCTGGCCGTACCAGGCTTGAATGGCCTGATGCCAATGTTGCAAACTGGCATCACCCGCCGCCGGTAATTGATAATACTCGCGGCTCAATTCCCCTTTGCGATTTTCCGCAGCTAGTAGACCAGGCAGCTTCTGCGCCGCCGCCTTGGCGGGCGTCCAACCCAAATCGGTATTTACAGGACTACCGGCAGCGCTTGGCGCTGCCTTGGTCATCGCTTCCACATCAGCCGTTCGGCTGTCACTAACCATGCCCGCAATTTCGATACCGCCAGGGATTTGATAAAGCTCAGTAGGCAGCGCAT
Source organism: Methylomonas sp. Kb3 (assembly GCF_002834115.1). NCBI lineage: Bacteria > Pseudomonadati > Pseudomonadota > Gammaproteobacteria > Methylococcales > Methylococcaceae > Methylomonas > Methylomonas sp. Kb3. Next base: position 184,153 of record NZ_PIZT01000068.1, on the reverse strand, counting down.
AACCCAAGGCCATGTTTTCGAAATGTCGATAAGCCGGATCGCGCCGCTCGATCAAATCCGGTATCACTTCCAGCGGCGGCGCTTGCACCGGCACAATCAAAAAACTGTGCAATCGGTCGATCTGCGACGCGGAGGGCTTAATGCTCTGCGCCGTGCATGCCGCCAGCAAACACGGCAAAGCCAATCCCAGCAGCATGTTTTTGTGGTTACCCCAAAGCCTGGTAAATAAACATATTGAAGTTTTCATGATTTCCTCCGCACCCAACAATGCCATCGAATCGATACATTACTCAGGAGGTACTATAAAAACCACGTTGATATAAGACAAGCGATATTTATTGGACTTTAATATCGATAAATGCAATATTAAACTGATGGACATCGACCAAATCAGAACCTTTTTAAGCGTCGCGGCCAACGGCAGTTTCCTGGAAGCGGCCAATCGTTTGTATGTAACGCAATCGACCGTTAGCACCCGTATCCAGCGCCTGGAAGCTTATTTGGGCGTGACGCTGTTTGTCCGCAATCGCTCCGGCGCCAGCCTGACTTTGCCGGGCCGGCGTTTTTTACCGCACGCCAAATCCTTGCTATTAACCCTGGAACAAGCCCGGCACGATATTGGTTTGCCCAGCCGGTTTCGCGGCAGCATCAGCATTGGCGCGCGGATTGCCTTGTGCGAAACCTTGTTGCCGGAATGGATCAGTGAGATACGGCAGGCTATGCCCGATATTTCCATCCGTAGCGACATCGGCTTTGAGGAAGACTTGATGCGCAGCTTGGTGGCGGGCGCACTGGATATAGGCTTGATGTACACCCCCCAACACAGCCCCAGCCTGCAAATAGAACCTTTGTTCGATGAAACCCTGGTGCTGCTGACCACCGACCCCAGCCAGCCCTGGCCGAACGACGATTACATTTATGTCGATTGGGCGCCCGGATTTTATGCTCAGCACAGTAATAGCTACCCCAACCTGGAACGGCCGGCGCAGGTGGTCAATATCGGCTGGATGGCGGTACAACTGATTCTGGCGAAAGGCCGCGGCTCCAGCTTCCTGCCGGTACGCCTGGCCGAACCATTGCTACAAGCCGGCAAACTATTTCCGGTCGCCGACAGCCCGCAATTCAAATTACCGGCCTACATGGTGTCGCAGCGCGATAACGATTCGGCGGTTTTACAGCAGGTGCTGGCGCAGATCCGCATCTTGGCGGCGCTGGAGCGGCAAAAGGTTTATGTGCTGCCCGATCAATCCAAGGTGGCCGACGCGACATGAAATGCATCGGCATGGATGTCCTGCAAGGCCGCGCCATGCAAAAACGCTTGGCGTTTGGTCTGATGCACCATGTCCGGATGGCCGCATAAATACAGCCGCCAACCTTTCAGACTAGGCAAACTCGCCATCGCCACGTCGTTGGCCCGGCCCCTGGCCACGCCATCAGGCGCATCGCCGCGCGAGATACAGGCGGTGTAATGGAAATTTGAGTATTGGTCGGCAAGCGCCTGCATTTCCTCGATCCAATACAAACCATCCATCTCGCGGCTGCCATGGAATAGATGAATATCGCCACTGTGGCCGTGGTGCAAAGCCTCACTGACTATGCCCGCCAACGGCGCCAAACCACTGCCGGTGCCAATCAGCAACAGATTTTTTTCCGGGGTAGTCGGCAGGTAATAACACAGCCCCTGCGGATCGGATACCTCGAGTTTGTCGCCTACCTGAAGTTCCCGGTGCGCCCATTCGCTGAAGCGGCCGCCGGCCAAGCGGCGGATATGAAAACTTAATTTGTTGGCATGCAAGCGATTGTTGGCAATCGAATAACTACGGGTCAATCCGTCGGCGCGTTTCAGATTCACGAACTGGCCGGCGTAATAATCCATGGTTTCCCGGCACCGCAAAGTGAGTTGCAGCGTCTCCGCATTCAACAAACTTTTTTCAATTACCGTCGCTTCGGTGAAAAAATCGGCGGGCGGATTAATGCTGATAGACATATCCTGCTGCGGATAACACAGGCAGGCCAGGAAATGATTTTGATGCCGCAACACTTCTTTTAAACCGTCTTGCGCCGCCGGCGGCGGCGGGCCCTGCAAGCTGCGCACCATACAGCTTTGACAAGCGCCCTGCCGACAACCGTAGGGGATGTCGATGTTTTCGCGCAGACAGGCGTCCAGCACGGTTTCGCCAGACTCGCAAACAATTTCGCGGTCGTTCACGCTGAGTTTATGCAAGCTCATCCCCTACTCCGGCGCCTAGCGGTCCAACACGTCGTTACGGGTGCTTTCAGCAATCGCCGCGACTTGATTGATCAGCTCTTGAGGCACATTAAGCTCTTGCAAGGTAGCCGCCAGATTTTCGACCACCGCATCAAAATGTGAGTCATCCAAACCCAGTTTTTTAACCAGATGCGCATGGGCTTGACGCATATCGGCGCCGGAATAGTTATTCGGACCGCCGAAAGCCATGGTTAAAAAGGATTTTTGTTTGGCTGCCTGCTTGTCCATATCGGTGTTATCGAAAAAGCGGCTGATGCGGTGATCGCTCAGCACTTTGCGGTAAAAAATATCGACCGCCGCGTTAACGGCCGCTTCGCCGCCCAGTTGTTCGTAAAGTGTCGCTGTGGTTTCACTCATGATGGTCTGCCTTTAGTTGCCAATTAAAAAAATGCGGCTGTTTAAAGCCGAACGCAGAGTAAGCGAAAAAAACCACTTTTGCAATATTTTTATTATAAAAGTTATTTATATGCCAAAAATAGACTTACAGCGCTTTGCGTGATAGCTGATCCGGCGTAGAATGCCGCATCACTTATTTCCGACCACCCCACACGCCATGGTCAAACTTACCGGCTCGCGCCAAGAGCAAATCTTAAAATTATTGCTGTCCAGCACCTCCGGCATGAGTATCGACGAGCTGGCCGCCCAGTTGGAGATTTCCAGAAACGCCGTCAAACAACATCTCACCGGCCTGGAAAAAGATCAGTTGATTCAGGAAGCGGCGCTGAACAACACCGGCGGCCGGCCTTCGCGCAATTACACGCTGACCGAACAAGGCCGCAACCGCCTGCCCAAGCAATATCCTTGGTTTTGCAACTTGTTGCTGGGCGAGCTAAAAACCGAACTGGGCGAAGCCGCTTTAAGGCAAATGCTGTGGCGCATGGGCGTCAATCTGGCACAGTCGCTGGCCCCGCAATTCAGCGGCAAGGACCCGGCACAGAAACAAAGCGCGCTGCTGGAATTGATGCAATCGCTGGGTTATCACGCCGAAATGGACGCCGAACAAACACAGCCGACCATTAAAGCCGTTAACTGTGTTTATCACGATTTAGCGCAGCAGCACCCGGAACTATGCGAATTTGATCGCGCGCTGATGTCCACTTTATTGGATAGGCCCGTCGAGCAAACCGCTTGCATGGCCTTGCAGGATTGCGCCTGCAAATTCAAAATCTGCCATACCAGCGCTTAGGCGAACTTCCCAACTATTCCAAACAGTTGCCAAAATTTCCGGCTTTGGACTAAAGCGCCTTAGCACAATACGCGGGTTTTTCTACGCGGCGGCTCTCGGTGTTACAATGTTGTTTTCCAGAATGACTATTTTGAATCGCGACCATGAGCCAACCTTTCCGCACGACAACCAGCCTGTTTAGCGGGCTGCTGTTATTGTTAACCGCCTTCTCGCTGCAAGCCGCCAGCCCGATTTTCACCCCCGCCGCTCCCAGCGTCGCGGCCTCCAGTTACTTTTTGATGGACTTCGACAGCGGCCGGGTATTGGCCGAAAAAGACGCCGACAAGCGCGTATCGCCCGCCAGCTTGACCAAAATCATGACCGCCTACGTGGTGTTCCGCGAGCTGAAAGCCGGGCATTTGACGCTGGACGAAAAAGTCACGATCAGCCAGAACGCCTGGGAAACCGGCGGCTCAAAAATGTTCGTTGAGGTAAACAAACAAGTGGCGGTCGAAGACTTGTTGCAAGGCATGATCATTCAATCGGGCAACGATGCCAGCGTAGCCTTGGCTGAACACGTGGCCGGTAGCGAACAAACCTTCGCGACGATGATGAACGAACAAGCCAGCCGCTTGGGCATGGCCAACAGCAATTTCGAAAACGCCACGGGCCTGCCCAGCCCCAACCATTACAGCTCGGCACATGACCTGGCGACCTTAGCCCGCGCGGTGATCAAAGAGTTCCCGGAATACTATCGCTGGGACAAGCAAAAAGAATTTACCTACAACGGCATCACCCAACAAAACCGCAACCTGCTGCTGTGGCGCGATCCTTCGGTTGACGGTTTGAAAACCGGTTTTACCGACGATGCCGGCTATTGCATGGTGGCTTCCGCCAAACGGGAAGATATGCGTTTGATTTCTGTGGTAATGGGTACAGCCAGCGCCGGCGCGCGTTCCAACGAGAGCCAATCGCTGCTGAATTACGGTTTCCGCTTCTTCGAAACCCACCGTCTGTACGAAGGCAATAAGCCTTTGGGCGAAGCGCGGGTCAGAAAAGGCGTGACCTCCAAAGTCCCGGTCGGTTTACCGGAAGACCTGTATGTCACCGCTCCGCGCAAACACTTTAACGAACTGAAAGCCGAAACGCAGATCGACAAAGGCGTATTCGCGCCGTTGAACAAGGGCGACACGGTCGGCAACCTGAACATTTCGTTGGCCGGCGAATCCATCCTCAGCAAACCGCTGGTGGCTTTGGATGCTGTCGCCGAGGGCGGCATTTTCCGCCGTCTCTACGACGCAGCCATTGGCTTACTGGAAAAAGAATGACCGAGCAAGTCTATCTGAACGGCGCTTATCTGCCATTAGCCGACGCCAAAGTGTCGGTGCTGGATCGCGGTTTTTTATTCGGCGATGGCGTCTACGAAGTGATTCCGGCTTATAACGGCCGGCTGTTCAGACTGGAAGACCATATCGCCCGGCTCAACAACAGCCTGAACGGCATCCGTTTACCGTTGCCTCACAGCGTCGCGGACTGGGAAGCGATTTTCCGGCCGCTGCTGGCAGATGACCGCGATCAATACATTTACCTGCAAGTCACCCGCGGCTATGCGCCGAAACGCGATCACGGTTTCCCCGAACAAATCGTACCGACCATATTTGCAATGTCTGCGGACATCAAGCCGTTCGCCGGCCGAGTCGACGGCATCAAGGCGATTACGCTGGACGACATCCGTTGGCAGCTCTGCAACATCAAAGCCATTACATTGCTGGGCAACATTCTGCTTAGGCAGGAGGCGCTGGATCAAGGCTGCGCGGAAGCGATACTGGTACGCAATGGTTACGTCGTGGAAGGCGCGGCCAGCAATCTGTTTGCGGTGCTGGACGGCGAATTGATCACGCCGCCGAAAAGCCATGAAATCCTGCCCGGCATTACCCGCGACGTGATTCTTGAATTGGCGGCCGCGCACAACATCCCTTATCAAGAAGACATCATTGCACTGGAAGCGCTAAACAACGCCAGCGAAATCTGGGTCGCCAGTTCCACCCGCGAGATCGTGCCGGTGATCGAACTGGACGGCCAGCAAGTCGGTGACGGCAAGCCCGGCCCCATCTGGAAACACATGGACGACTTATTGCAAGCCTACAAAAAATCACTGTCATGAGCGAAACCGAAAGCTTACTGGAATTTCCCTGCCAATTCCCTATCAAGGTGATGGGCAAGCATCGCGACGATTTTGACGCCATCGTCGTGGAAATCGTCCGCCGCCATGTCCCGGACATCCTGGAAGGCGCGGTCACCACCCGGCCCAGCAAAGGCGGCAATTATCTGGCGGTAACGGTCATGATCGAAGCCCATAGCCGCGAACAGCTGGACGCCATCTACCTGGGCTTGACGGCCTGCCCAGATGTATTGATGGCGCTGTAAGCCGGACTGATGCCCAGTAAGGCGACCCCCGTCCTCCGCGATCTGGGGACGCAAGACTATCTCGGCGTCTGGCAGGCCATGCAGCAATTCACTACCGAACGCGATGACAACACTGCTAATCAAATCTGGATCGTCGAGCATCCGCCGGTTTATACGCTGGGTTTAAACGGCAAGCGCGAACATTTTCTTAAAGCCAACAACATCGAAATTGTCGAAAGCGACCGCGGCGGCCAAGTGACCTATCACGGCCCCGGCCAATTAGTGATTTATCTGTTGGCCGATTTACGCCGCCTGAACAAAGGCCCGCGGCAGATGGTGACCATCCTGGAAAACGCGGTGATAAACACCTTGCGGCAATACGGCATCGCCGCCCAAGCCGAGCCCAAGGCACCGGGCGTCTACGTCAATCAGCAAAAAATTGCTTCGCTGGGTCTGCGTATCAAGCGCGGTTGCTGTTACCATGGCCTGAGCATCAATAACGATATGGATTTGGCGCCGTTTGCAGACATCAATCCCTGCGGCTATGCCGGCTTGCAAGTCACGCAACTGGCCGATTTGGGGGTTAAGATCACTAATCAGGAACTCGCGGTGCCGGTTGTGCATCAGTTACTGCAAGCAATAGAAATCTGAAATAAGCAAACTCGACGAGCTTCGCTAAAAAGCAAAGCTTGCAGAGACTCAAAAATCAACCCAAGTGCCCGGTGGCAATATGACCCTCAACGCCCCTTCCCGCTCCACGCCAGAAACGCATCAACGTAATGCCGACAAGCTGTCGCGGATTCCAGTAAAAGTGGAAAAGCCCGAACAAATCTTGCGTAAGCCTGACTGGATCCGCATCAAATTGCCCAGCGGCGACCAAGTCAATCGCATCAAGCAATCATTACGCGAACACCGCCTGCACACCGTCTGCGAAGAAGCCGCCTGCCCCAACTTGAGCGAATGCTTCAGCCACGGCACCGCCACATTCATGATCATGGGAGACTTATGCACCCGCCGCTGCCCGTTCTGCGACGTCGCCCACGGCAAACCGCAGCCTTTGGATGCCGAAGAACCGGCCAATCTGGCCGCGACCATCGCCGCAATGGCCTTGAAATACGTGGTGATCACATCCGTGAACCGCGACGACTTACGAGACGGCGGCGCCAGCCATTTTGCCGCTTGTATCGCGGCAGTGCGCAGCGAGTCGCCGAATACCACCATCGAAGTGCTGGTGCCAGATTTTCGCGGCCGTATGGACACCGCACTGGATATTCTGCAACAGCAGCCTTGCGATGTGTTCAATCACAATCTGGAAACCGTGCCGCGCCTGTATCTGCAAGCCCGCCCCGGCGCCGATTATCACGTCTCGCTAAAACTGCTGCAACAACACGGCCAGCTTCTGCCTGAAGTACCGACCAAATCCGGCTTGATGCTAGGCATAGGCGAGACAGAAGCGGAAGTGATAGACGTGATGAAAGACTTGCTGGCCCACGGCGTCAGCATGCTAACTTTGGGCCAGTATTTGCAACCCAGCAAGGACCATTTGGCGGTACAGGAATACATTCATCCCGACCAATTTCAGCGCTATGCCGAGGTCGCTCGGGAATTGGGCTTTCACCAGGTCGCCAGCGCGCCCTTGGTACGGTCTTCCTATCACGCCGATTTGCAGGCAGCGGGTGTTGGCAAATAGCAACACATCCCAAGCTATACAAACATCCCGATAGCGTTTGAGCTTTGTCGCATCATAGCCGTCAATCGCGCATGGATAAAGAATACGCAAGCAAGCAAATCCGGCCCGTAACTGATTCGCGGAGTGGTATCAATTGCCAACCCGCAAGGGGCGACGTCGAACATTATATTTACTTCGGTACTCAGTGAAATCGGCTGAGCCGGTTCTTGATTTCCTCTAGCGCGTAAGCCGGCTGATTTAAGGTCATCGGTTTGTGGCTGAATAGCCGGCATCGAGCACATGGATATTAAGAGCCTAACTGCTTTTGCGTGAATAGAATACTATTTATAGGACTCTTCCCAGCCGATTACTAAAGACCGGATTAATAACAGTTGCTGCCGGACGCTGGTTTGTGCTGAACTACCGACGCGATTCGTGTGGATAAATTGCTTGGGGGGGTGGATGATCGACAAACCGGTGCGCGCGCAACTTCCCGCTAAATTGGTCGCGCCGACCTTACCCGCTGTGGTTTGCCGCCGACGCCTGTTCGAACAAATAGACCGCAGCTATTCCGACTACGGTTCGGCAGTCTGGCTGTTCGGGCCGGCCGGTTACGGTAAAACCACGTTAGCGGCTGATTATGCCGCCGCAAACACTCAACCCGTACTTTGGTACCGTTTCGACAGCGATGACCTGGACCCGGCCGTTTTTTTGGGGCATTTCCGCACTGCGGCAACCCGTTTGGGCCTGGTCTCCGCGACACCGGCGTTCGGCCCGGAATATTTGCCCGGCCTTGAAGCCTATGTCGGCGAGTTATTGCGCACGCTGTTACCGCCCGAAGCCGCGCCAATGCTGCTGGTATTCGACGATTGCCACCAGGTGGTCGCTTCGCCGTTACTGGTGCGGATATTGGCCGCATTGGGCCGCATCGTCGGCGTGCAGCACCGAATACTGTGTCTGAGCCGCCACGAACCACCACCCGGACTGGCTATTGCATTGCAGCCGCTCGGCATGCTCACGCCGGCGCAATTGGCGTTTGACCGCGACGAAGCCGGCCGACTGGCCGATCTGGCCGGATTCGACGGCGGCAGCGACAGGCTCGACAAGTTGTTCGGCCAAAGCCGCGGCTGGCCAGCCGCTTTAGCCGTGGAATTACGGCAACGGCCACCCGAACATCCGACTCCGGCCAACGAGCAAGCAGATTTAGCGCAACGGGTGCAGGACGGTTTGGATGCCACCGTCTTGCAACAGTTGCTGGCCGTTGCCTGCGCAGAAACCGCAACCGAGCCGCTGGCGCACGATTTAGCAGACGACCCGGCCGTGTTGGCGACGTTGGCCCGACTGGCGGCCAACCATTATTTGGTCAACCGCATCGACACTGCCATCCCCAGTTACCAACTTCACCCTTTGCTGCGGGAATTTCTGCTGGCCCGCCACCGGGCCAACCTCGGACAGGACGGTTACGCGGCATTTTTAAAACGCAGTGCCGGAGTGCTGGAACGCCACGGCGAGATTGGCCAGGCCTTCGAACTGTACCGCCAAGCCGACGCCGGACTGGACCTGCAACGCCTGATTCTGGTCCATGCCAAAACCGAGTTGGGCGCCGGCAGAAGCCTGCAACTGCAGTCTTGGTTGCAGAGTTTACCGGACGACTTACCGGCTAACCCGTGGCTGGAGTTCTGGCGGGCCGCGGCCCAGTTGGCGTTAAATCCGCCGTTGGCCCAAACCTTGTTCGAACGGGCTCACGCCAGTTTCGGCGACGACCCCTTGGGCAAAGCGCTGAGCGCCGCCGGGGTACTGAGCGCGATGTTTTTCGTGATGGACGACTTTCGCGACGCGGCACGCTGGCTGAACGAACTGGCTGTGCTGGATTCAGTAATCGAAGCAGCCGACGATCCGGAGTTGGACGCCTGGATCCTGGGCTGCGGCAATATTCTGGTCCACTTCCCCGATTACCTAGAATTGGCCCGACGCTGGGCGCAGCGAGCATTAGCGCGCCTGCCGCACTGTCCACCGGGGCGCCAGGTGTTTTTGACCTCCTTCCTGTTGCAATACCACGTCTGGCGCGGCGATACGGAAGGTTCGCGCGCCTTTTTTGCCTTACTGGATCAGCAGATAGCCAACGACGAACCGCTGTACCGGATCAATCTATTGAATTGGCAAGCAGTGAACGCTTACCTATGCGCCGCGCACGGCGCCGCTTACGCAGCCACCGAGGCTGCTGCGCAATTGGCTACCGCTTACGGCTTGGCTTTTTATTTGCCGAACATTTACGGACAAGAAGCCTACACCGCGCTGTCGGCCCGTGATTGGGAGCGCTTTCGCTCGGCGTTGGCGCGCATGGAAGCGTGTTTGCCGGCGAATCGGCGGGTAGACCAATCGTTCATCTTGCATTTGCGCTCCGGCCTGTCGCTGGCGGAACAGCGTTTTAGTCAAGCGCGCCAGGAAGCGGAACTGGCGTTGTCGATTTGCCGCGAAATCAACTTACCGTCGGTGGCGGCCCTGGTTCAGCATGGGCTGGCGCAAGTGTTAGCGGCGTCCGGTGACCGGGCCGAAGCCGCCCGGCATTTACTGCAATTGCAAAGCTATGCCGTTCGCGCGGACAAGCCCTTCATTCTATTCATGGCCTTGCTGACCGAAGCCCAAGTCCTATTGGCCGGCGGCGACGAAGCCGGCGGCCTGGCCTCGCTGGCCCGGGCGTTGGCATTGGGCAAGCGCCAGCGCTATCTGAACGTGCACCCGTTCTGGCAGCCAGCGGTGATCGGCAGATTATGTACCGTGGCGCTGGAGCGCGGTATCGAAGCCGACTATGTGCGTTGGTGGATAGTGCAACGCCAACTGCAACCGGACGGTAACGCCTGCGAAGAATGGCCGTGGCCGGTGAAAATCCGAACGCTGGGCCAGTTCAGGATCGACAGCCTCGAACCGGCGGCCCGTCGCAGGCAAAAAGACAACAAGCCATTGCAGTTGCTGCAGTGGTTGCTGGCGACGAATCCGGACGGCGTGCCTCAACAAACCCTGGCCGATGCGCTGTGGCCGGACTCGGACGCCGATGCCGCCCAGCATGCGCTGGAAGTAGCCTTGCAGCGCCTGCGCAAACTGCTGGGACGGAATGAGGCGGTGTTGTTGCAGGGCGGCACCCTGTCTTTGAATCGGGAATTGTGCTGGCTGGACATTTGGGTTGTCGACGAAGTCGCCAGACGATTTGCCGCCGACCCGAATCAAGCCGCAACCTTGGCGGAGCGCCTGTTAAAAGTCTGGCGCGGCCCGTTTCTGCCCGGCCTGGAAGCGCCATTAGCGGCATCGAAACGGGAAAATCTCGCTGCCAAATTCATCCAAACTTTGGAAAAGCTTGGTTCCGAGCTGGAAGCCGCAGGCCGGAGAGCCGTGGCCATCGCCTGCTATACGCAAGCCGTCTCAATTGAACCGTTGGCGGAAAATCTGCAATACCGGCTGATCGATTGCCTGCTCGCCGAAGATAGGCGCGCCGAGGCCTTGCTAGCTTACCGCCGCTGTCGGCGCCACTATGCCGGCCACTATGGCATCGAACCCTCTCCCCGCTTAAAGTCCCTGGCCGCACGGATCACGGCACCAAACGTCGGTAAAGGCTAAACACTGTTCATAGCCTTAATGGACGGCATCGAGCTAATACTAAATAACTTCCGGTCACGCATTCGCCGATCATCCGCAAACAAATTCGGTCGATGTTGTGAGTTTTTTGTGAGGCCTGTTGCTTTAGGGTATCGACACGACCGTCGATAGGAGACCTAAACATGAACTTTCCCGCTAAGCCGATCACCTTGTTTTTATGCGTCAATCCGTTTTCGACGTTTGCCGCAGTAGTTTCGCCACCGCCTGTGCTGTCGTTGATCGCTTCCGACGTTTATGTCCAGTACGGCGGCCCCGGGGTCGCGAATACCTTGCAGCATCATCCCAGCGTATTGTCGATTGCAGTCGGCGGCTCTATGGCTTCCGCCGATTTCGGCAGCGGCGTCTTTAAGGCCAGTTCTGCAGCTGCGGATACAGGCTCACAAACCACTTATGCCTACACCGGCATGACTGCAACATTCAAAAATACCGGCGCCGTCAATATCAGTTTTGCTACCGGAGCGATTGATGCCGACATCGACGCGGTGTTCAGCCGCACAATCGGCAGCGAAGCGAGCGGCCAAGCCGCCACGGTACTGAGTTCCGCGTTGGCAGGAACTTACCCGGGCAATAATGTTCCCGGCGTTAGCGTGCTGTATCAATATGGTGCTTCCAATAGCCCGTCATCGCCGTTTTTCGACTTTCATTTCAACCCCAATGCCGGTTTCACCGGCAGCGGTACGGCAGATGCGGACAAGTTGTCGGCCAATCTGGCCTTCCCGGCTTTCACGCTGAAACCGAACGACATTCTAACCGTGAATTATTCGCTGAATACCTGGGTCGTGGCCGGCGTCGGCTTGGGCACTCCCGGCAGTGGCTGGAGCGCTACCAGCGATGCAACGCACACCGCGTCGATCAGCCTGCAATTGCCGGCGGGAACTTTACTGAACTCGCCGATTGCGCTCGATTGGGTGAAAACAGCGCCTGTCCCGCTCCCGCCAGCCATCGGCTTGATGCTTACCGGATTGGCGGGCATATTCGGCTTCACCCGCCAACGTTCGCACCAAGCCATGATTTTCCCGCTGGTCGAATCCATTAACCCAGGAATCCAATCATGAATCTAAACAAAGGTTATGCGCTATTCGGCATCGCGTTATTCGGCCTTACCACCGCTGTTCGCGCGGACCAGGCCATTTTGCAATATGGCGGCAACGATTACGGCAATCAGCGTCTTTTCGATCCCAATCCAGCTGCTTTCGACGACGCCAACATTTAGGATGGCGTCATGTCGCCACGGCGGAATTCAGGGTTTCCGGTTATTCCGATTCGGTAACCAACTCGAACAACCGTTTCAGCCAAGGCTCCTTGCAATATCACTATCTAAGTTACTTAAGACCATTCAGATTAAACACCAGTCAGAGATACTTTAAAGCACGTCATAACATTTGGAGGATTATTATGTTGAAATTAGCACGATATATTGGCATATGCGCGCTTGCGACCAGCCAACTTTCAACAGCGGCGACAGTGTTCGTTCAATACCCTGACCCCAGCGGTTCTGGGATCACGTCTGATCCTGCATTTGCCACGCAGACCGGCGCCGGCTTCTTTGCAGAGGCGGATCTGCTGAGTGCCGTATTCAAGGCAAGATCGGAATCCCCGGACGCTTCCTTTGCTTATGCTGGACTACAAGGTTTGACCTTTACCAATCCGCTGGGCAACGCGCCAATACTGCTGCCGGCCGGAGCGCTTGGTGTCAACATTACCGGCCAGTATACACTTGGCCCGCTGGTACCAAACTCTGGCGCCAGCGCGGGCATAACCGGTGTCCTTAGCATCAATGACGGCAGCTTGCCAAGAGTAGCCAGAGGCGATCATTTCGTCAATGTTGGTCAGGCTAGTAATGGTTTCTCCTACCCTCCCACCAATACAACAACCCCAATTACGCAAAACGGGGGGACCGTCTTGTTTAATACGGCAACCTTGACCAACCTTGACATGACATTATTAATGCCAGCCATGACAATAGACCCTGGCGAAACCCTGGAAATCACGTTTTTGCTGCAAACGATACAAGGGGCCAATGGTGCCGGCGTCAAATCACTAGCCGATGCGTCGAACAGCGCAAAGTTGTTTTTCAATTTACCGGTTGGCGTCAGTTTGGTCGACAATGCTGGTGGTACTTTGACCTGGGTTAAGCCTGTGCCGTTACCGGGAGCTTTTTCGCTGTTCGGCATTGCACTGGCATCTGCGGCAGTACGTCTGCGGCGTGCCGCCCCCCATTCGCACTAGCAGATTTTTCGCTCGTTCCCACGCTAGCGCGTGGGACGGCACTTGTGTATAACGCTAAGCACCCGAGCTTGGAACTACCCATTAAAAACGTATAAACACGGGATGTAAGCCTCTTCATCCCTGACCTTCTTCTCCCTTTTTATCATGCGGCTTCGGAGGCCGCGAGCGTTGACAATTCGCCATCCTACCTCCCCCAAAACACTGTAGAGGCGTAAAACCTTGCGTCTTCACGCATAAGCAGTAACACTACTTGTTTTTTAAAGCCATCCAAGCATATGAACCGATTCAGAACCTTTACTTTGGCAACTACTATCGCGTTGGGAACTACACTGATAAGCGGCTGCTCGTTTTCCACCAGCTCCGAGAGCTCGTCCGACAGCATCGGCAGCTTATCTGACAGCTCCGGCGGCATCTTCAAAAGCGCCTCCAGTCCGTTTACTTCCAGCTCTGATTCGTCGCGTAACAAGCGCGATAAATACGAAACTGATGTGGCCGACTATACCGCTACCTTCGTGGTGTCCAGCAGCGGCACGCTGGATAGTTTTCGCGGACATCTCAGCGAATTGGCCGAAAGTCATGAGATCACCAATTGGGAAACCGACCGCAACACTTACGTCGGCATCGGCCGTGGACTTGCTAAAGCCAAGCTCGGTAAACCGCAAATCTCGGCATTTACTGAAAGTTTGAGCGATAACGAGCCCTGGAAGAAACAGGCCATTGAAGAAGGTTTGAAAAAATAATCCCGCAGGCAGTCGCCCACTTGGTCATGCCAGTTGCTGGCTTGAAATTCGCAAAGTGGGCGCTGACGCTGGGCTGTTTACTTTGGGTAGCCGTTGCCGAAGCAGACCAAAGTCATCATTTCGAATTCCTGTACATAGAAGCCAACGAAGGCAGCGCCAGCGGCGGCCATGCCGCCATTAAATTCGACCGGCAAGTCTTTCATTTTCAGCACATCGAACCTGGCCTGCTGCGCCTGTATCGCAACGATGCGGCCGCCTTTGAGTTTGCCTACGGCTTTCAGGAGAACCGTAACATATACGGTCACCGCATCGAAGTGTCTGAGGATTTTTTTCAAGCACTACGGGATACCTTTAGTCGCCGCCTGTTCATTCAACACCAGCAATTGTCGCTGTTACAAGCCCTGCACGACGACCAGACGCTGGTTTCAGGCTTGCAAAATCCTGGCTCTGCGCCGCCTTTAGCCATAAAGGGATTGGGTTATTTTTTGAGGCAATACCGAGCGACGGAAGCGTTCCCTGTCGAGGCAGACAAACCCAGCAACAACAGCCAAGCACTACAACAATTGCACGAAGCCATCGTTAACGAGTATGGCGAAGATTTTTTGCCGGCCAAGCGCCAGCAAGCTTGGCAAACCTTGCAAACTCTGAAACCTGAGTTAGCAGTTAACCCCGCTGAACCCACGGATACACGGTTTACCGCCACGAACAGCTCATTTGCCGAACGCTACCGCAATCAGTTGCTGAATCTGGCCGCGCTGGATGTGCTGCACGCCAGGCTATCCCCGCTTAGCGAAAGTTTGTTACAAATTCCCGAGGCGACATACAAACTCAACACGGCCCAACGTACCAAGCTGCAAGATTTTCGGCAGCGTTTGTTTGCCGATTTAATGACCCTGATGCGCAGCCAGCGCAGCGACTGGGGTTATCCGCTGTTGGTGGGAATGGCCCGTTTGCATGTGCTGGACCATGCCGTCGCCTCGGGCTATCTGAGCGTGCTGGACCGCAGTCGCCCCGACAGTGCGGATCCACAAGCCACTATTATCGACAATGACAACTTGCCGGCAGCGCTGCAATACAGTCAAGAGCTATTTGCCGCGGCGTCCAAACAACTCGACAGCCCCATAGCGCTGGATGAGCTTGCTTACTCGGAACTGGAGCTAAGCGCGACGGCGCTAATGCAGTTGCATAAGCCGCGCCATGATAAGCAGTCTTTGCAGCTGTTGCCGTTGACAGCCACTCCATCGCGACCGGCAGCGGCAGAATTGATTGGGTTACCGCTGCCTACCAGCGAACTGGCAGATTTCCAAAACAGCGTCACACAGCAACTCGAAACATATCAAAGCCAATTGCAATCCTTATATGGCTATAACTTGCTTAGCCGCAATTGCGCCACCGAAATCTTTCGGCTCCTTAACCAGACGGTTGCGGAAATCTCGTCTACAGCCGAGGAAAGCACAAGCCAGGCTTCCCAGCGACTGCTGGGCGGTTACGTTGACGAAGACGGCTTGAACATGATTCCGTTTATCGCGTATGAACAGATAGGAAGCACATATCGACTAAGCACCAGCTTCCAGCGCCAGCCCTACAGAGAACGACAGCGTCAACGGCATTACCGGCAGATGCCGCAATGGCTGGTGGATTTACAGGAATCCAATACCCTGAGTTCGAGGATTTATCAATGGAACGAGGATGACGCGGCGTTTTTATTCTTTACTCAAGATCAGCTATGGCCTCGGCCATTGCAGGGCGGCCTCAATCTGGCGGTAGCCGGCGGCCAGGGCCTTTATGGTTTGTTCAGTTGGCCTTGGGATGACGGCGACAATCTACGCAAAGGCTTGAAAGGTTTTGTGGTCAGCCTGCCTGAACTGTTGTTTTTTAACATCCGTAAAGGCTCGTTTCCAGGATTGCTGCCGGAAGCAGGTCTATATTGGCCTGAGGCTTTTTAACTAGGCTAGCTTGCGGGTATAGCGACGGTGAGAGGGGGAGAGGAATAATTCGTTGGCGCTTTACCGGACTGCCCTCAGACCCTAGGCAATTTGCGGTGAAATACTCGGGCATCAGGCTCGAACATCAATAAATCTGCCTTTACCACCTTCGTTATTTTGATCGGAGGCGTCTTTAGCAACCGGTTGGACTTGCTGAAACGCTTGTATGGGGCTGTTTGGCTGCGCCTTTTTGACTGTCGGAACATTGGCCCCGGCAGCACTATAAATTTGCGACGCGCCTGAATTAATTGACATGTATGACATTGGCTACCTCTTGTTCACGGATTTAATGGCTATAACTCTACTTGAGAGCAGCCAATTTTATTCCAAGCCCTTTGTATGAGTTGCCTGTTGCCTCGCAGTTTTCGAGATAATTGCTATACCAGCTTCGAAGCATATACCTGAATTGCGCTAATTTGCCCGATATGCCGCATCAAACCGTTCTCGCGAGGCTTCAGACAGGAAAAACACCGGTAGGCGTTCGCTTGTCAATCCACCCTATTTGTTAGTATCAATGCAGCGGGTAAGCGCTGTTGCTTGGCTCAACGCTTGATGACCGGACTCACCGGCGCCGCGTTCTGCGGTACAAAAGGCGGGGGAGTCGGCGTCGTGGTTGGGGCTGGCGTGGCAAAATCGAAGGTAGCGATACAGTTGACGCCGCCGATCAGTTCGTCGCTGGGATTAGGCAAGGTCATGCGCACCGTAAAGCTGCCACTGGCCGGATCGATCAATTGGTCCACTTTGGTGACAGTAGCTCTCACGACTTTTTTGGCCGGCAGTTCAGGGCGTACTTCCACTTCCATACCAGGCTGAATCAGACCAAAATATTCAGTCGGCGCGATCAGCTCAACGCGCAACGGATTGACTTGCGCCAGCTTCATAATCGCGCGATCACTAACGGACTCGCCGGGCATCGCATAGCGGTCTATCACAATACCGTCTATCGGACTTTTGATGGTTTTAACCTCCAGTTGCGCCTTGGCCATTTCCAATGCCAACATCGCCGACTTTTTGCGTTCCTCTGCCTTTCTCAACTCGATTCCAGCCAACACCACTTCGGTCTCGACTTTGTCTTTCTCTATTTGTGAAATAACACTGGTCGTGGCTAAGCTGCGATAGCGGGTGCGGTTGCGCGTGGCGTATTCCAGTTTCACTTTCTGATTGCATACCTCGCTATTGGTCTCGGCATCGGCCTTGGCCTGGTTAAACTTGGCCAATTCCACCGACGCTTCCAATTGGGCAAGCGGTTGGCCTTTGGCAACGTGATCACCCTTATCGACCAATAGCGCTGCGACAGTCCCCGCCACCGGGCTACTCAACTCGACGTACATTTCCGGCTTGACCATGCAATCCAGATTGGCGGCAAACACGGTGCCACTGAACAGGCCAGGACCGATTAATGCGCAAAAAAAATGGTGGCGTATGGGCATGTAAAAATCACTAATCGATTAGTTTGATTTGAAACGGTCTGATTTTTAACAAAATAGTAAATTTAAGGCCACAGCGTTTATTCAAACTTGCCGGAAAACGCCAAAATACGCGACAAATGCTTATCCTGTTTGCTGAGTTGCCTTCTGACGTTGCGCTGTTGCCGCTCGTTATAAATTTGCGGCAGACGTAATATCAGGTTTCCCAAAAAACCCGGCAAAGCTTGCTGATCTTTAGCCAGGCCGGCCATAGTCTTGAGAATAGCAGACGAATAAAACTCCCGTAGCGCCGTATCCTCCAGCGACAGTATCGCTTCGCAGCTACCCGGATCGCCTTGCCGGGCAGAGCGCCCGTATAGTTGCCGGTCAATACGGCGGGATTCGTTGCAGTTCAAAGCAATCACGTGCAAACCGCCCAACTCCGCCACGCCCAATCCCAGGGCTATATCGGTGCCACGGCCGGCCATATTGGTCGCTACCGTAATAGCGTGCAACTGCCCGGCTTGCGCGATGATCTCAGCCTCGTGTTGATCTTGTTCCGCATTCAACACCCGGTGAACCAAACCCGCCGCTTCCAGCCAGACACTGACCTCCAACGATTCGGCTACCGAACCGGTGCCTACCAAAATTGGCCGGCCTTGCGCATGTATTTCCGCGACCCGTTGTAAAAATGCCCGTTGCTTGGCGGCTTGCGTGGCATAAACCCGCTCGCTGAGCAGTTTTCGTTTCGAAACTCTATGGGTAGGCACTTTTACACTATGCAAACCATAAACACGCTGCATTTCCGTCGCCACTTCCCGTACCGTGCCCGAAGTACCGGCCAGTTTGAGATAGCGGCTGAAAAAGCGCTGGTAACTGATCCGGGCCAGCGGCTCGCGTTGTTCGGAAATCAAGCAACCTTCCTTAGCTTCTATCATTTGTTGCAAGCCCTGCTCCCAAGACCGATCCTCCATCACCCGGCCGGTAAACTCGTCGATGATTTGCACCTTGTTATCTTTCAGGATGTATTGCTTGTTGCGCTTGAAGCAATACTCGGCGATTAGCGCCTGTTTGACCATGGCTTCCCGCCAGCGCTTGTTTTTCCAACTCGGTCCCAAGCCGATAATCATATCCGCAATGGTATTTTCGCCTTGCGGGGTCAGTTCCACGTCGCGAGTTTTGGGATCCATGACAAAGTCGTCGTTGATGAACAATGACGAGGCCAGATACAAGGCGTCACCGTAGGTTTCCGGAGACGCCTCGCTCGGCCGGGCCTGGGTGATGATCAGCGGCGTTTTGGCTTCGTCGATCAATACACTATCGGCTTCATCGATGATGGCAAAGCATAAGCCACGCATGATCAGAGGGTTGCTTTGCGGCTGTTTGATTTGCTGTTGAATCTGCTTGAATTGAAATTTTAACAAGCCCACATCCTCGCCCATCTCGATGCGGTCACGCAGATAATCAAAGGCAATTTGTTTATTCGTCGTATGGACGATGGGTTGTTGATACAGTTTTCGGCGCAGTTCAAGGTCCATACCGTCAACCACCGCGCCGGACTTCAAGCCCAGACGCAGATAAAGCGGTTTCAGTATCTCCGCATCGCGAGCCGCCAAGTAATCGTTGGCAGTAATCACATGCACCGGGATGCCTGCCAAGGCGGCGGTGCAGGCCGGTAAGGTCGCTGTCAGCGTTTTGCCTTCGCCGGTTTCCATTTCCGCCAGCATGCCGTTAATCATTAACCAGCCGCCAAACAATTGCACGTCAAAATGCCGTTTATGCAGCGTCCGACCGGCGGTTTCGCGAATCAGCGCGAAGGCTCTGATCATCAGCTCTTCGGTCAGACCATACCGATATAGATTTTCCCGCAGTTCCAGAATGGCAATGGTCAACTGTTGCTCGTTGTAGTGGCTTAACGGGGCGGCAACTTTTTCAACTCGACTGACGATATAAGCCTGGCTGAAACGCTGGCGGTTCAGGCGTTTGTGGAGTTTGTCGAAAAATGCCGCGGCGCCTTGCTCGAAATCGCTTAGTCGACTTTCCGGCATTTGCGGGTAGCTGCCAAAATGCACCCCTGGACGCAATACAAGCTCAGACATTGAACTGCCTCAAAAATACCTGGCGTACCCGGCGGTACAGCTGAGTCATAATCGATTCGCCGCCATGGTTGATCCGCACATAAGCGCGCATACCTATCGGCAGATTTTTCGGCGGCGAGAAGTCCAGATCGACCAAAAAGATTTTTTGCAGGGTTTGCATGTCTTGTTCGTTTTCCGTATTCACCCGGATCTTGCCGCCGCCGGTGGTCGCCAGGGCCGGGCTGGGCAGCGTATTGGTCGCTTCCGGCGCCAGGCGGATGATGTTGGCCGGGTATTCGCGATACGGGTCGCTAACCAGACGCACGCTGATTTCCGGACTGCCTTGCCTTAGCAAGCCAATATTGTCTTGTGTTACCACCATGCGGATGGTCGGTGGCTGTTCATCCAGAATGTAACCAATCAACTCACCCTGGCGCAAATAGCTACTAGTCAGATCGTCGGCATCGGGCAACAGGATATAACCGGATTTAGCAGCACTAATGATCATCGCGCTGGATTTATGATTCAAATGATCCAGTTCGGATTCCGCAACGCGCAGCGATTCTTTCAAAATTTCCGCCTTCACCAAATCGTTTTCTTTCTCCGCCCGATATTGGCTTTGCAACTCGGCCACTTTGGCGCGAGCGATCTTGGCTTTGGCTTCCAATGCGTCATCATGCATGGTCAGCAACACATCACCCTGATTCACAAACTGATTGGATTTCACCAGCAATTCGCCGATGAAACCCTCTTGCTCCACCTTGATCAACGCTTCATCGGGTAGCCACACCACGCCTTCAGCCAGCGTGTAATTGGGAATCGGCAAAGCACCAAAAACCAGAACAACCAACAAGGCTACGCCTGCCGTGGTCAACAGCGCCTTATCTCTTTTCCGACTCAGACTGGGGCTGGTAAACACAAAACGTATGGCTTTATACAGCGGAAACACGACCTGTAATGACACCATCAACAACGCAACGACGATACCCAGTGAGAAAAATTTTTCGGTCAGATAAATACAGACAAACCACAACATCATCAGGCGGTAAGTCAGCGATGCCAAACTATAAATGACAAACCAAGCCGTTTCGCCCGGCGCGGAGGCCGGCGACACCGCCTGTTTCAAGTCAAACAAATAGCGCTGGGCCAAATAAGCCCAGATTTGGCTTGAACGCTGATACAAATTCGGAATGCTCAAGGCATCGGCCAGAATGTAATAGCCGTCGTACTTCAATAACGGGTTGCCGTTAAAAAACAACGACGACACGCCGCCGGTCAGCAGGATGTCGAAACCCATATCCTGGACAAACCCGGTCTCGGTGCTCAAAAACAAGAATAGGCCAAGCGCGGCCAGAAATCCTTCCACCAAAATGCCCGCGGCGCTGATCAACATCCGGTCGTACTTGTTACGCAGATGGTTGGCGGCGGAGACATTGACGTAAGGCACCGGCATAAACAATAA
The DNA here is from genome assembly GCF_002834115.1 of Methylomonas sp. Kb3. NCBI lineage: Bacteria > Pseudomonadati > Pseudomonadota > Gammaproteobacteria > Methylococcales > Methylococcaceae > Methylomonas > Methylomonas sp. Kb3. Next base: position 163,093 of record NZ_PIZT01000068.1, on the reverse strand, counting down.
AAAATTGACGCCCATTTCATGCACTTCGCCGCCTTTCAACTTCATAGCAAAGCCATGCCCCAATTCATGCAGGATTTTGATCAAGGGGTACAACAAGAACATGATCAAAAAATTGTAGGGAGCCAAAGCATTCAATTCGAAATGATGGCTGATTTCCTGCCAATTGGCCCCCGCTTGCAGCGAAGCAATTGCAATGACTAGCAGCCAGACCATCCCAAACTTGACGCTGAACAGCCCCGCCACTTTAGACACATGTTTGCCGAGAAACTCGTCCGGATCCCACAGCGGCAATTTCAGCGAGAGCGGATTCAACAATCGCTGATTGCTTTTCGCGCTGCTTAGCCGCGCCTGACGCTCGAACAATTCTTCGGTGTTGACCAAGGCTTCGGTTTGAATCAAATCGGCCTGATGTAATTGCCCCAGTAGTTGAATAAGGTCTTGTTGGCTGGGTGCATAGTCGCCCAGCTGCCGATTCAGGATGTCGGCAATCTCTTGTACGCTCAACTTGCCGTCCAATAGCCCGATGAACTGATAAGCCAGGCTGTTAAAGCGCTGATGGCGGGCGGTATTGGGGTCTTCCAGGATGTACCAGATCAGGCCGCGGTACTCGTGGCGATGAATCTCGATATGGCTATGCAACTTGGGTTTGAGCTTGGCGACCCGGTACCAGTGCGGACTGAACAGTTCGTTAGCCATGAGCAAACCTCAGCACCGGTGTCACCAGGACCAAATCCACAAACGCAGCCAAGCCAGCATGTCGTGGCTCCATATCCACAATAAACTGGCGCGTCCGGCCGCGATTTTGCCAACACCCTCCATGCCCGGCCGCAATAATTCAGGGGCTTTTTCCAGGCTGGCTTCCACCCGGAAGACATTCTTGCCGCTATCGGTTTTGGCCACTGCGGTGATCTTTTGCACCTGTAGCGGAAAGGTCCGGCTGGGCATACTGGCCAGCACCAAAGAACCTTTTTGACCTTCCTGAATATAGGAAATCAGGCTTTCATCCACTTTCAGGATGATGCGGTAACCCTCCAACGGGGCAATCTTGAACAGGATTTCACCGCGTTCGACCGGTGAACCGAGTTTCTGACTCAAATCGCCTTCAATCACCACCCCATCAAACGGCGCGGCCAGATTGATTTTCTGCAACTGCTGGCGGGTCAGCTCCATTTCCGCGTCGGCCTGGTCGATTTGCGCGCTAATGACCCTGACTTTCACCAGATCACCACCGGACAGGGCTTCGCGATATTCGCGACGGAATTTTTGCAGCTGCCCGTCCAGCTTGCTTAATTCCAGTTGTAATTCCGCATCGTCCAGGCTAGCCATCAATTCGCCTTGCCGCACCGTATCGCCGGCCCGTACCGCCGCCGATTGCAAAAATCCGGAAATGGGCGCAGCGACCACCCGCTGAATTTTACCTTCCAACACCGCGTCGGCGGTCACCCGAAAATCACCGCGCAACACAGAGCTGATCAACAAGAACAACACCAAACCCAGGACGGTCAACTTCACCTTGAAGTGTTTGACGCCCATCAGTTCGGCCAATCGCTGTTTAAGCTTGATGCCGATTTTTACCGACAACGCTTGTTCGTCGAGTTTTTTTAAAGCCAGATACGGCGAGATCAATGCCAGGGCTTGTTGGCAAAGTAGCACGGTTTCCTTAGCAAAGGACTGTTCTTCGCTGCGTAACAAGGTAACCGCGCCGATAAACTTACCGGCATGCAGCATAGGTACGGTCAGCAATGAACCATAACCATACTTGCGGACGATTTCCTGATGGGCGCGCTGGATGCTGACCGATTTGACATCCGGAACCACCACCACACTATCCTGCTCGATGGCTTCGTCCATCGCATCGGCGATTTTTTGCAACAGATTGGCTTGCTGGTCGAATTGCGCGTTGTTGGAAATCGCCACTACCGTGCTGTAGTTGTCTTTGAATTCGCCGATGGCAACCCGATCGCAACTCAGCATGCGCGTCAATTCCGTACCCAGGCTAATCAAAACCTCGCGGTAACTATTTTGCTCGAAACAAGCCGCCAGCAAACCGACTACGGAGCTGTAAAAATCGTCGTTCTGCTGCAAACGGTCTTGCGCCAAACGCCACCACTCCACGCTCTGCTCCAGCGTGGCAAAAACAGCCGCGCGCCGATCAGCAACAGCATGCTCCAGTTTGAGCGCAATCACACCTAATAGTACCGAACCGTCAAATACCGGCAGACCGAAGAAGTCATATTGCCGTTGATCCAGCTTTGCCACATTAGGCATGTAACTGGGTTGATTTTTATCCAGTGCAAGTTTGCAAATAGCCGATAACTCGGCAGCATCGGCGAGGTTCTCCGGCCATTTCGCCAACAGCCGCAGCGTTTTGCCATCCGCATCGCTCACCATCAATGCCGCAGCCTCAGTTTGCGGCACAATGCGGCAGACTATCTCCAGCCATTGTTGGGCAAATCTAACGCTCATAGCGGAAAACCTCCCGGACAGGCATTACTCTGAACCACACTCTGCGGGCACAACATCAGAAATATGTCATCGAGATGGTTGGCTATTTCCTGACTGACCAGGTCTTTCAAATTACTGGGGATGGCGGCAAATTGTTGCTGGCTATCCTTTAAGCCACTGAGCGCCTGGTTAAATTGTTCCGGCTCCGCAAACACTTGCTGCGCCAGATAAACCAGATAGGTTTCGTTGCGATAATGCGGATCGGTAAGTTCAGGATGCAGTTGGTGACCAATGATGTGCGAATATACCTCGGGTAAATGCCATAAACGCATCAGTTCAGAGCCCAACTGACAATAATCAAAGCCAAACAACAGCCGTTCCTGCTCGTCAATCGGCAAGCCCTGCTCCCGGCTTGCCAGCAATGCGTCCAGCGCCTGTTCCGGGGCTTTGACAAACATCGCCGCGTGGCCGATTTCCAATAACAACCCCAGTGCAAAAAAACGATGTCCAGCGGGTAGTCCGGCCATTTTAGCCAGCGTGCGGCAGGCGATGCCGCATTCGATGCCATGCAACCAGAACTCTTTCAAGTCCATCACCGCGTCGGGAATATTGCAAAACGTCCGCATGCACAAACTGCTCAACAGCAAATCATGCAACTGAATGGTACCAATCAAGCTGATTGCATCGTAAAGGTCATACGCTTTGCGGTTAAAACCAAAGAAGCGGCTGTTGGCCATGCGGATTATGCGGACGGTCAACATAGAATCGGTTTGCAGCACCGCGACATAGTCGCGGATTCTGGCATCCGGCTTTTCTAATAACAGCCTGATTTTCAGATACACCTCAGGCATCGAAATTTTTTCGGCCAAATCGCAAAGGAATTGTTGTTCAGCTCTCATAGCGGCTTAATTGAACATGAGCTTTTCCATCTCAGTCGCGGCTTTTAAAGCTTGTTCGACAGCCTCTGCCAACTGTTCGGCATTGAGTTGCAAAATATCCCAAATGTCCGCGGATACGCTCTCCTCGATTGCGCGCATATGCCCGGATATGTATTTTTCGGCACAGGCCCGCACCAGATGCAGTAGTGCGGTTTCCCTGCGCTGATCCGGGGCAAGGTCAGGGGTGGGCTGATAATGCACAATGTCTTGAAAATGCGCCGGCAAACACCATTGCGCCATCAGTTTGGCACCGATCTCGCCATAATGCATACCCAACAGTTTTTGTTCAGCGATGTGCAGTAATTCCTGGTTATTCCGGGACAGTTCCATCGCGCGTTTCGCCAACTCAGGGTGCTTTGCGTAAAGCACCAGATGCCCTATTTCATACAACAAACCAATCACAAACAGGCGTTCGCTCTTGGGGAATTTTAGCTGGCTTGCCAACAACCGGGTCAACACCGCCGAGAACAAGCTGAACCGCCAAAAGGTTTTCAGCGGCATGATGTCATTGGGCAATTTTAACGAGGCAATCGCCGAGGTAGCCAGCACCAAGTCATGTAACTGCCCGATGCCCAGCATATTGACGGCGCGACTCAAGCTGTCGATCTTTCCCGGAAAACCAAAGAAAGCGCTGTTGGCAACTCTTAACACGGCGACGCTTAAGTTGGGATCGCTGGCCACAACTTCGACAAAGTGCTCGATATCCGAACGGGGATCGTCGATCAAATTTCTAACTTTCTGATATACCTCGGGCAAGGAAACCAAACCTTTGATTTCTTGCAAGGTATGTTCGATCAAATCAGCTTGCGAATTGATCTCGACAGGATCAAGCAAGGGCGTCCCTCCAAATTAGACAGTGTTTAAATCAAGCGGAAGTATAGAACGGAAACCGGAGCTGTAGTAGGGAAACTACCGGTATTCCGTTCGGGCTGAGGTCGTCGAAACTCAAGCTGGTTTGCTCTTTGAGGGGTGATCGGTATTTAAGAGTGGGGTTAATAAAAGCCACAAGCGCTCCATTTTTTCCATATACCCTCCGACACTTAACCACTGCACATTTTGAGCAGGCTTATCTGTGTTCTATTACGGATTATTTGCTGCAATCACAGAATAATTAAAACGAAGTCGCTAAACTCTAGCAGCATCTCTGGCATCCGATGCCAACGGCGTTCCATGCTCATCGGTCAAACTGCAACTTTCAACGCCCATGAATTCAAAGTCACATCTCAAGCACTACCACTCAAAACCGATTCTGGAAGAGTTGGAATCTCGACAGCTGTTCTCCGGCGGCATCGAGGGGCTTTTGACCGAACAGCTCATGGATCCCAACGCAACCTACACCAATGCCACGCCGCCCGCCGACACCCAACAGCCCCCCGCGCAAACCAGCACCAGCGAGACCAGCCGCAATGAAATCGTGTTTGTCGATACCCGCGTCCAGGGCTACGAATCGCTAATAAACGATATCAAAAGCAGCGACGTTTCCAACCGTAATCTGGAAATCATTACGCTGGACAGCAGCACCGACGGCATTCAACAAATCACGCAGATTCTGGCCGAGCGCGACAATCTGGACGCGGTGCATATCATCTCGCACGGCAGCGACGGCAGCCTGGATTTAGGCAACAGTCAACTCAATTTCGATACCTTGATTCAAAACCAGACCGACATCAGCGCCTGGGGAGATGCCTTCAATGCCAACGGCGATATTCTGATTTACGGCTGCAATGTCGCGGAAACGCAATTTGGGCAGAGTTTTGTCGAGTATCTGTCCGGGATCACCAATATCGACGTCGCGGCGTCGGAAGATACCACCGGCAGTGCGGATTTGGGAGGGGACTGGCTACTTGAATACCAAACCGGCGACGTCGAAACCGAAGTTGTAGTCAACGCGGCGGGTCAAAGCGAATGGACTGGCTTGATGGCGGTGACTGCCAATGGCACAGTGACATCCACCAGCAGCACCAGCACCAACCAACTGACGTGGTCGCATACGGTCAGTGCCGGCTTCGACCGGGTACTATTTGTCGAGATTGCCATTGATGACGGCAGCGCTGGGGTCAACAGCGTTAAATACGGTACCGCCGATCTCACCCGCGTAGGGCGCACAGCAGCCAATCACGCCGTCGAAATTTGGGCGTTGGTCAACCCCACAGCGGGAACCGATAACGTCGTTATATCATTTACCGGAAATACAGAAGCTGCTGCGGGTGCATCGACCTTTAACGGTGTTAACCAATCGATGCCCTACGGTACTTATGCTGGCAACACCGGCACCACCGGTTTGTTGGGGGGATCAGGCACGGTGAATGTCGCCAGTGCGACTGGCGATTTAGTTATCGACGTGCAGTATTGGAAAGCTATTTCAGCTGATACTTCGGGTACCGGGCAAACTTCGCAATGGAGCAGTTCTCCCCTATTGTCTACGGCAAAGGCAGGCTCTTCCGTGGCGGAAGGCGCGAGCTCAGTAACGATGAGCGGTTCAGCGTTACTTGCTGCCGATTGGTCGATAGGTGCGGTATCTATCAAAGCAAGTATAAACACCGCGCCTGTGAATACAGTACCCGCAGCACAAACAACGAATGAGGACACGGCCAAAGTGTTCTCATCGGCCAATGGCAATGCGATTACGATAACCGACGCTGATGCCGGCGGCGCAAACAACGAAATCACTCTGACGGTCACCAACGGCACGCTGACCTTGGGCGGCACCACCGGCTTGACCTTTGTAGCCGGCGACGGCACCGCCGACAACACGATGAGGTTTCGTGGCACGGCCAGCGCCATCAACACGGCGCTGAATGGCTTGAGTTTCATGCCCACTGCCGAATACAGCGGCAGCGCGACGCTGACGTTAGCCACCAAAGACTCGGTACTCCTGAGTTTGGATATCGATACCGGCCTCTTGGGCCGTTACGCTTTCGATAACACTAGCGCACTGGAGACCGATAGCAGTCCGGCGGCCGGTTCCACGGCCTCGGTCGTCAACGGCACGTCCGTCAATGACACTACCCGCGGCAATGTGCTGAGCTTGGCTGGCGACGGTTATGTGCAAACTACTGGGGTTTATGGCCAGCCATCCAGTGTCACCCTGGCGGCCTGGGTAAACTTGGCGTCCGCCGACACGGGGGGTGCAGAAGTCATTTCGCTGGGCGACAACGTGATATTACGCCTGGATGCCGGCGGCAAAATCAAAGGTAGTTATGTCGATAGCGGCACGTTCAGATTTACCGAAACGGCTACGACATTGGCCGGTACCGGCTGGCACCACGTTGCATACACCATCGACAGCGTAGCCCATACCCAAGCGGTTTATATAGACGGCGTTGCCGTGGTCTCTACCGCTTACACCACATCCATCGCTTACAGTCAGGGAACCAATAGTTTTATCGGCAAGCACGGAAACGGTGGTACTACCTACGATTTCAATGGCAAGATCGACGAAGCACGGATTTATAACCGCGCTTTAACTGGGGCGGAAATTGCCGCACTCGCCGGAGACCTGACCTTAACAGACACCGATACGGTGGCTATCACAGTAACGGCAATCAACGATGCGCCGCTCATTTCCGCCATCGAAGCCACGACCCTGGCTTACACCGAGAACGGCGCTGCGACAGCGATTACCTCAGGCCTGGTACTTACTGACGTCGATAACGCTAATCTGAGCAGCGCCACGGTGCAGATCACCGGCAACTACGCCAGCGGGCAGGACGTACTGGCGTTTACCGATCAAAACGGCATCACCGGCAGTTGGAATGCGAGCACCGGCACACTGACCTTAACCGGCACGGCCAGCGTCGCCCAGTATCAAACTGCGCTGCGTTCTGTTACCTATCAAAACACCAGCGATGCGCCGTCCACCGCCAGCCGCACCGTGAGTTTCAGCGTGACCGACGGCACGACGGCAAGTAACATTGGAACGCGCAGCATCTCGGTCGCGGCGGTCAATGACGCGCCGGTCAACAGTCTACCCGCCAACAGTTACACCGCCGTCAATACCAGCAAAACCTTCTCCAGCGCGAATGGCAATGCCCTACAAATTGCCGACGCCGATGCAGCCTCCAGCAGTGTGCAAGTGACGCTAAGCATCAGCCACGGTAGCTTGACGCTGGCCAATACTGCGGGTCTGAACTTGGTCAGCGGCAGCAACGGCAGCAGTAGCATGACTTATTCCGGCACAGTGTCGGCAATCAACACCGCACTGAATAATGGCCTGACCTTTACGCCCGATAGCAATTACCGTGGCTTGGCGCAACTGACCATTACCACCAGCGATCAAGGCAATACCGGTTCCGGTGGCACTTTAACCGATACCGACATTCTGGATGTGCACGTCGGCGCCATCGTTGTCACCAACACCTCGGATACCATCAGCGCTTCGGCTGATACCAGTTCGATCAGCGCATTGATCGCCAGCGATGGCGGCGATGGCATCTCGCTGCGGGAGGCGATTGCCGCCGCCAACAATACCGCCGGCACGGATTACATTTACTTCGGCATCAGCGGTTCGTCGGTGCATACTATCAATCTGACGGCACCCTTGACGATTACGAGTCAAGTCGTGCTGGATGCGACCAGCGACGACAGCTTCAGCGCCAACAAACCCGCAATTGTTTTGAACGGCGCCGGTAGTATTCAAGATGGCATACAGCTCCACGGCGGCAGCGATGGCAGTATCATCCGCGGCCTGGTGATTCAAAACTTTACCGGCAGCGGTATCAATATCGCCGGCAGTAACGGCAACACCATTGCCGGTAACTGGATAGGCCTTAACGCTACAGGCACCGGCGCTGCCGGCAACGCAGTGGGTATCAGCATCTGGAATTCCGCCAATAACATCATCGGCGGCAGCTCGGCAGCGGATCGCAACGTAATCTCCGGCAATACCAGTCTTGGTATCGGCTTGAATACCGACAACGGCTCGACCACAGGCAACGTAATCAAGGGTAACTACATCGGCACCGATGCCTCCGGTGCGAATGCAGTCGGCAATGCCAATCAGGGTGTTTGGGTTAGTGCCGCCGGTAACAGCATCGGCGGAACGGTCGCCGGCGAAGGCAACGTCATCAGTGGCACCACGGCCTGGGTGGGCATTCAGTTGGAAGCACCTGCCAGCAACACCCTTGTCGCTGGCAACCTGATCGGTCTCAACGCCACCGGCAACGCCGCGCTGGCCAATGCCGGCGGCGGTATTTATGTGCAGTCGGCTAACAACACCATCGGCGGCACAACAGTCGCAGCACGTAACGTCATTTCCGGTAATAGCAGTTCGGGTATTACCTTGACCGGCGGCTCGGCAACCGGCAACGTCATTTCCGGTAACTATATTGGTACCGATATTTCCGGCATGATCGACTTGGGCAATGCCAATTCCGGTATTACTATCGAATCGTCCGGAAACACCATTGGCGGCACGGCAACCGGCGCCGGCAACCTGATCTCGGGCAACAATTACTCCGGCGTTTTTATCAATGGCGAAAGCGCCGACAACAATATTGTCCAAGGCAACACCATCGGTACCGACGTATCCGGCAATGCCAGTTTGGCAAACAGCTGGGACGGTGTTTCAGTAATCGACGGTGCAGACAATACCCTAATCGGCGGTACCACGGCAGCGACCCGCAACATCATCGCCGGAAATACCGAGGCGGGCGTCTATATCAGCGATAGCGGCACCACCGGCACTGTCGTCCAAGGCAACTACATTGGGGTTGGCACGGATGGCGTCACGGCGTTGGGCAACGGTATGCAAGGGGTTGCTATTGAAAATTCCGCCACCAGCAGTTTGATCGGCAGCACAACGGCCGGCGCCGGCAATATCATCGCCAACAACGACGTGGGCATAACGGCTGTGGGCACTGGCTCCAGCAACGTGTTTTTAGAGAACAGCATTTACGGCAACACCCGCCTAGGAATTGATTTGGGCGACAACGGCGCGACCGCCAACGACGCCGGCGATGTCGATAGCGGTCCCAATAGTCTGTTAAACACGATGGTGTTGACCCGGGCGGTCGTGAATGGTACGAATCTGACGTTTAGCGGCACCTACAACGGCGCGACTAACAGTTATTACCGCATCGAAGTTTTTTCGGATGCCACGGCCAGCGGCGAGGGACGAACCTTTCTGAATGCGTTGAACATGGCGGTCGGCAGTTCAGGCAGCGTCAACATGTCATTTAATTTTTCCGACGTCCGCTTGGCAACTGGTCAGTACATCACCGTCACTGCGACCCGCACCGATTCCAGTTACTCGACCTTTTACGAAACCTCGGAATTTTCCAATACTATTGTCACGGCAACGCCGGATAGCGCGCCGGTGGGCCAAGACCACACCATCATGGTTACCGAGGATACGGCTTACACCTTTAGCACCGCCGATTTTCCGTTCACCGACGCCGATGGCAACAATCTCAGCCAAGTCTGGATCGAATCGCTGCCCGGCGCTGGCACCCTGTATTTAAACGGTGTTGCCGCGCAGGAGTTGGACGCCATCAGCGCCGCGGACATTCAATCCGGAAAATTGACCTACACACCGGCCGCCAATGGCACGGACGCAACCAGCTTTTTATTCAGTATCGTCGATAGCGGCAGTAACTATGGCGGCGGCCAAACCCTGGATAGTACGGCCAATACACTGACCATCAATATCAGCGCCGTTAATGATGCGCCGGTCCTGTCGGCCACTGAAGGCACGACGCTGGCTTACACCGAAAATGGCAGCGCCACGGCGATAACCGCGACGCTGGCATTGAGTGATGCCGACAACACCAACCTAAGCGGGGCAACAGTACAAATCACCGGCAACTACGCCAGCGGGCAGGACGTATTGGCGTTCACCAACCAAAACGGTATCACCGGCAGTTGGAATAGTAGCACCGGCACACTGACCTTAACCGGCACAGCCACCGTTTCTCAATACCAAACCGCGCTGCGTTCCGTTACCTATCAAAACACCAGCGATGCACCGTCCACCGCCAGCCGCGCTGTGAGTTTTAGTGTTACCGACGGCACGACGGCAAGTAACATTGGAACGCGCAGCATCTCGGTCGCGGCGGTCAATGATGCGCCGGTGTTGAGTTTTGCCACCGGCAGCGTCAGTTATCCGGAAAATGCCGGCGCCGTGATATTGGCACCCACTGCGACCGTGACCGATGCTGACTCGACAGATTTTAACGGCGGCCAGTTGGTAGTTTCGTTTAGCGCCAACGGCCAAGCAGAAGATCGTCTGGCGATCCGTAATCAAGGCACGGCCAGTGGACAAATCGGCGTGTCGGGTAGCAATGTCAGCTACGGTGGGGTCGTAATGGGTACTTTCACCGGCGGTACCAACGGCACGACACCTTTGGTCATCAGTTTTAACAGCAACGCCAGCGTGGCCGCTGCGCAGGCCTTGGGGCGTAACATTACTTATCAGAATGTCTCGGACGCCCCGTCAAATTTGGTGCGTACCTTACAAGGGTATCTGACTGATGGCGATGGCGGCACCAGCAATGTGGTGTCCGGCACACTCAGTATTATTGCCAGCAACGACGCGCCGGTTGTGACCAGTGCCAGTCTGACCTTGACCGAGGGCCAAACCGTCACCCTTTCGGCGGCGAACTTCGGCGTAACCGATCCGGATAACAACAGTTTCACCTACACGGTCAGCAATGTGTCCGGCGGTATTTTCCAGCTTACGACCAACCCCGGCTTCAACATCAACAGTTTTACCAGCACGCAACTGTCTAACAATCAAGTGCAATTTGTTGACGATGGCAATGAAGTCGCGCCTAGCTTTAGCGTTACCGTAAGTGATGGCTCGGCGAATTCGAATACTCTGGCAGCAACAATCAACTATACCGCCGCCAACGAAGCGCCAACGGACATTGCCGCGACCCGCTATCTGTCTGAGCAGAGCTATTTGACAAAATCGATGTATGACTTAACCCTCGATACCGGACATAGTGGCTACGGCATTGTCCTGGACGGGGTCAGCTACACCCGTGGCTTGGGAACTCATCCCGCCGCTAGCGGCAATGGCTACGGTTATGTCGACTATGCGGTCAATGGCGCCACATCGTTCAAGGCCACAATCGGCATCAACGATTACCAAACCGGCTCGTATGGCAAGGTGCAGTTTTATGTATATGTCGATGGTGTACAGACTTATAGCAGCCCTATTTTAAACTCCACCAGCACACCTATCGACCTGAACATCGACGTGACCGGAGCCAGTACGTTAAGGCTTGCTATCGACAACGCCAATAACGGCAACGCTTTTGATCATGGTGTTTGGGCCAATGCGCGCCTGGAAGGCGGCACTGTTGCCTTGGCAAGTATCGCCGAGAATACCGCCATTGGCACGGTCGTAGGCTCGGTTGTGGGGGTTGATAACGATCTGCGGGAAAATTGGAGTTATGCGCTGATCAATGATGCAGACGGACGTTTTGCGATAAACGCCAACACCGGCCAAATCACGGTCGCTAACGACAGTCTACTTAATTATGAAGCCGCGACCAGCCAAGACATCATCATTCGTGCGACCGACACTGGCGGGCTCAGCGTCGATAAAACATTTACCATCTCGCTGGCTGATGTTAACGAGGCGCCGGTCATCAGCAGTGCGTCGCTGACCTTGAATGAAGGTGATACCGTTACTTTGTCATCGGCCAACTTCGGCGTCAGCGATCCCGACAATACCAGCTTCACCTACACGGTCAGCAGCGTCAGCGGCGGTTACTTCCAATTGAGCAGCGCGGCGGGTAACTCGATCACGCAATTCACCAGTGCCGATTTGAGTGGCGGTCTGGTGCAGTTCGTCGATGACGGCAACGAAGTGGCGCCGAGTTTCAGTATGACTGTTAATGACGGTGCGTTGAATTCCAACACGTTGGCCGCGACGATCCATTATACGGCCGTCAACGACAACACCCCGGTGATCAGCTCCGGTAGCAGCGCCAGCGTCAATGAGAACAGTCCGATTAACACCGTGGTCTACACCGCCACCGGCAGCGATGCCGACGGCAACCCGCTGACCTGGAGTCTGAGCGGCGCCGATGCCGCCTTATTGAACATCGACGCCAACAGCGGTGCCGTCACCCTCAACGCCTTCGCCGATTACGAAAGCAAAGCCAGCTACAGTTTCAATGTCGTCGCCAGCGACGGCACGCTTAGCAGCAGCCAAGCCGTGACCTTGGCGGTCGTCAATCTCAACGACAATCCGGTCTCGGCGGTCAGTGACAACAATGCCACCGCCAACAGTGTCGCTGAGAATGCCGCCAACGGCAGCGTGGTGGGCATCACGGCGCTGGCGACCGACGCGGACACCGGCGCGACGATCAGCTACAGCCTGACGGACAACGCCAACGGCCGCTTCGCTATCGACAGCAGCACCGGTGTGGTCACCGTCGCCGACGGCAGCCTGCTCGATTACGAGGCCGCCACCAGCCACAGCATCACCGTGTTGGCGACCAGTTCGGACGGCTCGACTAACAGCCAAAGCTTTACAATCAATATAACCAACCTCAACGACAATGCCCCTGTGCTCAGTGCAACCAATTTGACCCAGAGCGAAGGCCAGACGGTGACTCTGAGCGCCACAGATTTTGTCGTCAGCGATGCGGACAGTAGTGATTTCACTTTTACCATCAGCGCGCTGACCGGGGGTTACTTTCAACTAACAACGACCCCCGGCATTGCTATTACCAGCTTCACCGGCGCACAACTCGTCGCCAATCAAGTGCAATTTGTCGACGACGCCAACGAGGCTCCGCCAAACTTCAACGCTACAGCCAGCGATGGCACACTTAATTCCAATACGCTGGCCGCGACCATCAACTACAGCTCGCTCAACGATGTGCCAGTCCTGACCAGTGCCAGCCTAACGTTGAATGAAGGCGAGACCGTCACCCTTTCGGCCGCCAACTTCGGCGTCACGGACCCCGACAACGCCAGCGTCACCTATGCGCTCAGCAGCGTGAGTGGCGGGTATTTCCAACTCACCACCAATCCCGGTGTCAGCGTCACCAGTTTCAACAGCACCCAGCTGGCCGCCGGCCAGGTGCAGTTTGTCGATGACAGCAATGAAGTGGCGCCGCGTTTTGATGTCACGGTCAGCGACGGTAGCCTCAGTTCCAATACCTTATCCGCGACGATCTACTACACCGGTATCAATGATGCACCGATCATCAATAATCTGGGCTTGACGGTAAGCGAGGGGGAAACGGTCACGCTTAGCGCGGCCCATTTTGGGATAACCGATCCGGATAGTGACAGTTTTACTTACACGGTCGGCGATGTAACGGGGGGGTATTTCCAATTGGCATCCCGTGCAGGATTACCGATCACCGGCTTTACCAGCGCCCAGCTGACCGCCAACCAAGTGCAATTCATCGACGACGGCAACAATGAATCGGCGCCGAGTTTTAGCCTCTCCGTCAACGACGGATTAGCGGGCTCCACCGCAATGGCCGCCAAGATTAACTATATTGCATCTAACGATACGACGAATACTTTGCACGACATCATTAGGTATAATCCAAAAAATGGTTTGAATGATAAAAATCAGGGAGACGACGCTCAAACACATATTTCAGCAAGTCAGCACGTATCCACCGATCAATTTGCGGTCATTGTTGATTTAACCCCCCATGCCGATCAATTAACGCATGAATCACCACCAGATAAGCAGGCAACTGACAATCGATTTATCTTAGAATCCAACGCATGGATTGATAATGGAAATAGCCCACGCTTATCCGGACTGATGGACACTAATAAGAACGAAGAACCACGCAGGAACGAAACTAGCCGAAAATACCACTTTGAATCCAGAATTCCATCTGTCGATGAATACAGAATTGATAGCCAGACGACTTTAAGCGAGCAAGAAGAAGTGGAGTTTTGGAACAGATTGGAAAACATTCACAAGCAAATGAGCGACCCTACGGTCGTAGAGGACGCCAATCCGGTAAACATTAAAATCATTCTGGGGACCAGCACCGGTCTGACGGCCGGATTTGTCAGCTGGATCTTGCGGGCTGGGTCGTTAATGGCCAGCTTTATGTCCACGGTACCCTTACTGAAACGCTTTGATCCATTGCCTATAATGCGATCAGTCAAAAAATCAAGGCTGGCAAAAGACCATGAAGCCAAAGAGCTTGACTCAGTATCCTCCTGCTCTGAAGACACCCCGTGATGATCAGAAACTGTTTGCTTGAGTTTCGGTTTAATATTCCGGCATCGCATCATTTAAGATCATGGACGCCCTAAAAAAAGCGGTTGGAGTTTTATTGCCGGCAATGCGCATCAGCCTGGCTTTAGTAATGCTGAGTATCTGCTTACTGTTTGCAGCGGAAATGTTGGGTTTCATGCCGGATAAATCCAGTTTTATGCTGGAGTCGCGCAAACAAATCAGCGAAGCGCTAGCCATTCAATTTTCCACCATCGCCTCCGATCAAGACCCACACCGCATTGAGCGAATGCTCAATGCCTTAATCAAGAGAAACCCGGACATTCTCTCCGCCGGCATCCGCTTGCAAAACAATCAATTAATTTTTCAAGTCAACGATCACGTTAAAGAATGGGCCGATTACGATAGCCAAAAATCCACGTCCACGCATTTGGTGGTGCCTATTTTTCGCGACTCGGAAAAATGGGGGGATATTGAATTTAAATTCGCGCCGATAGCCGGAGAATCGGCCTCAGATTTTCTTGAACACCCCAGTTTTAAAATGGCGATATTCTTTTTGGTTGTCGGCTTTTTTATTTACTTGGCGTTCATGCTCAGAACCTTGAAAGTACTCGACCCCAGCGCCGTGATTCCCGAACGGGTCAACGCGGCTTTCGATACGCTGGCCGAGGGTGTCATCATCATTGATGAGTACGAGCAAATTGTCTTGGCCAATAATGCCTTTCTGAAAAAGATCACCAGCCCTATGGCCGCTTTACTAGGGAAAAAGGCCTCGCAACTAAAATGGAAAAGCGCGGACGATTCAACCACCGACGTCTACCTGCCCTGGCAAACTGTTTTAAAAACCGGCAAAAGTTCGATTGGCGCGCATCTTAAACTGACTAGTCCTGACAATGACACATTTAAATTTGTGATCAACGCATCGCCCATTCTTGCTGGCAACGACGCCCCTCAAGGAGTGTTGATCACGCTGGATGACATCACCGAAATAGAAGAACGCAATACCAAGTTGCAAACCATGGTCAGCATGTTGGAGGAAAGTCAGGCGCAAGTTAAAGAACAAAACAAGGAATTGCACTTTCTGGCCACCAGGGACTCTCTGACCGGCTGTTTGAATCGGCGAGCATTTAACGAACTGTTTGAAAAGGCGTTTGCCGATGCCCTGCAAAACAATTTGGAGCTGTGCTGCATTATGGTCGACATCGACCATTTCAAACGGGTTAACGATAATTACGGTCATGCCACCGGTGACGTCATCATCAAATTGCTCGCCGAAATCTTAACCACCAACACTCGTAAAATTGATTTGGTTGGCCGCTACGGCGGCGAAGAATTTTGCCTCGTGCTACCGGGTTTAAGCGTAGACGAAGCCATTACAGTGGCGGAGCGTATTCGGTTACGCATCAAATCCGAATCAGTCGCCCGTTACGAAACCGGACCCTGGGTGACCGCGAGTTTGGGTGTCGCCAGCATCCTAGACAAACCGGAAGACCCGAGCGAATTGAACAAATTTGCCGATGAAGCGTTATATGTTGCCAAGGAATCGGGCCGAAACCGCGTCGTGCGCTGGCAACTGCAAAACGAATTTGCGGAAAAAGTTAAAACCGCTCCGGAGCCCGCCGAAAAAAATCTACCTGCACCTCAACCAGAGGCGGCTAAGGAAGACAGTAAAGTCTCAAAATTGCAGATGAGAGTTGATGAACTTGAACAAATAGCCTCGCAAATCTCTACAGAGCTGGAATCGCCGATGGTTCGATCATAACGGGCAATCATCGCCGCTTCTAATTCTGGTGCGTAGCGAACCTTGGCGACCTGCATGCCAATACGTTCGGCCAAGGTCATCACCAAGGCTTCGTTGATCGCGGTATGAGGAATATCCTGCCGATGTTGGATGGATGGCTTGATGATGTGGCTGGACGGCGCGGCACCCAGTGGAATCGACAGATTGCCTTGATCATCGATAAACACCGTCATTTTGTCCTGAGCGCCGGACAGCGACATGCGCGCCTGTTCGCCGGAAATATCCAGTGGAATACCTCTGGAACGCTCGAACCAAGCTTTGATGGCTTCCGGCGTAACGGGCAAATAATGTGGCTCACCCGTGGGCGCCATGCCTTCCGGCAAAATCGAAAAAGCGCCTGCCGTATCGCCACCAAATCGTTCCAGTAAGCCAAAGATATTACCCTGAGAAATCTGCGCAGCTCGGCTGATGAAATTCAGCACATCGCCTTCCGGTAACAGGTTTTCGAAAAAAGCGGTTACAGCATCGTCACTGAACGTTTGTTCGGTGAGTTGTAGACTGGGAGAAAGAGCGAAAGCATCGGATTTAGCTATCCAATCAGGTGTGTAGCTGAATTCCAATTCGTACTGTTTGCATTCCTGTAAAGAACCAACTAATTGGTCGCCTGCGAATACGGCCAAGCGTTTCATGATTGCCGATCCATGATCACAACATCCAAGCCCAGCAAATTCAGAATATGCATGACTTTATCGAACTGCAACGTGCCTTTGCCGTTTTCCAGATCACTAATGAAGCGTGTGCCGGTCTGAGCTAATCCGGCTAAATCCGATTGCCTTAATCCTTGAGCTTTACGTTGGCTGGCAACGATTTTCCCTAATTCCATGGCATTCTGAATATTACCGAGCGGTGGTTTTGGGTTTGTCATGGCATCGTGTTGTCGTTATATTACCGATCAGGAATTTTAGATTATGTGCCATCTCTTTGCCAAGCAAACGTTACCGAACGGTATTTTTCACGCATGAATAGCCTCGAACAAGAGATATCAGAGTTAGAGCAAAAGCTCCATGCCTTGGATGCCGAGCGCGTGACGGTAGCTCAAACTTTGGCAACACTTAGGCAACGGCGGCAGGAACAAATTGAAAGCTTTTCGCAACGTGTCGCCAATGCAACGGTTACACATCAGTCCTCTCGCCAAGACAAGATCAAACTGTTTCGCGACTTGTTCAAAGGTCGCGAGGATGTTTATCCCAAACGTTTCGAAAGCAGTAAAACCGGAAAAACGGGTTATTCGCCGGTATGTTTGAATGAATGGCATCCGACTCTCTGTCATAAACCGCGCATCAAATGCGGCGACTGCCAGTATCGCGCGTATCAGTCCTTAACCGATGCTGTGATTACCAATCATTTGATGGGTGCAGGCAATCCAGCTAAACCCCATGAAGATTATGTGATTGGCGTTTATCCCTTGTTGCAAGATGAACGCTGTTGGTTTTTGGCAGTGGATTTCGATAAAGCATCCTGGCAGCAGGATGTTTCGGCATTCAGCGCGGTTTGTAAGGTGGAAAAAGTTCACTTCAGTATCGAGCGTTCGCGCTCCGGCAAAGGTGCGCATGTTTGGGTATTTTTCAGCACGCCGGTTCCGGCCATCGAAGCCAGAAAATTAGGCTCCTATTTGTTAACACTAGCCATGGATCAATATCCTGAGTTGGGATTCGAGTCCTACGATCGGTTATTCCCCAACCAAGATACGATGCCCAAAGGCGGTCTTGGCAATCTAATTGCCTTACCGTTGCAGAAAAAGGCGCGTGAGCGTGGCAATAGCGAATTTATCGATGAACACTTTGTGACTTATCCCGATCAGTGGGCATATCTCTCCACTATCAAGCGCATTTCACTCTTCGAATTACGCTTCTGGCTCGACAAAGCCGAGCAGCAGAACAAAATTCTTGGCGTGAAACTACCGATGGAAGAGGACGATAGTCAACCCTGGAATTTGACTCCTTCGCGAAAATTAAAAGAGGTCGCTATCGATGCCAGTTTGCTCCCCAAACAACTGGAAATCGTATTGGGCAATCAGTTGTTCATCGATAAGCTAACGCTGCCTGCCGCCTTGCAAACGCGGCTACTACGATTGGCTGCGTTCCAGAATCCTGAGTTTTACAAAGCGCAGGCCATGCGTTTATCGACCCATGATAAGCCAAGAATCATTTCCTGCGCCGAACTGTTTTCCCAGCATATTGCCTTGCCGCGCGGCTGTCTGGAAGATTTGTTATCGCTGATGAAAGAACTGAATATCCAAGCGGTTCTGCGGGATGATCGTTATTCAGGGGAGCTATTACCGGATGTTCAATTCCAAGGCGCATTGACCGAAGAACAGATTCCTGCCACCATTCAGTTGCTCCAATACGATATCGGCACCTTGTCGGCGACGACGGCCTTTGGCAAAACCGTGGTGGCTTTGTACGTTTTGGCGCAACGCCAAGTTAATACGCTGATTATCGTCCACCGTCGGCAATTGCTGGACCAGTGGCTGGAGCGCATTGCGATATTTCTGAATGTGCCGAAAAAACAGGTTGGCAAAATCGGCGGCGGTCGAAACAAACCCACCGGCGTGATTGATGTTGCCATCATGCAAAGCTTAACCAAAAATCATGAAGTCGATGATTTGGTGGCCAACTATGGACTGGTGATTTTTGACGAATGTCACCACTTATCCGCCAAAAGTTTTGAAAAGGTAGCGAATGCCTGCAAAGCCAAATGTGTGCTGGGTTTGTCGGCGACATTGACCCGAAAAGACGGTCACCATCCGATTGTGTTTATGCAATGCGGACCGATTCGCTACCAAGTCAGCGCCAAGCAACAAGCTTTGGCAAGACCGTTTGATCATGTCGTAATCCAGCGCTTTACGGAATTTACAGTGTCTAAAATACCAGAAAGCCAAGGTCAAATCGCCATCCACGCGATCTATCAGGCGCTGATGGAAGACGAGGCGCGCAATCAGTTAATTCTTGCCGATATTCAACAGGCGCTGTCCGGTGGCCGTTCGCCGATCGTATTAACCGAACGGAAAGAGCATGTGTCGTTATTGGTTGAGCGTATCAGAGCTTTTACACCCAACGTGTTTGAAATGCAGGGTGGCATGGGCGCCAAACTGCGGAAACAACTGTTGTCCGAAATAGATGCTGTACCCGATAACCAACCGCGTGTCATTGTGGCAACCGGTCGTTATCTCGGTGAAGGTTTCGATGATGCTCGACTGGACACCTTGTTTTTAGCGATACCGATTTCTTGGAAAGGCACATTAGCCCAATACGTTGGCAGGCTCCACCGGCTACATCACGCCAAAACGGAAGTCAGAATTTACAATTATGTCGATGCCCAAGTGCCGATGTTAAGCAAAATGAGTGAGCGACGAAAAGTGGGTTACCGCAGTTTGGGTTATAAAATGATCGATAGTTGATTGAAAAATCATCAACGGTGCGTGAGCTCAAGCTTCAGAATTAATTGAGAACCAAGTGAACTCAATCTATTGGACAGACTGCATCAGCTTTCGGCAAATAACTTGGGAAAGAGCAGGTCGATGGATTGACTGGTAAATCGTAGCGATATGGGGCCTTTGGGGGTCTGAGAATTGACGATGCCATCCTTGACCAAATCGGCTAACACCATGCGGGCGCTGCGTTCTTTCAGGCCGGTCACTCGCTCCGCTTCGCCGCGTGGCATTTCCCCTTGCAATAGAATCCGATGCAAAATGAAAAAGGCTTCGGGTCGCAGACCCTGCTTTTCGGTGTAGATTTTCAATCGGTTGGCAAACTGATCGAACTCAAACAATGAGGTCATGAATTTCGCCTGATCGATACACGCCGACAGGAACCATCTGACAAATTCGGTTAATGCTTTTTGCGACAGATTACCGCGACCATCCAGATCGCCTTGTCTTGGGCTGTCGGCGTAATCCATCATCTGCTTGTATTCTTGCCTGCTATTCAGCCCGCGCGCTAATCCCCTGGAAATAGACCATAACCCGAATGCGCCGATTCCGGCCTTAAGACCCATGGCGTGACTCATTAATCGGCTGACGCGGCCATTGCCATCGGGGAACGGATGAATATAGGCCAAACGGTGATGCGCGGCGGCCATCGCTAAAATACGGCTGCCTTTGCCCACGGATTCAAGCCGGTAACGTTGTTCGAAGTGCCGCATGAAATCCGTCACCGTTTCACTGCTGGGTGGCAGATGGCGGCCGACAGCCACATCATGAACGGCTAACGATCTAAATTCGCCTGGCACCATTTTGAAGTCTTGTTGACCTTGCTTGATAACCAGCATTTCATCACTGGCATCCCGATAAAATTCGGTATGTAGCCACTGTAAAAAATCGGAAGACGCCGGTTCCGGTAAAGCATGCTGGGTATGCATCTCGTCGATCAGCTTTTGTACGCGAATATGCGCTCTGGCTTCGATCTGCAAATTGCGTCTGGATTGATCATTATCGAGTTCGTTGGCTAATGCGCGTTCAATATCGCGGGGGATGGTGTTATGGCCTTCAATCAAATTCGAGTAATAGCAATTCATGATCCGCACCGTGTCGGCCAAGCTCGCGGCGGCATCGGGATGTAACCGGGCGCCTAACTGTTCGGTCAGCGAAGTTAATTCCGCTACCAAATCGACCACATCCAGCGGCGGATTTTCCAGCAAACATGGCTCGATGCGATAAGGCGTTTCGGTTGATATTGGCATGCCGATCTTTAATTAATCTAATAATCTGTTTTTATTAGACTAATTATACAGATAACAAAAATTGTTGCCGATTTTGTTGCCGATGCAATAAAAGCCGATAGTTGACTGATTTTATTGATATTTAATGATCTGTCGAAGGGCGCGAATGCCGATTTTGTAAGAGAACGAGGTTATTGGATGAATTGCGTGTCATTAGGCGTACAATCATAGTAATGCAGTTTCACGCATAAGATCGTCGGCTGTATCTTCCAATAGGATAGCGCCTGCCTCAAACGCCAATCTTAGAAATGCCAATCGCCGAATACCCAGCCATGCGGCAGCCATACCTGAAGACAATTTGCCCTCTTGAAAAAGGTTGATGGTCGCCTGTTTTTTTAAATAGTCTGCAAAGCTTTCGGCATTCATACCAAGACCAAGCAATATCATTTACAAACAAGGACGGTAGTACAGGCTGTTTGAATCTGGTGTGCAGTGATTTGACCTGCGATGGCGACACTGTCACGACAATCTACCAAAAACGGTGGCAAGTCGAAGTGTTTCATTTATGCCCTATGGGTACAAATCCTTGAAATCCAACGCCGCTTTGGCCAAATCGCGACTCGGGGCGTGACGACGCAAAACAACCATGTGTTTATGTCGATCTACGCCGTCTTCAAGTTGGAATGCCTGAAGCTAAAACACACCTGATTACCCATAAGCCTCAGCCAATTTGAGCAAACGCGCAGGCATGGGCGGAGTATTGGCCGCGACGAGAAACCTGGGCATCATGGCTTGCAGATCGAACTGGCGATTAAAGCGATAACAAAACTCGGCTAGATAACGTGGCAAGTGTTTGGGATTGATGGCATGGTACGTACCGTTAATCGAGCGCTTCACATTACCGATCATGGTGTTGACCCACGCGAACTCTTCTTTAGCGGGCTGGTGAAAAACCCGCCGATATTTCCCCTTACCCACGATGTTCGTGATTTTTTCGAGTTGAAATCGGTCATGACATCGAGTTTCAAGCGTTTTGCCCCGGTTTCAAGGGCTTTTTATTCGCCTGAAGCCGTCTGTGGACGGTTTTCAGGATCGACTCGGGGTGACGGGATTGCGCCCGCCACCTCTGCCACACCACCGGACGTGCGGTTTTCCGCATCCGGCGGTTGAATCCAACAGCCTAAGCTGTTGAGAGTTCTGACGGCACAACTAAACCATAACGCCGCAACGTGCCATTGCCCAGGACTTTGTGTAGGACTATGCTTTTCGCAATACCCCACGCTCCACCTGTACGATTTGCGAACCCTTGCTGCTTAACCGTCGCGCCTAATCGGCGCATGGCATTCAGTCGCCCCTTCTTGTTATGCCAGCGTAACCAGAAACATTTACGCATATGGCGGCGGGTCCACCCCTCCCATGTCAGAAGGTTCCGACGATCACCGGCTAGCTTAAAATAACTCCACCAGCCTATGATGTATCGCCGCCATTGCTCAACCAATTCCTGACTGGTTTTACTTTGCCGGGCATCCCAGAGTTCGCGCACTTTCGCTTTATAACGGTCGACACTTTTGGGGCTAATCGCGATTTCCTGTGCTTCGGTGATTCTAAAACCCAGAAACTGACTGTCCCACGGCCTCCCTGTGCCACTTTTGGCCTGATTGACGACCAGATTTAGATGCTTTTCTATCCATAACGTTAGACTATCCAAGACTCGTCGCGCACTGCGTTCGCTACTCACATAGATGGCAATATCGTCTGCGTAGCGGCAAAAACTCAGTTCTCGCTTTTCCAGCTCTTTGTCCAATTGATCCAGGTAAATATTTGAAAGCAAAGGGCCCAACGGGCTTCCCTGCGGCACCCCTTGATGCCGTCGCTCTACTTTTCCGTCTTTCACGACTCCCGCTTTCAGGTACGTTCTTATCAACCCCAACACTTGGCGGTCTGATATTTTCCGGCTGATTTGATGCAGTAATCTGTCGTGATTGACTTCGTCGAAGAACGCCTTAATGTCGATGTCCACTACCCAACTTTTACCCTGCCGGACAAAGTTTTGAGCTTGTTTCACGGCATCCTGCGCACTGCGATAAGGGCGATAAGGGCGATAGCCATAGCTAAACTGACTAAACCCGCTATCAAACTTTATCGTCA
The DNA here is from genome assembly GCF_002834115.1 of Methylomonas sp. Kb3. Lineage (NCBI taxonomy): Bacteria > Pseudomonadati > Pseudomonadota > Gammaproteobacteria > Methylococcales > Methylococcaceae > Methylomonas > Methylomonas sp. Kb3. Next base: position 139,932 of record NZ_PIZT01000068.1, on the reverse strand, counting down.
AGATTTGTTGCATCGCTTGCTGTATCACGCGGTCTTGCACCGTCGGTATCCCCAGCACACGTTCGCCTCCGTTCGGTTTCGGAATAGTCACCGCTTTCACGGGACTTGGGACATAACTTCCCGCTCTTAACTTGGCTTCAATGGTTTCCCAGTGCTGCTTTAAATGCTGCTCAGTCTCGGTAATTGCTCCTGCATTACCCTACCTCCTGCATCCATGCAGTCGTCTACAATGCTTTGTCCGTCTATTCCCGCCGCGCCTTTGTTGCGCTTTACCGCATCAAGCGCTTCTTGCAGGTTTAGCCAGTTGAACATGGCATCCATCAGTAACTCTTCCGTCATTTTCCTTTCGCCTTTTACCGCTAATCTTAGCTTGCATCTCCCGAGATTTCGTTCACAAAGCATCCACTTTGCTCTTTGATTTCCCGCCAAGGGGGTGGTGGCCGCAGTTGCCGCGCCCGCTTGTTTCGAAATACTCTGCGCGTCCGATTAACCTCGTTTGGTTTAATGAACTTGATTCTTCGGCCCTTTGCTCCATGCCCATTACAGGCACTTCTTCGCTACTACGGCCTCTGCTGACTTCTCCCGCATTCTCATGCCGGAGATCTCCCCAGGTAAGGTGCCAAAACTTTCCGCCCGTGCCGCCAAGCTCTACTTGATGTGTCTTTCGGTAACGGTTGGATTTTGTGTTACACGGCACACTCATCGCCCACATCCAGCCTCACTGCTTGTTCGTGTTCCTGCGGTCGTGCGTTTGCTACGCGCTTCTTTCAGGCTGGCCTCGCGGATTCCCCCTTGCGTTTCGCTACAGTTGTCGTTACTTCTTCCGATTACCTCTTTCCAGGTAATAAGTTTTGGCCCATGCTGGGCACACCGCACTTCACCCTAGGCGGGTGCACTCCACGCCGGTTTCGGCGTGAACACCAATAGGTTGAGCATGCGCGTCAGGTTGTATGCGGCAAAGCAAAACAAGGCCTGACCCGCGACTTTGGCTAAGCCGATGTGACGGGTTTTGCGCAGGCCGCCGACCGTTTTGACCCAGCCAAAGGCTTCTTCGACGATTTTGCGGCGCTTGAGGCTTTGGGCATAGCCTTTGCCGCGCGCGGTCCGGCCATCGACGGCACTGCCGGTCTTTTTGCGGGCCACATGGGCTTTGATGTCACGGGACTCGAGTCCGTTGACGAACGCCGCTTGGTCATAGCCTTTGTCGGCACCGACGCTGCCGCCTTTGGGCACGCGGCGTTTGATCATTTTTTGCGCGGCTTCGATTTCGGCGGTGCCGGTGGCTTGAGTGGTTTCGACATCGACAATCAGGCCGTTGCGATTCTCGGACAAGGCATGGGTGATGTAACGCAGTTTGGCCTCGGTGTATTCGCCTTTCTTGTAAAGCCGGGCTTCGGGATCGGTCGTACTGTGGTGGGTGGCGTTGCTGCGCTTTTCGCCGCTGAAGTCGACCTCGGGATTGCGGCCGGCGGGTTTGTCCGGGCCGCTGCCGTCTTTCTTGACGAAGCTTTTGTGCGAGGCCCAGGCTTCGATCAGGCTGCCATCGACACTGAAGTGTTCGTCGGACACCAGGTTTTGCCATTCGGCTATGGCCAGTACCCGCTCAAAAAATTCGCGACTCAGGGCTTCGGACAGCAGGCGTTCGCGGTTGGCGCTGAACACCGTGCGTTCCCATACGGCATCGTCGACGCCCAAACCGACAAACCAGCGAAACAGCAGGTTGTAGTCCAGTTGTTCCATCAAATGACGCTCACTGCGAACGGTGTACAGCACTTGCAACAGCAAGGCGCGCAGCAGTTTTTCGGGAGCAATCGACGGACGGCCAGTGTGCGAGTAACGCTCAGCAAAGACGGCATCCATAGAGCCCAATACGCTATCGGTGAGTAGCCGTAAACGACGCAACGGATGCTGTTTGGGAATTCGGTCTTCCAGGTTGATGTAGCTGAACCAGTTGTTTTGGATGGCATCGTGTCCGCGCATTGAAAGGCTCCAAATTTAGGTAGCCTATTTTAACAGTTGGCGGCTCATCTATGCCTTAGCTTACTTGGCTTTTCGAGTTTTTCACCAGCCTGATAACCCTCTTGACTTCTTCAGTTTCAACATACTCATATTCCTTACGAGACGAGATATTTAGCGGTGGATCATCAATAAGTGATTTAATTAAATTTCTGTAAATCTGCTTTGTTTTTTCTTCTAGTACCTTTTAAATAAGTGTTCATTTACACACTCCATTCAAGTGCAATTCATTAAAAATGGATAACCAGCCCGGCGGTTAATGACGCCGCTTTTCTCCCCGTCGGGATAGGCTGGTTAGTTCGGATATTCGTTATTTAGCCGACAATGCCCGCTTAACCATATTCTCGACGGCAGGGGTTAAGTTGATCGGCAATAATTGGGTATTGGGGTGGGCGTTGCCGAACACCCGGAAGACTTCGTCGGCAAACGCCTGGCCGATTTCCTCAACGCCGGCAAAATCCAATACAACCGACTGGAATCGCTCAAAGCGCATGGTCAAACGCTTGGCTTGCGACCGGGAAACCAGTTTTTCGCCTTCATGCTGTGCCAGTCGCACCGGGACAATGGTCTTGGCAAAGGTATATTCCCCTGGCGCTGCAAACTGATCGAACACGTCTTGCAAAATGCGCGGGCTATCGTTGGCCAGGCGCATCAATACCAAGGTGCCCGGCGCATTGGCGGGGCGCTCAAGCAGAATATCGGCGCCCCATTCGTCGTGCATGAAGTGCAATAGGCCGGATCGGATGTCGAAGGCGTCCATCACCTTGGACGAAAAGAAAATGCCTTCGCCGGTATGGTTGGCGGGATCGGTGGTCAGCTTGCCCTTGGCCAACTCCAGGATCGCTTCGCGCGGATCATACAAATTCATGGCCCGCTGAATTTTCAGAAATATTCCTTCCCCTTCGTCAGCAATGTAAACGGTGGTATTGAGTGCGTCTCGCACCAACTCCACGGCGACGTTTTCGGATCCGGAATGGTCGATGGCATTGTTTACCATCTCGGTGACGGCGTAATGCCAGATGTCGCGGACATTGCCGGGTAAATCGCTTAACAACGGCGACATGGTTTCAGCCCAGACAATATCCTCGCGCAAGCCTGCACGGGGATAAACCCGCTGTACCTGTGCCATTGTTGCCAATTGATAACGCACACCCCGGCCTATACCGGATGATGTGATGGCACCTTCTTTTTTCAGTTTGGTTAGCCAAGCGCTGGTGGCCTGTCGGGATACGCCATGTTGATTCGCGAGGCGGGCGGCAACATTGCTGCCGTCTTCGGCGATGGCGACTAGGATGGAATGACGTAGATCAATACTCATAGTGAATAAACGTAAAGTGATTTTAAAATAATTGTAAAGTCAAAATATGCTAAACGTAAAGTACCGATTTACTCGGCTATTCGATTCATGAACAGAAAAGCCAGCCAACCCAATCAAGGATTGGCCGGCGAATAGCCGCTACAGGTTAAAGGCCTGAGCCAGTTCGTTGACGATCTGCCGCTTTTGGTCGCGTCCCTGATGGATATAGCGCATGGTGGTTTGAATGCTCTTGTGGCCGGCCAGTTTGGCTATATGATTAATCTCCTTGCCTTGGTCGGACAGCGCCGAGCAGAAGCCATGCCGTAGGCAATGGAAGGTAAATTTCTCCAGTTTGACACTGCCATCCGGGTTCAGGATGTCCCGGTCGGCAATATTGGCCGCTTTCAATACGTTTCGCCAGGCTTTACGAAAGTCCATCGGTTGCCCGGGAAGTTCGACCGACGGGAAGATCAATCCGGTACCGACTTCCTGATGGCGTTTCAGCTCGGTCATGACGACCGGCGCTAAATACAGCTCCCGACTGGTACCGTTCTTGGTGTCACCCAGAAAGGTGCTGTTGTCCTTGAAGTTAACATCACTCCAGCGCAGGTTCATCAGCTCGCCTTTCCGGGCACCGGTTGTCATTGCCATCACAACCAACAAATACAACTTATCCCAATGCGATTCCCGGCAGGCTTTCAGTAGTCGTTTGCGTTCGGCCTCGCTTAATACCCGGTCCCGCCGCTTGGTGTCGTCGTCGACCACCACGCTCCGAACTAGGTTTTCATCGACATAGCCAAGGCTCAAGGCAAATTTGTAGACGCTGGACAAGACCGCCTTCTTGCGATTAATAGTCGTGGCGCGCAGGCCCTCGTCGATCAAGTCATCAACGTGTTCGCGCAAGTCGAAGATGTCGATGTCGGTCATGATCCGGTCCCCGAAGTATTGTAAGCAACTAGCCCTACCACATCGTCAGCCTGTTGCCGCTTTGATCTAATCCCTGTGACTAAACGGTAGTAACTCGTCGATGCGGCTGTTGGGCCAGGTGGGGAGTTTTCCCAGGGTGTCTTTTAGCCAGGCAGCCGGATCGAGACCATTGAGTTTGGCGGTGCCTAGCAGAGTCTGAATGACGGCGGCTCGTTGGCCTGCCCGCTCCGATCCGGCAAACAACCAGTTCTTCTTACCCAAGGCAATGGGACGAATGCTGTTCTCCACTGGATTATTGTCGATAGGCAGATCGCCGGTGTCGGCGTACCGGCTGAGCGCCGTCCAGCGTTTCAAGCTGTAGTCGATGGCTTTGGCGGTTGCCGTGCCGGGTGCGGTGCGCAAACGGGTTTGCTGTAGCCAGTCGTGTAGCTCGACCAGGAGCGGCAGACTGGTTTCGGCGCGCCACTGTTTGCGCTCAGCAATGCTTAAATCACGGGCTGCGGCTTCGACCGCATACAGCTTGGCGATACGATTCAGTGCGTCTTGCGCGATAAGGCTTTGACTGGCCTGGAACAGGTCGAAGAATTTGCGCCGCGCATGCGCTAGGCAGGCCAGTTCGATACACGGCTCTAGCGGGTGTTGCGATGCGGGATGGGCACGGGTCGTAGCAAACAGGGCCTTATACCCCGCATAGTCATCCACCACTAAATGGCCGTGCCAATCGCCCAGAAATTGTTGCACATGCCGGCCGCCGCGACCGGCTTGATAATCGAAGACGATAAGCTTCGGTCCCGGTTGCAGATCATTGCTGCGATAGGCCCACAGATAGGCTTTCTTGGTTTTACCACTGCCGGGATCCAGTTGCGGTACCGGCGTCTCGTCGGCATGTAAGCTATCCCTTTGCAACAAATGCCAAGCCATGCGGTCGGCTAAGGGCGCTAAAGCGACACCGAGTCGTCCGACCCAGTCCGCCAGCGTGGAGCGGGACAGGATCACCCCGTCACGGGCGGCGATTTGTTCCAACCGGTACAGCGGCAAATGATCGAGGTACTTGCCGATCAGCACCCAGGTGAGCAAACCGACGGCAGCCATACCGCCATCGATCACCGCCGGTGGAATCGGTGCTGCGGTGATGGTTTCGCAGGCCCGACAGGCGTATTGCGGACGAATGTGTCGATGCACAAAGAACTTGGCCGGTTCGACGTCCAGTTGCTCGCTGATGTCTTCGGCAACTGCTCCTGCGTTGCTCTATCTCCTGCATCCCTGCAGTCGTCGCCGACTTTGACCAGGTCTTTACCGCAGTGGCCACAAGCGCAGGATTCCGGTTCATGGCGATGCTCAATGCGCGGCAGATGCTCAGGCAACGGTTGGCGACCGGCACGTGGGCGTTTGGGACGGGCCACGGTATCGCAGGGCTGATCATCCCGGAGTTGTTCGACTTCCTCATCAATCGCCGAGATATCGGTATTCCAGGTTTCCTCGAACACATCCCGCTGCAACGGGGCCAGACTTTCGTTCTTGCGACTGAAGCGGATGCGTTTGTAATACGCCAGCTCATGGGTCAGCGCGCCGATTTTGAGGTCTTTGGCGTGAATCGTGGCGTCTTTGGTTTGGATGACTTGGGCATCCTGGGCTGCCTGATCCATCAGTGCCTGAAGCAGGGCCGCCACCTCGGTTTTGGCAGTCGGCTCCAGGTTCAATTGGTCGAGTTTGGCCAGCGGATTCATGGGTGAATTATACCGCAATGTCCCATCCAATGCCTTGATATTAGGACATTTTAGGACTTTTTTACCGCCGCGCGTTACCTCTGACTCACACCTGCCAGTCTGCTTGGGGCTGGGCGGATAAGCGTTGCCAATCGACTCCAGCAATTAACCAGTGCCATTGCGCCTGCGTCAGCGCAAACACCGCATCGCCCACCCTGGGCCAGACAAAACTGCCTTGGTGCAAACGGCGCTGACACAGCCAAACCCCATTGCCATCCCACACCAACAACCGTAGCCGGTTGCCCGCACGATTACGAAAGATAAACGCCGATCCGGCACACGGGGCATGCCCCAGACTCTGTTGAACAATCGCTGACAAGCCATCCAAGCCGCGGCGCATATCCACCGGCGCCACCGCCAACCAAATCTGCGCGGGATAATCGATCAAGCCAGACATCGTAACAACTCGGCTACCCAGCCCGCCGATACTGAAGACGAAATCTCCAGCCTATAACCGTGGGCATCGGTCAAGACCATAGCCGCTGCTGCGGGTGTCGCCACAGAAGCAGGCTCAGGCTGTTCAATCTGCACCGGCACCAAAGCGACCGGCTCTACCGCAGGCCGTTTGCGATAGTCGCAGAGTCTGGCTGCAAAGGTTCGGGCATTGATGCGCTGCTGTAGGCAATACTCAACCTGCGACAAACCACTGCCTTGCCATTCTTCAATATGCTGACGCCATTTCGATGCAACGGTCATCGCTACTCCTGATCAAAAAGTCACAGGATGACAAAGACAACAGGATTATTAAATGTGGGCGGAATGGAGGCTTACGAAGTATTGGCACCAATAATCGATCCGTTGCATCTGGCCTTTGTAATCCTTCTTGTTCCAGCGAGACAGATATTCATCGCAGACGTCTCGAAAGGTTTTGTAGCGGATGCGTTTGCCGGCCTTGATGAATAGCTCAGCGCCACCCATGCGCTCGATTTCTTGCACGGTAAGCTGTAACAGTTCTTTTTTGGATAGGGCGTTAATCGCTTCCAGTTTGGCCTGATGGCGGATTGCAAACAGATCGATACCCAACTGCTTGAAAAGATCCTCGCCACCCAAGGCGCAAATTTCATCCTCTGAAAGCGCCATTAATTGCGCCTGATCCAGGTTCAAAATAGTCTTGATGCCTTTCTCGATGTTATCGGCCCAAGCTAGTGCGAGACTTTCCGTTGGGAAGGTTTTGTTTTTAACGATGCCTTTTAAGCGGACATCGGCGCGGAAGTTGCCGTTGGCTAGAGGTCGGATATATGCCATTACACGCCCTCGCCGTTTTGATTGAGTTGGATAGCGACGTCAGGCGCATTCCGTCGCCTTAGCAGCTCAAGCAGCTGGTCATATTCCGGGCCGGCACCCATGATTTCAGACAATAATTCTTGTCGGCCAGCATCTTGTTCAGATCGGAAATAGGATTTTCGGTGTTCGCCGTGGGCGTTCGGAAAGGTTTGGCAGATATGTAGTAAGACAACATCGTTTTGCGCCTTGGTGGCAAATAACGGGCTGTGATACTTGCTCTCGGGATCGAACACGCAAAAATATTCGACGTGATAATTCGCGGAAGTTTCTTTGGACTTTTGAGATTCTTGAAAATGTTGCTAGGACAAAACATCGTTTTGTGAGCTTTGAAGGGATAGATTTTGCTGGTTCATTACGCCACCTCATTGGAGCAAATAATGCAGAGTGCGCCTAAATTTGCGCCTTACTGCGGTTATGTTGCTTCAACTCGACGGCAATCCAGTTGATAAGCTATTGATTAGCTTAAATTATTCAGTGGTGGGTCGTGTGCGATTCGAACGCACGACCATCGCATTAAAAGTGCGGTGCTCTACCGGCTGAGCTAACGACCCCCTGAATGAGCCGCCCATTATACTCAGAAATATTAGTTTTGCAACGATTAGTTGTAATAAATACGAAATAATATCTTCACTTCCTAAATAGTGCTGGTCGCCTACTCTTTTACCGGCCGTTTTTCCAGCTTTCTTTGCAAGGTCCTTCTGTGCATATTCAATGCTCTGGCGGCGGCTGAGATGTTACCGTCGTGCTGCATCAGCACCTTTTGCAAGTGCTCCCACTCCAAGCGCTTTACCGATAGCGGATTGTCACTGATGGCTACCGAGGCATCGCCTTCGTTCTTGTACAAAGCACTGACAATCTCATCAGCGTTGGCCGGCTTGGTCAGATAATGAATCGCGCCCAATTTGATAGCCTCCACAGCGGTGGCGATACTGGCGAAACCGGTCAGCATGACGATTTGGGTATTGTCATCTAAAGAAATCAATTTCTTGACCATTTCCAAACCGGAGTCAAAACCGATCCGCAAGTCGATTACCGCGTATTCAGGCTCGGTTTGTTCCGCCAGTTTCATCGCCGTATCAACATCATTGGCGACAGTCACTTGAAAATTGCGCTTTTCCAACGCCGGCTTCAACACCGAACAAAAGGTGACGTCATCATCGACCAGCAATAAATTGGGCTTATCCATAGGTAATTGGTTCATGCATACTCTCCTTAGCTAAAAGCGGCAAACTGATTTCAACGCAAGCACCGCCCGACTCTAAATTACTGAACTGTATTTTACCGCCGAGTCGCTTGATAGTGGTATAAGTCAAAAACAAGCCAACTCCCATACCTTGCTTATTGCTCTTGACCGGTTGGTGCCCGGCAAACTCGATAAATTCAGCCGGCAAGCCTGGACCGAAATCCCGGATTTTCAAGTTTAGCGTTGCTTCATCCCATTCCACATGAAACTCAATGCCCGCATCGACCGGCGATGCCTCGGCAGCGTTATTTAGGATATTAATGATGGAGTGAGTCACCGTACGTTCCGCAATCACACGCGCTTCCATATCCACATTCGGCGAAATAAATAGCTTGAGCCGGGTAGCGGCTTTATGCGTGCGCCACTGGCCTAATACTTCATCGATATATTCGCTCACCAGCATCACCTTGCCGGATTCCGCCCGCATCTCGCCGGCGGAGGCCGACATCACCGACAAAGCTTGTTTGCAGCGATCAATCTGCTGCTGCACAATCATCAGTTTCTGATGCAGATCCGGATAGCGATGCGCCGACAGCTCTTCCGCCATCTCATGCGTCAAAATGGCGATCGTGCCCAGCGGCGTACCCATATCATGCGCGGCGCTGGCCGCCAAGGTGCCTAGGGACACCACGCGCTCGTCGCGTAGCGCACTCTCGCGGGCATCCGCCAAATTGCGCTCCCGCTCTTTCAAGGTCTTGGACAGTTCGACCACAAAAAAAGCGACTAAGCCGGCGCTAAACACAAAACCAAACCACATACCGAATACATGCAGATTGAAATAACGCCGGTCGTTCATCAAATGCATTTGCAGGCTCATTTCCGGCGTCATCTCCGTCATCGCCGGATGGGCCATGTGCGGCTCGACAGCCGGCAAGGGTACGTTGTAGGCAATCAGCACTGTATAAACACAGGATGTAATAATCACCATATTCCAGGCATAAGCCTGCGGCAGCATGATGGCAGTTACAATCAAAGGCAGCAGAAACACCCAAATGATCGGGTTTGACGCGCCGCCGGTCAAATAAAGTAAATAGGCCAACGCCAGTACATCCATGCATATTTGCGAAAAAATCTCGTGCTCGGTAACTTCTTCCGGCGTCCTCAGCCGTAGCCAGGTGTAAAGATTAAGTATGGAAATCGCAAAAATCGCCAGCCACAGCTGGTTTTGCGGCAAATTAATACCCAGGCCGTTTACCGCAATAAACACCGCCACCGTAACGGCAAACAGCATCAAATTTCTAAGAATGTATAACCAACGCAGGTTTTCGCGAATGGATATTTCGGCTTTAGGCAGAATGTGTGAAAGCATAGAAACAACACTAAATTGAAGAAAGCATCGCCGCTAGATACTACCGCCGCTTGCTTAAGAAGGTGGAAAGCCGACCAAACCTGGAAGGCGGCCACCCAAGTATTTAATCGACTTTTGATAGCAACCTTCACTCCAACCACTAGGTGCCAGAGCAAATACGGAATCAAGCTCGCCGCTTACAAGATCGAAAGATAATCTACGAGCTGATCTTTTAGGAACAAGCGTCACGATCTGACAAATCATGCCCTCCCAAAAAATAGTGCGGCATATCACGCACCAGCCAAACGCCAGCCGCCGTTTTTATCCACCCATCTCATGCTCAGCCAGTACCAAAACGTCATAGGCAGCATCATCGCAAACCATTCCCAATCGTCGATCAAAAATAATTTGGCAACCCAGCCATTGCCATCGAAATAGAGCGGCCAAGGCACACAGTAAAGAGTAAAAACAATACTACTCCAGATCAACAGTAACGCGCCTTTGCGGGTTTCTATACTGGACAGGGCCAGGAACACCCACAGCGGGGTTTTATCGGTTTTTTGCATACATCTCTCCACTGAAAAATCTCGTGCCAACCCAATGAGCGGCGCAACAACCTAACAATAAACGACTAGAAAAGAAAGAAATTCCTGATCAAATCCACCAAAACAAACTTCACCACCAAGCGGGGATTATTTCCCAGCAATTGAACTGTGTTATTTAAAATAAGCGTATGAGCTATTTCGCTGAATTTCGCCCGCAGCTCACTCATGCCATCCCAGGAAAAATAAGCAGCAATACAATGATATTTATATATTTTATTAAGTTGGCCCACTATTCGCTGTAACTAGTGTACTTGCTTCGTGGTTTGCTTTCCGAAAGGCGGTTAGTAGGTCTCTATCCCTGCCATGTCTGCCGCCGGCGGAATGAGTAAATCTCTGAAAGCAAGCATTGCCACACCCGTCGTGAGGCGGGGCCGGAAAATCACGGTTCTTAAAAAACGATTTAAAGAAGGCCGGATTGCCCCCATGCGCGCCATGGGCGAGGGCAAAGTTTGGCTCGCTGCTGTTGGTCAAGTTTTGTCAGTTTCGCTGTTACCTTTAATTCCAATAACAAAAGAGGACGATCATGATCTTTCATAAAACGGCTATAGCAGCTATTTTGACAACTGGCCTGGCGGCTGTTTCCAGCCAAGCGTTCGCGCACTCTTACTACAACCTGACCGGCGCGGGCACAGTAGCCTCCGGTAACTCCGCTATCGGCTTCGGCATAGCCAACAGCATCAACGGCACAGACGGTGTATCTGCAAACTCCAACGGCACCAATAGAGTCGCTAACGGTACCAACGTTTATACGGTCGGCGACTTAAACGCTAACACCTTAATTCCGGGCACAGGTACCGCGGCTGAGACAGCCACAGAAGTAGCAGGCAACCTGCCCTATATGTGGTATTCAGGTCAGCATACAACAGCTACAGGTTTCACCAAACGCGAATTACATACGGGCTCCAGCGCTACAGACAACGATGGCGCACTGACAGCAAATCTTATTAACTCAAACCCTAGTTTCGGCACCAATACTATCGGTAGCTTGTGGAAAGCTTACTCGGACAAAAACGGCGGCACCAACGCCGCCACCTGGGGCACCATCATGGCCGATCTGCCAGCTGATGGCGACCATCCTTACTTAGCGGTAGCAGGCAATTCGGCATCAACCGGCCTGGGACTGGACTACGGCTTGATTCATATTAGCTGCGGCGCAAACACAGCAAGCGCTAACTGCGCCAGCGCGGGCAATATCAAAACCACCATTACCGTGAAAAACGACGCCGATTACAGCCAATTTAACGGCTTATTGGACGTGGCCCTGTATCGCAATGTGGACAGCAGTTCCACATCTGACCGTAACGCAGCTGCCACAATCGGCGAAACGGGCCTGCAAGGCTCAAGCTTGGGCGAAGCTATCTGGACAGCCAGCATGAGCAGCACTTCCGACACCTTGTTCTACTCGTTTGTGTTCGACCAAGCCGAGTGGAATGCCACAGGCACACCCGGGCTGCACACCAATGGCTTTTATACCTTGGTGGTCGGCGCGCACGGTGGCGGCGCGCTCGATGGCGTAACCTACGACGTACTGGTTACCACTTCGGCAGTGCCTGTTCCAGGCGCAGTCTGGCTGTTCGGCAGCGCGATGGCCGGCTTGATCGGTTTCGGCCGCCGCAAACAAGCACTAGCGGCTTAATTACCCAGCGGGGTTGCCGCCAAACAACGGCAATCCCCTCACCAAGCGCTGTTTAACAACAGGCTTTAGCTCATATATTTAATTCGATAGAGATCCAAAATGACTGCAAACTTAACCTTTAAGAAACTAGCATTAGCCGGCGCCATGGGCGCGTTAATGTCAATCAGCGGCATGGCTAGCGCTCACGTAACCTACAATTTAGCTTCCGGAGATCCCTTACCAGACGGTTCTGCCGCAGGCCCATGGTCGGCCGGCGATCCAGGCTATATTGGCAATTTGCCCGCCACCTGGGTAGCGATGATCCACAATGACGGCGGCGTTGCCAACTCGCAAACCGCCAGCGGCCACGGCATAGGCATGGGCGCCAAAGCTTATAAAGACGGCGCGACAAACTGGGGGCATACCGCCGATTACGGTTTGTTTGAACTGCATGCCGACGCAGAAGTGACTATCACCGTATCGTCGGACGGCTCCAATCTGCGCCCGGCTTTTGGTTTGTGGAGCGGCTGGGATACCGCGGGTAGCAGCAGTCGTCATCAAGAATACCTGAACAACGGTGCTCTGAATCCCATGGCTGCCAGCCCACTTGGCACAACGCTGGCTTTGGTTGACGCAAACGCCTGGGCCTTCGCAGCCACTCAAGGCACCACCGCCAGCGCGACGCTGACCCGTTTCCTGACTGCCGGTACTTACACACTGATTTTGGGTGGTTACGACGGCACGGTAGGCGGCGCCAATCTGGCCTATACCGCTACCATCTCCGCCGCCGCATCACCAGTACCCGTGCCGGGTGCGGTTTGGCTGTTCGGTAGCGCGATGGCGGGCTTAGTCGGTTTCGGCAAACGCAAAACCACAGAAAACGTCTGAGACGTATCTATGTCACTTAAAGCTGATTTTTAACCCGGCGCCCTTAATTACCAGTGTGATCAAGGGCCGGGTTAATCAGCAAGAAATTGGATCGGTTTCGGTCAAGGATGACCGGGGGCACGGAAGCTCCATTTTTACATCCGTTTGATCGTAGTCTACTTGATCAAAAAGCTTGAACAACCCTGCCCATTCGCTTCATTCGTAACCGAACGCATCGATATACGACGCTAAAATCGGTAATACGGGTTCGTAAAACTTTTCATAGTGCTGCCAACGCGCCACCGAGCGCGAATAAATCGGCTGAGCGACAGCGGCAAAACTCGGCGTGGCAATGTAACGGCCCTTAGCCTTCTCATGAAACGCGCTAACTTCGGCCACCCATTCCAAATCCAATAAGGTAAACACCCGGCGAAAACTGGTTTCGAAATCGTTGACCGTGTCCTCGTAACGCAATTCCATATAACGCGGCTGCATCATCGGTTTAATGTAAAGCCACAGATCCATTACGGCCGCATATTGCTTGGCCACACCTTCCCAGCTCAGTAGATTGACTGTCACGCTAGACGGCTTAAACGCCTGCTGGAAGCAACTCAAACACACATCGCGCGGATCGCGTAGCGCAAAGATAATCCTGGCCTCCGGAAATAGGCTGCTAATCAGGCCAATATCGATACTGTTCAGCGCTACTTTATCGATAAAACATTTATTCAAGGCACCCGCGCCATATTCTTCGCTAACCCGCCGCCAATAGTAAGCGCGCAACTTTCGGACATCATCCAGACCAAGCTGGCGGAGGGCGGCCGGGATGTCTTCTCGCACACCGCTCAACCTTTGCAGCTCTTGGATCAAACCATGAATCAGATCATTTTCATCGGAGGTAAACACCTCGGGATGCGCCGCCAGCACTTGCTCGGTCAACGTCGTGCCGGACCTCAAAAAGCCCAGCAGAAACGTCGGGGCCGGCAAGTTATCGGCAAAGTCGCTGAGAGCCCATCGATGCAGTAACGCCTGATCAAAGCCCTGCTTGTTACGTTGAATCGCACGAAATACCTGTCCGGCGTCAAGTGAGCTGAGTTCAGGTAATTGCTTATACAAAGCCTTAGCTTGCTGGCAAGCCGCAAACGATGCATCGTATTCTTCCAATTTATCCAGCACGCCAACCAACTCCTGCCAGGCGCGTGCGGTCTGCTGCATATTGCGATTGGCGGCTATCACAGCCTGAAAGCGCTGCTTGGCTGCCGGCAAACGGTTTAAATGCGCTTCCAGCACCGCCAGCATATTATTGCAGGCCGGATCATCCGGACGTAACTCGCAAACCTTGCTGGCAAAAGGCAAAGCCTCTTCGAATCGATTAACCCTTGTCAAATACAGGGCGCGATTATTCAGCGCGGCAGGGTTCTCAGGTTCCAGTTTGACCGCCAATTCGGTTAATTTCAGCGCGGTATCCAGATCGCCCCAGTGATGCAATTGCTCGGCCAGTTCCAGCATAAAACGGATATTGCAGGTTTGCTGAGCGTCGATTTCCAGTTGAAGAGCGGCCTGCTGTAGATAGGCTAAGCCTTCCCGGCGCTGCTGCTGCCAACACAAAGCCTGTCCCAATCCGGCCAGTGCTTCTGCATGATTGGGTTGGATCGCTAACACTTGCCGAAACCCATGCAACGTACCCGCCATATCGCGCCGCGCCACGGCTTGCCAGGCTTGTTTTAAGGCGTCGTCCACACTGGGTTGAACCGGCCTCGCCGCCGCCTCGGCTTGCTTTAAACAACAGGCTTTGTATTTCTTGCCGCTGCCGCATGGGCACGGATCGTTACGGCCAAATTTACCGTTGACGGCTGCTGTATTTTTCATATCGTTCCCTGACGAAGTTTGGCATTGATTATGGGCAGCAATTATAAATCCGCCAGCACGGCCAGCGCTTCTTGAATGTTACTGACTGCATGGATTTGCAAGTTTTTCACCGGATCCTTGGGTTTGTTGCTCTTAGGAATAATCGCCTTTTTGAAACCATGCTTGGCCGCCTCGTTGAGCCGAGCATGGCCGTTGGCCACCGGACGAATTTCGCCATTCAAACCCACCTCACCGAAGAACACAGTGTCGTAAGGAATGATGCGATCACGCAGACTGGACACCACGCCTATCATGATCGCCAAGTCGCTGCTGGTTTCCGTGACTTTAATGCCGCCGACCACGTTGGCGTAAATCTCGTCGTTGCCGGTAAAAATCCCGCCGTGGCGCGACAACACCGCCAGCAACATGGCCAGCCGGTTTTGGTCAAGACCCACCGCCAAACGGCGCGGATTGCCGTACTGGCTTTCGGTGACCAAGGCCTGAATCTCCACCAGTAAGGGCCGGGTACCTTCCCACAACACCGTCACCACACTGCCGGGCGACGGTTTTTCCGCACGCGACAGAAACATCGCCGACGGGTTTTTCACTTCCTTCAAGCCACTGCTTTCCATCGCAAAGAAGCCCAACTCGCCGACACTCCCGAAGCGATTCTTGTCGGCGCGCAACACCCTAAAGCGTGAATCGTCGGTAGACGACAACACCACTTGCGCATCGACGATATGGCTCAAGGTCATTGGGCCAGCGAGCGATTGATCCTTGGTCACATGGCCGACCATGAAAAACGACACGCCGGTAAGTTTGGCGTATTGTGTCAGATAGCTGGCGGATTCGCGCACCTGCGATACCGAACCCGGCGCCGAGTCCGAGTCGGCGGTATACATCACCTGAATCGAATCGATGATCACCACCTTGGGCTGTTCCTCGTCCAAGACTTGGCAAATCTGCTGTACCGAAGTTTCGGCCAACATTTTGATGCCGGCGGTATTCAATTGCAGACGATGGGCGCGCTCGGCGATCTGTTGCAGCGATTCCTCGCCCGACACATACAACACCGGCAGTTGCTGCGCAATATGACCGATGGCTTGCAGCAGGATGGTACTCTTGCCGGCACCCGGTGCGCCGCCGATCAACACCACGCTGCCGGTAACGATGCCGCCGCCCAACACCCGGTCGAACTCGGCCAGACCGCTGGAAATCCGTTCAGCTTGCGCCAGATTGACTTCGGACAACAACCGTACTTCGCTGCGGCTACCGGCATAGCCGGAATTATCGCGCGCGGTTTTGCCGCTACCCAACTTCACTTCCTTGATGCTGTTCCAGGCCCCGCACTGGTTGCACTGCCCGGACCAGCCGGGAAAATCGGCGCCGCATTCGGTGCATACGTAAGCGGATTTTGATTTTTTTGCCATAGGGATAAAGGTTTAACGATTTAGCCACAAGCCAGCCAAATCATAGCTGAGTTGTTGGTAGTGTTTGATGGCGAGCAGATATACGGCGTCAGTCGGTAAGTACAACAGCAAATAGTCCTCTAAAACATATTCACGGACCGCCGGATAATGGTCGGCAATTCGCCCGGTCGCGCTCAGCGCTTCCACCGAGTCTGGGTTATGGCGAGCAAATAACCGACCCATTTCCGGATAACGCTCGAGATTAGGGATAACGGAGTCCTCCAAACTATCAAGCAGCCGATCATAAGCCTGCGGAAAATTGTTTACTTGCCAATAGCCTTCTATGTCTTGCAAATTGGCGAGAAAGTTATCGGTAAAACGTACCTGCATGGGTCAGGTGGATACGGATTTAGCCCGGTCTTGCTTGATTTGCTTTAACGCTTCGCGGGCATCCTGGTGACGCCCTGCATCGAGATCAGCCAATCCGCGTTCGATTTCATGCAATAACAGTAAGTGGATATGCGCACGCTCCAGGCGATGGTAGTGATCTAAGCGTTCCGCGCCGATCAACGCGGCTACGCCTTCACCGTTTTTGGTAATGATTTTTTCCTTACCGGTTTGCACCTCGCTCACCAAAGCGGATAACTGGGTCCTGGCCTCGGAAAACGGCACTATATCGGCCACGGCAATACTCATAACAACTCCTGAATAGTTTGCTCAAAATTTCGCTCAATATTATGAGCTTTTTGCTGATTTGCATAGCGATACCTCCCGGTTTATCTCATCTTCGGCTGCCTATCTTTGACGCGCCAGCTTGACCACACATTTGGCGCTGTAGTGATTGGTTATGTGCCGGAGCTTACGAGTGGTTAATTCTGCCTTGTCAGATTCTCGGTAGTGCTCGTCATTTCGGCAGGGATAGCCGAAATCCAGACACCACGGACGGATCGAAGCTTGCCATCCAGGCGGGCATGACGGCGTTGCTTAAATCTGACAAAGTAGAATTAATGGCCGGGCTTTTTAAATCTGTTTCTATCGAGCCGTTGCGGACTATGGCTCGATCTGATTCAATGGCAACAGTCTGGCCGTTACCGGTCATTATTTCTCCGCCGGATGATATACAGAAAGGAAGATCATATGCAGATCAATAAATTATCGTGCCAAAGATCATTTTTCGGTAGATATGCCGAGCCTCAGAACCACCTCCCAGACGCTCTACTGCACTCCTGATGACCTCAATACACATGCTATTTCTGGCCGCATTCACGGCGGCCGCATCCATTGGATTTGTCTACTACCAGTCCCCTCGCTGGAACTACGTTGACCTTGTGTACTACCCTCTAGCTGCGATCGGTGTGATCTTGCTATTCTCGTCAAACGAAGTTCAGCGCAAGCTCTTTGCCCTAAATTCAGTGGCAGAGAACAGTCGAACGGCGCTTGAGACAATGCAGCGTGAGCGGCCGAACATTGAGATAGGAGAAACGGAAGCCGCATTCGACTCAAGTTTGCAGAGCATAAAGGTCATTCGTGACTCTGCCTCCGTCTGCGCGCAGCCACCTTCGAGCGCAACCGGTCAGTGCCTAGCAGCCGTCAGATTCGCCGAGCCTACTGCTGCATTTCTGTCGACCGCGCAAGCGGCGTACCCAAACTTTGAGGACAGACTGCTGGCCTCCTGCGCAGCAGCCGACAAGTTGATTGAGAGCCTCACTAAGGGCGACAGGATGTCGTCACTTGTTGCGGGTCCTATGGCTTCCCTTTACCTGTCCGCTGTCTCTTCACGCACTTCGCTAGTATCCGACGCACTTTCGTTCAAGGAGAATATGCAGGTCGAGATCGACAAGTTGCATCAGCAAGCGTTCAAACCAACCCATCCCGGCAGCGCTCTACTTCACGAGATTCAATACGAAGAGGCGTCCCTGGCTCAATTGATTCTTTTCGGCATCTCCAAGTGCACGACTGCCCCCAGACAGCAACTAGAGCACCTCGGAAAATGGAAGGTTTCGACACGAACCAAACAGCAAGAACTTGTGGAGATTGAGAATCAGCGGTTGGCCTTGCGAGAGCAAACGGTCAGCGCCTCGACGTTTTCTTGGATCCAGTTGAACCTCTGGCCCTACGTGCTCATAGCAGCCCTGTCGCTGAAGTTTGGTAAGGGGGTAGCAGCAGTTCGCAAAGCAAGCTGAGGCCTAACATGTTGGTCAAACGGTCCCGCCACGGCCAGGGCGCCTCGCCTCCGCGGGTCAGTTACCTCTACGCTAATCGTTCATTCAAAAATCCACCACGATAGACAGCGTTAGGTCGAAAACGTTATTCAGGAAGATCTGAGTCGTCGTATACCTGAAATGTTTGTCAGTAAAACACCCTAAACAAACGCTGAATCTGCCCAAACTCGTAGAGATAGGGCTGGGCCACGTCGCGGTTGGCGGCGACGACGATCAAGTCGTGGGAGAACACCGAGGTGTTGTACCAGTTGAAACTACCATCAATGACGATGTAATCGTCAATCACGCAATATTTGCTATGGATGGGCGAATACGGCACCGGCAAGTCGTCTTGGCCATAGACCAATCCCACTCGAATCCCAGCATCGCGCAGACGTTGCACGGCCGGTAACAGTGGTCGTGCCAATTCGTCGGCCATACTGCGCTCGACGCCGATTTTGCCTTGACGGGCCAAGTGGCCGTTGAACAGCAGCTGCACATCAACACCACGGTCGCGGGCCTGGATCAAGGCGTTGACGACGCTATCGTGGTGATCGCCCAGCAAATCGCCGATCAAAAACAAACACAACTTCAAGGAGCGGCGCGCTCTATGAATTTCCGCCAATATCGCGTGATGCGGCCGGTAAACCCTGCCATTGGCCATGGTGTGGCGGCCAAAGGTGTATAGCAGATTGAACGGACTGAGCGGATCGACGCCATACTTTTGAATCACGCCGCCGCGCTGGCTCTGGAAGATGTTATCCAGCAAGCGGCACACACCCTTGGAATGAAAACTCATCCCGGATTCCCAATTGGCCCACCAACGATCAAAGGTGATGTTAAACGAGCCGATAATGCAATCCTCGTCGTTGAAGATCACGAACTTGGTGTGCATGTCCGGCTCGACTTCGATCAAGTGGTGTTTGGGCGTGCAAAACACGCCCACTAGTTCAATACCGGAGCGCTTCAAGCGCGCGTAATTCTGGCTATTGGTCAGCGTCATCTTCCGCCAATCGACAATGCATTGCACCCAAACACCCTGCTGGCTGGCATGAATCAAGTGATTAATAAAATCGCCGTCGTCTATGCAATCCACGCTGACTTTGATGGTGCATAAGCGGTCTGGCTGACTGTGTTTGGCCGCGATGACTTTATCGATATGATCGTGAATAAAACGCTTGGGGTGATACGGGTGAAATTGCTGGCCCTTGGTAAATTTGGGGGTCAGTTGCAGGGAATCGAAATGATGGTTGTACCAATCCACATCACTCTGCAATTGACCTGGGTCCAGCTCATAACTGCGGAAATGGTTGGGCGTGGCCCAATGCTCGTTGATATGGCGCTGCTGCGGGTGGTTATCCCTTAACTGGTCGCCGTCCATGAAAATATACTCATGGCGCGAGGCGATGGAATGCTCACCCAAATGCACGATAAACGAGAACTTGATGCAGCTGATCTTGCCGAACTGCCCGGAATACGGCATCACGTAAAAATCCCGCGTCGAGCGTTTGTGCTTGTCCCATTCCACGTCATAAGCATCGGTGTCGACGATATAGGTCTCGCAAATCGACTCCCGATACACCTTCAGCACCACCTTCAAGTTAGCGGCTATGCCGTGCGACAGATGAAAGTCTATCTTGCCCCAGCGAACGTCGAAGGTTTCCCTGAAATCGTTACCTCGTTGGAAACAACCGCCCAATTTGCCAAATACCGGTTTGGCGTAATGTTCTGCTACTTGCATATGGTGCTGCCTAATTAAACAAGCTTTATCTTAATTGTAAAATCGCCTACGGGGACCTCAAAACATTAAAAACCTCCTTCTCCCTCAGGGAGAAGCTTGGGATGAGGGGATTAAAATCCATTGTTTACATCCCTCACCCCAGCCCTCTCCCTGAGGGAAGGGGATTTTTAGAGGTTGCCCCTTTGCAATTCAGTTTATAGCGGCTCAAAGGTTAACAGATAGCCGCAATGATCCGATACCGGCCCGTAATCCTGCTCGGTGAACACGGTTCGCGCCGAGCTGGCCCGCAAGCCGCTATTCCTGTCCATGAAAATGTAATCGATTCGATAATCGTCGGCCAGATAATCCCGCCAATGCGCATCGTTAACCCGAAAAATTTGTTCGAACAACGCCGGGGCGTTGGCGGCGAGATATTGATCTTCGTATTGATGGCCGTCGACCACCAGTTGATAGCCCGTCGAACCGGCGGCGATATTGAAATCACCGCATAGCAAGGTGGCATCCACCTCGGCGCTGCGTTTATCGTTCGCCCACGCGGATAGTCGTTGAAATTGTTGCTGGAAACCGTCTTCCCACCAACTTAAATGCGCGGAAAACACATCGACGGTACCGACATACGGCACCTTGATCCGCGCCGATACCACTTTGCGGGAATGAATGCTATAGGCATCGTGGCTATCGGATACGTAGCGGGCTTCTTGCTCTATAAAGGGATAGCGGCTAAGAATGGCCACGCCCTCGCGGAATTTGTCGAACCCCAGGTGCGACCAATCCGTGTACAGATGAAACGGTTGCGGCAAGCGCTGGTTGATGATATTAGCAGAATTGGACGGCCAATCGCCGCGCCCGTCATTCCAATACTCGGCCACTTCCTGCAGGCAAACCACATCCGCGCCCAACTCGTCGATAGCGTTAGCAATTTGCCAAAATTTCCGGTCTTGGTCTTCCTCTTGGTAACAGTGCAGATTCAAAATCAACAGCCGTAGCGGCGTGCGGCTTAGCGCGTAATTTTGCCCGGCATTGTTATCCCACAGCCGTTGCTGCTTGTTTTCACAGCAGATGCTGTATTGCAAACGAAAAGCGTCCCCTACCCTGATCCGCCCGTTCCACACTTGCGCAAGATGCAAGCCGGCATAGAGGGCTTTATGGGCAGACTTCCTTTGCGCCTGGCGGCGGCAGCTGGTGGTGTGACTGTGTTGCCAATCGTCGATAGTCCAATGGATCGTGACATGGTCTATTTCCAGCGCAGCGTCCACCGCCAGTTTGACCGGCACGGAATGTTGCCCGTCCTGAAGTTGTTCGGCGTGGCTCAATTGCAGCATGGCCGCGGCACTGGTCAATCTAGCCCCACTACCCGCGCCGCTAAAATAGTCGCCACCTTCGTTGTTGTCCCAATATTCGCTGCCGGCTGCTTGCAGACGCAAAGCAAAACGAATATCGCCGGGTATGTCGGCATGCGGCTGCGGCGGAAATAGGATGTCGGCCTGCCAATACTCCTGCCTGTCTTCCGCCTTACGGTTGAATAAGGCCGGCAAAACATGCCAGACGCCATCTTCGCCGGCCCAGAGCACGTCAACTTGCTTGTGATAATCCAGGTCGGCCACCCGCATCAAAAACTGCAAGGATTGCTGACAGGCGGCGGCTTTGCCGGTGACGTTATTGGCTACATACAACAATTGGATGTTATCCATAGCTCCCCCTGGAGGTTGGGTTAAGCAGTGCCCAAAACGGGCCTTTGTCTAGGCGGCATAATGGCGAAAATCGATGTCAGGAAAAATATCGTCCATGATTTCCAGCGCGGTCAGGTAGCGTTCATCGATACGGTTTTTGCGAATCGCATCGTGCAGATAATTAAAACGAGCCAAATGGTCGGTGATGCGTTTGCGCGCATAATCGATAGTGGTACCGGCCTTCATG
Organism: Methylomonas sp. Kb3; assembly: GCF_002834115.1. Lineage (NCBI taxonomy): Bacteria > Pseudomonadati > Pseudomonadota > Gammaproteobacteria > Methylococcales > Methylococcaceae > Methylomonas > Methylomonas sp. Kb3. The sequence continues at coordinate 117,908 of NZ_PIZT01000068.1, read as the reverse complement.
ATAAACGGCCAATCCGAAGACTGCGCCAGCAACAATGACCGGGCAGCCTGATTTAACGCCCGTTGTTGTAAATCACTCACAGTAAAACCGCGTAAATCGTTGGCCAGCTTTTCCATTTCGGCGGCGGCCTTGTGTAACAGGGGATAAATCCAGTCATTGCTTTCGTTCAGCCAATAACTGGAATAACCGTGTTCGCCCCAACTGGAAGCGGCCGGCGTAGCCTGCACATGCTGCAACGGCAATTGCAAATAATCGCCGCAACTGACGGTCTGGATACCGTTTTCGCTGCTCGCCGCCAAGCGTAACACTTGTTCAAGCCATAAAGGCCCTTCGAACCACCAATGTCCGAATAGTTCAGCATCGTAAGGCGCGACGATAAGCGGCGCTTGCGGCATTTCCGCAGTCAGCGCGTCAATTTGCTGCTGACGGCGCACGATAAAATCCTCGGCATGTTGGCGCGCCTTCTGCTTGGCCCGCTCCGGTTGGTACACCTGCTTGGTTTGCTTGGCGCCGGTAATCCGGTAGTACTTGATGCCGGTGTTGATCCGGGTTTCGCCGTCCAGAATATAAGGCGCGATATATTCCAAGGGCAAGTCAAAGCCGATGTCGCGATAATACTCGCGATAATCCCCATCCCCCGGATAGCCTTCCTCGGCGCTCCACACCTGCCGCGACGAAGCCGGATCGCGGCCGAACGCCGCCACGCCATTGCCGCAATCCAACGGCGCATACACACCATGGCGCGGCGGTTGGTCGGCATCCATGACTGCATGGCTATCGACGAAAAAATAAGTGATGCCTTCGGCTTTTAGCGCCTGTTCCAGGCCCGGATAGTAACCGCATTCCGGCAACCAAAATCCGCTGGGTGCAAAGCCGAATTGGCTCTTAAAACTGGCGATACCCACGCCGATTTGATTACGCACCGACACCGGACTGACATTTAACAAGGGTAAAAAGCCATGGGTGGCTGCGGTGGTAATCAACTCCAGGCAGCCCGCGCTGTGATGCCGTTGAAACTCCGTCAGCAAATCGCATTCATAGCGGTGCTGGTAGCGATGCAAGGCGTCCTGAAACCACTGCATATACATCTGCGCCAGCGGCTCGAACTGCGGTAGCCTGCGCGTGCGCTCCAACTCCCGCTCCGCCAGTTCCAGCCGGCCTTGCAGATAATGCAGATAACGGTTTTGCAGCAAGGGATCGCGCAACATCGTCATCAACGTCGGCGACAAGGACAAGGTCAGCCGGTACGGCACTTGATCGACATGCAAACGTTCCAGCATCGCCAACAAGGGCAAATAGCATTCGGTAATGGCTTCGAACAACCAGTTTTCTTCAAAAAAACTGTCGTGTTCGGGATGATGCACATAGGGCAAATGGGCATGCAAAACGATGCTGAGATAGCCTTTGTTCATCGCGGAATTAGTTTTGTTGGCCGGACGCGGTTACGGCAAGCGCCGAAGACGCCTGGGAAGGCAGCATTATAAACTGCGCCATCGCCGGCGACAGCCTTTCCGTCATCGGCGACACTTGCGGCGCGACTGCGGCAGCCTGCGAATACGCCAAGGGATTGAATTCCTGCTGAGCATTGAGCCGACCAATCGCCACCTGGTAAATCCCGGCGATGCAGGTGTCGCCGCTGGGCAGCGTAATCTGCTGTTGGCTGCGTTCGGCGGCAACCGGCACATCGAACCAGGTTTTGGCCGATTCAGCCGGCAACGGGACCGCTTCGGGCGGCGCAGGATGACTGTATACGCGCAAGGTCAAAGGCTGGACATCTGCCGGTGGCTCGGTAAGCGGCACAGACGCCTGAGCGGCTTCATCCAGCTGCCAATAGACATGAATATGTTCCGGATCGACCGGCAACGCCACCAGCTTGGCGCTTTCAGCTTGGGCGGCAGCGCGTTGCTGGGGTGGGGCAAATTCGCGATTAATCTGCTGACTAATGCTTAACAACTCTTGCGGCGAGAAGCCAGTACTCGTTAACCGCGCCGCGCCGGCTCTAAACCGGCGCGGGGCAAAACCCCGGCTAATCTCCAGACTGATAGCCCGCATTTCCTCCGCAGAAAGCGGCATGCGGACTTGAGACGGTGAGGAGGAAAAGGCCATCGGCAATGTTAACGGGTCGGGTGACTAGGTTTTATCCTGTGGGTAGCGGACACTCCGCGACGTATCGCCGCAGCGACCAGGCTTTATAGACTCTAACCGTTGTCGATTATTTACGCAAGGCGTAGGCCCGCAGCCCTTATATGCAGTAAAATCAGGACTAATTCACAGTTTCTCGGTAAAGGGCATGCACAAACCATACAGTTTAAAGTCAGGGAGTCCCTATCCTCACGGCGCCCGGGTCAGCGAGGGCGGCGTCAACTTCTCCATCTCCAGCCGCCACGCGACGGACGTGGAACTGCTGTTATTTGCCGAATCCGACAGCATAAAACCTTTACAAGTCATACCCTTACAAAAAGAGAAAAACCATACGTTTTTCTCCTGGCACGTGTTTGTCGAAGAACTGCCGGTCGGCACCTGGTATGCGTGGCGCATCGACGGCCCCGCCAACACGCGCGAATCGGGCTTGCGGTTTGATCGCGAAAAATTATTGCTGGACCCTTGGGCGCGCGCAATCAGCGACAAATTATGGAACCGCGCCGCCGCCTGCAAGCCCGGTGATAATAGCCAACATGCCATGCGCGCGGTGGTGGTAGATGACCGTTACGACTGGGAAGGCGACACACCGCTGGCTATTCGCAGCGAAAAAGCCATTATTTACGAATTGCATGTCGGCGGCTTTACCCGTCACACCTCCGCCAAGGTTAAACACCCCGGCACCTTTATCGGCCTGATCGAAAAAATCCCTTACCTGAAAAAGCTGGGCATTACCCATGTCGAACTGCTGCCTATCATGGCCTTCGACGAGCAAGACGTGCCGCCGCATACCGCCGATCTGGGCTTGAAAAACTATTGGGGCTACAGCACGCACAGCTTCTTTAGCCCGCATCCCGGATACTGCGTCACGCCGGAACAAGGCACGCATATCCGCGAATTCCGCGATCTGGTGAAAGCCTTGCACAAGGCCGGCATCGGCGTGATCATGGACGTGGTGTTCAATCACACCTCCGAAGCCGGCGCCGACGGTCCGGTGATCAATTTCAAAGGCATTACCGGCAACAGCTTTTATTTGACCGACAAGCACGACAAACGCATCTTTCACGACTATACCGGCTGCGGCAACACCGTGAACGCCAACCACCCGCTGGTCACCAACTTCATCATCAGCTGCCTGGAATACTGGGTGCGGGAAATGCATGTGGACGGCTTTAGATTCGACCTGGCCAGCGCGTTGGCGCGCGGCGAAGACGGCAGCGTACTGCAGGATCCGCCGCTGGTCTGGGGCATAGAACTATCCGAACAACTGGCCAAAACCAAGCTAATTGCGGAGGCCTGGGATGCCTCGGGACTATACCAAGTCGGCAACTTTCCCGGCTACCGCTGGGGCGAATGGAACGGCCGCTACCGCGACGTAATTCGCCGCTTCCTGCGCGGCGACACCGGCATCATCGCCGAAGTGGCCACCCGAATTTGCGGCAGTAGCGATCTCTATCAACATCAGCACCGCTTGCCGATCAGCGGCATTAACTTTGTCACCTGCCACGACGGTTTTACGTTAAAAGACTTGTTCAGCTACAACGAAAAACACAATACCGCCAACGGCGAAAACAATCGAGACGGTTGCAGTAATAATCTCAGCAGCAACTGCGGCGTGGAAGGCCCAACCCCCGACCCGGCCATAGTCAAACTGCGGCGGCAACAGGTGAAAAACGCCTTTACGGTTTTGCTGCTTAGCCATGGCGTACCGATGTTGCTGGCTGGCGACGAATTTCTGCACACCCAGCAAGGCAATAACAACTGTTATTGTCAGGATAACGAATTGAGCTGGCTGAATTGGGATAAAGCCAAGGACAATGCCGACGTGCTGCACTTTGTGCAGCAGATGATCCGTTTGCGCAAACGCCATCCGGCCTTGATGCGCCGAAACTTCCTCACCGGCCGAAAAATGGAAGATAAGGATATGGCCGACATCAGCTGGCATGGCCTGGAAGTAGATCAACCGCCGCGTTGGGACGACCCGAACACGCGGATTCTGGCCTTTACGCTGGCGGCATTAGGCAAAGATGAACCCGACCTGCACGCAATAATGAACATGTCCGACAGCAAACACAACCTGCAGCTACCGGAGGTTGAGGGCAAGAGCTGGTGTCTGGCCGTGGATACCGCGCAAACATCGCCCAAAGACATTATCGAGCCGGCCGAGCAAAAAGCACTGAGCAGACCCTGGTATACCGTGGAGCCGCACTCCATTGTGGTGTTTGAAAACACCCATCAAACCGGTATCGATGGAGGCGATAGCGTGGCCAAACGGTCCGCCAGTTTTTTCAGCAAATTGACCGGCATCAAGTTGCTCGACCAGCCGGCGACGGAAATACCGACAAGTTAATGAAACAGCCTGTTGTCAGGGTACGCTATGGTGCGCCCTGACAACAAGCTGCCAAAATCATCAATCAAACACATCCCCCCAATCCGGTGGTGGTGGAGCCTCTTCGGGAGGGGGTTCATCAGAGCTCTGCGACTTTGGCTGCTCGGAATCGGTGTCGGCAAATTGTTCTTCGGTCTCCGCAGGCGGCTCGTCGGCAACCGGTTTTTCAGCCACTTTGGGTAAGCCGTCCAGATAACTATCCAGCAAAAGGCACAGGTTTTCGTAAAAACCGGCCACGGTCTGCTGCTGCATTTGCTGCTCAACAAACCCATACAAAAACTGCTTTTCCGCCGCAATCAGGGTGTCGCTGACTGCTTGCGCGGCTTGTTCGTCTAAGTGATGCTTACCGGCCAAGGCCAAGGCCAACCTGTCGCCGCGCCGCTCCTGCCGGTCCTTAATGTCTTCCAGCAACTCTTCGATGCCGGCCAGCCGCCGACGTTTATGCCGCCGATTAACGACTAACACCGCGATCAAGCCGGTCAACAACACCAGCGATAGCTCTCCTAAGCCGATAAGCAGCAGAGATTGCATCATTTCCCCAGCTCCGTAATGCTTTCACGCACACCGCGTTCGGCATCATGAAAAATTTGCAGCATCTTTTTACTGCTGTTTTCCAACTCTAAGGCGGTCTGATTGCCGCTAAACACTCGGGTATATTCGGCGGACATTTCGTCTATGGTTTTCATCGCGTTATCCAGTTGCCGCACCAGTTGTTGGTTAATCCGCTCCAAGCCGGCCAATTGGTTCGCTTGGGGCGAATCCTGCGCCGCAGCAACCGGCGCAAGCGTGCCCCGATTCGCCAGCAAATTCTGATATGGCTCGGTTAGCCGACCGATACGTTGCTCAATCTCACTCAACAACACCAATTCGCGTTTTAAAAACAAGCGAATAACCCCTTCAAACACAGCGCGTTCTGATGCATTGACTTCTTGCAACAATGGCTCAATCTCCGCTGTAGCCAACCCGCAGTTTTCTTCCAGAAATTGCTCCAACCAGCGAGTCTTCACGATGGACTGCTCTTCAAGCTCGGTAATGAAATGTTCAATTTCGGCCATCTCCTTCCCTCGCCGGTTTCTCGAGATAAAAAACAGCACGATAACCAACAGCGTCAAAACCCCCAACGCCTCCGCCGCTAATATCACTACCACGGAATCGAATGGATTCATGACAATCTCTCCAGTAACTGCTGATGTTTATCTGCTTGGCTTTTTTTCAGGTATCGATAGGTAAAAAATCCACCCACACCCAATATCAGATTGATGGCCAACATGATGCCGCCAACCAACAACCAATTGGTTTCCGGGGCGTCCGGCGGCGGATGTAGCTCATGCTCAGCCTGCTCATGCTGCCCGGCATCGGCTTCGTGATCGGTTTTTTCAGGATCAGCTGATTCGTGATGCGCATCCGTATATGCCGCCGGTGCGGCAGCCTCGACTTTCTCGGCAGGAACGAACCAACTGTCATCGATACTCAGCGGTTTGATCGCCGGCGCCAACGGCTTGCCGGCATGATCTTTAGCCATCACATTAAAATTGACATGCGTGGTGGTCTGCGCCGGCAAACCGGCCAAATCCAGCAGCCAAACCCCGTCTTTATTTGTCAATGCGCGGGTTTCCGGCTCATGCCCGGTTTGGTTAATCACTGCATTGACCACCAAACCGGCGGGATCGATCAGTTTGGTATCCGGTAACAGTTTTAGGGTGACTTGGCGTTGTGCTGCATCGACGTGCTTCTCGACCGTAATCGGCGTGGCAACCACTTCGATCTCATGAATAATTTCCCGCTTGAAGGTCTTGCCGTCGGCAACGATTTTCAGCAAATGCTTGCCCAAACTTAAATGCTCAGTCTTGTGCTGGTAAAAACCGGGTTCTGCAACCACGACCAGCATTTTTGCCGGTGCTTGCTGATCCTGGATCACTTCCAGGGTCAGCATGCCCAGGAAATCGGCGCGGGTTATCAGCTTATCCTTGTCGGTGAAATGCGCCTTAATCGGCAAGGCTTCATTCTCGCCCAGAAAATTAGGTATCTCACTGAGTTGCAATTTCAGGTCGGTGACGATCATGACTTGGTTATCGGGATCGACTTCCGCCACCAAACGCCATTCGCCGATCAAGGGTTGCTTGACGGTGATCAGGTCGTAAGCCTGGCTTTCCAGCCAGGACACGTTGGCGACCATGCTTTGTTTACTGATACTTTTGCCGTCCGGCGCAACCAATTGGGTTGGCGCGGCATGCGGTTTTTTGAACACCAACACCGAAAACTCGTGGATGCCGCTATCGACCTGGAATTTATTATCGGTCAGCGGCAAAGTCTCTTTCGGCGCGGCTTTTTGGGCCATTTTCAAAAACACCCGTTGCAATTGCTCCGCCGATTGCGCGGTTTCCGCCCAGCCGCCGGTCTCGAAAGCCAGTTTTTCCAACAATTCTTTATCGGCTTGCTCGGACAATGCCACGGTTTGTACGTTGATGTTTTGCTGCTGGAGTTTGGGGATCCACTCGCTGAGGATGCGCTCGCGGGAATCCGCGCTTTGCATGATGTCCTTGGAAATGTCCACAAAACCGTCGGTCAATAAAATCAGATGTTTCTTGCCGCCGCCCTTAAAGCCCTGGCTCAGCACCGTCTGAATCGCGTCCTCGATGTGGGTATACAAACCGCGAGAATGAATATTGCCGATGGTTTTGCCGGCTTGCTGTTTCCAGGTTGCATTGACAGCATCGGTAGCGGACAGCGGCGCGGTTTTTTCGGCGAATAACCAAAACGCGGCCTTGGCACCGTCCGGCAACAAATTGACTAACAAACGGCTGGCCTCGACGCGCAGATTGTCCGGATCGTTCTGTTTCATGCTGCCGGATACGTCTATCAACACTTGAATTTCGTCGGCGCCGGCAGCGGCAGGCACGGGTTGGCAGCGCGCAGAATCAACAGTAACCACCAACACACAGAACACCGTAAAAATAAACGACTTGCACATAAGTCCGCCGGTAAAAGTTTAGGCAACGGATAGCAAATATAGTCCAAGCGCCTGACTATTCTGTTATTTTTTAATTCAGGCTGCGGCCGGCGTTACACTTTATAATGTTTTCAATATTTCAACCAAAGGAGAACTTATGTCTATCAAACGAATGGTCGACCTGGATTTGGCCGGCAAGCGCGTATTAATCCGCCAAGATTTGAATGTGCCCGTAAAAGACGGCAAAGTCACCAGCGACTTGCGCATCCAAGCCAGTGTCCCAACCGTGGAAGCCGCATTAGCCGGCGGCGCCGCGGTGATTTTGATGTCCCACTTGGGGCGTCCTACCGAAGGCGAATACGATGAAGCCTCCAGCCTGCAACCTGTGGCCGAGCGCTTTTCACAATTGCTGGGCCAACCGGTGCGCCTGGTGAAAGACTGGCTGGACGGCGTGGAAGTAAAACGCGGCGAAGTGGTACTTTGCGAGAACGTGCGTTTCAATAAAGGCGAAAAGAAAAACAATGCCGAACTGGGCCAAAAAATGGCCGCGCTGTGCGACGTATTCGTGATGGACGCCTTTGGTACCGCGCACCGCGCCGAAGCTTCGACCCATGCCGTAGCCGAACACGCCGCCATCGCGTGTGCCGGCCCACTGTTGGCTGCCGAACTGGACGCACTCGGCAAAGCCCTGGAAACCCCTGCCCGCCCCTTGGTGGCCATCGTCGGCGGTTCCAAAGTGTCTACCAAATTGACTGTGCTGGAATCCTTGTCATCTAAAGTCGATCAGTTGATCGTCGGCGGCGGCATTGCCAACACTTTTATCGCCGCCGCCGGTTACCCGGTCGGCAAATCCTTGTATGAAGCGGATTTAATTCCGGAAGCCAAACGTCTGATCGCTTCGGCAAAAGAACGCGGCGCCGATATTCCGGTACCGGTCGATGTGGTCTGCGCGAAAGAATTTTCGGAAAGCGCGGCAGCTACCGTGAAAAACGTCGCCGACGTGGAAGCGGACGACTTGATCCTGGATATTGGACCGGAAACCTCCAAACAATACGCGGAAATCCTGAAAACCGCCGGCACCATCGTCTGGAACGGCCCGGTCGGCGTATTCGAAATCGACCAATTCGGCGAAGGCACCAAATCTCTGTCGTTAGCGATTGCCGAAAGCCCTGCCTTCTCCATCGCGGGCGGCGGCGACACATTAGCGGCGATAGACAAATACGGCATCGCCGATAAAGTGTCTTACACCTCGACTGGCGGCGGCGCGTTCCTGGAGTTCCTGGAAGGTAAGGAATTGCCGGCGGTAGCGATATTGCAAACTCGCGGCTAAGCGCGCTGGTCTTGACGGGGCTTAAAGTCTCGTAATCTCTAAAATGTCGTACTAGTCGATCTACATGGAGAATTGTTGATCGACTGGTTGCGCCCCCTCAGCAACAACGGCCCTTTTATGTTCGGTTTCACCATGAATATTACGCTGCTAATGGCTCTGTCATTGTTGCCCAAACCTTTAGTTGCGAATTCCGAGAATCCTACCCTCCCAAAGACGGATATCGCCACACCTTCTTTAGGTGAAAATGATTCCTGCGTGTCAGGTCCCTTTGAGACAGATATCGAAAGACTGAAGAATGCAGCCCCCTTGCAAGACATTACGATTGCTGAGCGGAAGGCTGCAAACCTTAGAATCCCAATTGAGATTGAAAAAATTCGTGAGGGTGGCTACTCACTATTTGTTGGCAGTTATATCAACAATGGCCTCATAACGTGGTATGGGTTTGACGTAGAGCGTCGTCTCTTTATCGCTGTCCTTGGGCATATTGGACCGTTGCTAGATAAGGTGCCAAGCGAAGAAAAATTAAGTGACGCGCAATTGCTTCGCTACACAGACGCTGCTGGATATCGTCGAAGTGAATTTGTAACTGTGTCGGATGCGACTCCGGAGCAAGTAAGAGAGTTTTCGTGCTTGGCTAACGAATTATCAGCGACTCACAGGGATCCACAACCTACGTTTCGTAGGATGACGGATACTCTAAAGAAGGAGTTCGTGCTTATCCATAATGGGAATCGGCTGCCTAGCGGTGGAGGCGATGCAAGGCGGAAATCTGAAGGCATGCTTGAAAAATTTGTGGCCAAGCCACTCCGAGAACCAATTATGCAAACATACCGAAAATGACGCGAAACCTCGCGTTGAATGGTTGCCTTTGGGCACTTTCACCTCTCATTAGCAAGCAAGTAGCCTCGATGTAATCGAGGTTTCGAAGACCAACCCCCTTCAATTGCCGATGTGGGTTTGGTGGTCTGTAAGCCGACGCCCTCGATTCCGCTATCGCTGCATCGAGGCTACAATGGCCTGACTTCAATCGACGTAAGGAATGGCGATGGTCGCGTATCGGCGTAATTTCGTGGCGGGTGGCACTTATTTTTTTACGGTGACGTTGCGTGATCGTCGGGCGCGTTTCCTGGTCGAACATGTCGGCGATTTACGCCGAGCATTTGCGCAAACCCGCGCCCGAAAACCCTTCGTGATTGAGGCTATGGTGGTATTGCCCGATCATTTGCATGCCATCTGGCGTTTGCCGGAACACGATACCGATTATCCCGGACGCTGGAAGTCAATCAAGTCGCTGTTCACTCAAGCGCTGAACAGCCATGGTATCGATGTCGGCAAACGGCATGACGGCAGCGCATCCATCTGGCAACGCCGTTATTGGGAACACACCATTCGCGACGAACAGGATGGGTTGCATCACATCGATTACATTCACTTCAACCCGGTGAAGCACGGTTGGGCGCACCGCGTGCAAGATTGGCCGTTTTCATCGTTTCACCGTTATGTCCATCGCGGTTGGCTCCCTCTGAACTGGGCTGGCGAGAATGTTGCCGATCAGAGTTTCGGCGAACCGTAGCCTCGATGAAATCAATGCTCCGAACGCCAACACCCTTCAATTGCCGGTATAAGCTTGATGGCCGGCAGGATAGTTCGAACATCGCCTGACGCCCTACCCTAGCCCGACCGCTTCTGTTTCATCTTTCCGAATGCGCTATGGATGATGCCGTGTTTCGAAAATCACGATTCGACAGCAACAGCTTTGGGCCCCGTAAAGCGTTTCCAAACTGCCATGCCCAGATTTTTAAAATCGTCCAGATAGGTGTAAGCCACCGGAATCACCAATAAACTCAGCAAGGTGGACGTCACCAAGCCGCCGATTACGGCGACGGCCATCGGGCTGCGGAAGGAGGAATCGGCGTTGCCCATGCCTATCGCAATCGGCAACATACCGGCACCCATCGCAATCGTGGTCATGACAATCGGCCGGGCCCGTTTGTGGCACGCATCCAATAGCGCATCCACCCGGCTCAGACCCTGTTCGCGGCGAGCAATGATGGCGTAATCAACCAACAATATCGAGTTTTTGGTGGCTATCCCCATCAACATCACCAAGCCGATCAACGACGGCATCGAAAACGCCTTGCCGGTCAACAGCAGTGCGACGAAACCACCGCCAAACGACAGCGGCAATGCCGCCAAAATGGTGATGGGTTGCAGGAAGTCTTTAAACAGCAACACCAGCACGATGAAGATGCACAACACGCCGGTCAGCATCGCCAAACCAAAACTGGCGAACAGCTCGCCCATCATTTCCGCATCGCCAATATTGATGCGTTTCACGCCGGCCGGCAGGTTTTTAATGCTATCCAAATTTTCCACCGCCGCGGCAACGTCACCCAGCGGCTGGCCGGACAATTCGATTTCGAAATTGATATTCCGCGACCTGTCGTATCGATCAATCACCGCTGGACCGCTGGACAGTTCCAGTTTCGCCACCTGGCCGACCATCACCGCGCCGATACCCGGCTTGGCGGACGGCACTGCCAAGCGTTCCAAAACGCTCAAATCTTGCCGGCCCTCCTCGGCCAGTTTGACGACCATCGGCACCTGGCGTTGCGCCAGATTGAGCTTGGATAAAGACCAATCGTAATCGCCCAAAGTGGCAATGCGCAGGGTTTCCGCGAGTGCCGTGGTGGTCACGCCCAGATCGGCGGCGCGGGCGAAGTCCGGCCTTACCGCGATTTCCGGCCGCACCAGCGCTGCGCTGGAGGCGATGCTGCCCAGGCCGGGAATGGTTCTGAGGTCGCGTTCCAGATTGCGGGCGGCGGCACTCAAGGCTTGCGGGTCGTCGCCGCTCAAAACCAACACGTATTTTTCGCCGGAAGCGCCCAATCCCACCTTGGTGCGCACGCCGGGGAGTTTTTGCAGGGCCAGGCGGATATTTTGCTCAATGGCCTGTTTACGCACCGGGCGGTCCTGGCGGTTAGCCAGGGTAATCGTCAACGTGGCCTTGCGGACCTCGCCGGCACCCTGGTTGCCGGCCATCGGGTCGCTGCCCGCCGAGCCGCTGCCGATGGTGGTATAAATCGTTTTTACGTAGTCGATCCTGGCAATCAATTGTCTAGCCGCTTCGGCGGAAGCGCGGGTTTGTGCCAGACTGGAACCGGGCGGCAGTTCCACGAATACCTGGGTTTGCGGATTATCGTCCGCCGGGATAAAGCCGGTCGGCAACAGCGGAATCAAAAACAGCGAGCCGATAAAAAACGCTGCCGCGCCGCCCATCGTAGCCAGACGATGATGCAGACACCAGCCCGCCAACTTCATATACGTGCGCATCACCGCACCTTCCTTGGGCTCAGAATGGTCGAGATTTTTCAGCATATACGCCGCCATCATCGGCGTCAGCATCCTGGCGACCACCAAAGACGCCATTATCGCCAGCGCCGCCGTCCAGCCGAATTGCTTGAAAAACCGCCCAGCCACACCGCTCATAAACGCAGTCGGCAGAAATACCGCGACCAGCGCAAACGTGGTCGCCACCACGGCCAAGCCGATTTCGTCAGCGGCCTGCATCGCGGCTTGGTAAGGCGTTTTGCCCATCCGCAGGTGGCGGACGATGTTTTCTACTTCGACGATGGCGTCGTCCACCAGAATGCCGATCACTAACGACAAGGCCAACAAGGTGATCACATTCAGCGAAAAGCCCAAATAATCCATACCCAGGAAGGCCGGAATCACCGACAGCGGTAATGCGACAGCCGAAATAAAAGTGGCCCGCCAATCGCGCAAGAACAGCCAGACCACCAAAACCGCCAACAACGCACCTTCGTAAAGCATGGTCATTGAGCCTTGAAATTCTTCCTCGACCGGCGTGACAAAGTTAAACGCTTCGGTGAATTCGATATCCGGGTTGGCGACACGCAATTCGGCCAAGGCTTTTTGTACGCCGGCGCCGACCTCCACTTCACTGGCACCCCGGCTACGGGTCACTTCAAAGCCCACTACCGGTTTGCCGTTCAGCAGCGCCAACGCGCGCGGTTCCGCTACCGAGTCGTCCACCTTGGCGACTTGATCGAGCCGAATATGGCGGCCATCGGCCAGTGAAAGCTGCAAGGGCCGTATTTCCTCGACCGAGGCCACGTTGGCCAAGGTCCGCACCGGTTGCTCGCCGCTACCCAAATCGATCCGGCCGCCGGCGCTCTCACGCTGGATTTGCCGCAATTGCCGGGAAATGTCCGACGCCGTGGCACCCAAGGCTTGCAGCTTGACCGGGTCCAGCGCAATAGTCACTTCGCGGCTGACGCCGCCCACCCGATTGACCGCACCGACGCCGCGTACCGCCAGCAGGCGTTTGGCGACCGTGTCTTCCACAAACCAGGACAGCGCTTCTTCGTCGCGCTGCGCGGAGCTGACGGTTAAGGCCAAAATCGGCGAACCGGCCAAATCCAGTTTGGTGACAACCGGATCGCGCAGGTCGCCCGGCAAATCGGCGCGGACTTTGGACACCGCTGAACGCACATCGTCCAAGGCTTCCTGCACCGGTTTTTCCAGACGAAATTCGGCGGTAATCGTGGCGCTGCCGTCCTGGACCTTGGAGGTGATGTGTTTCAAACCCTGCAAGGTGGCGATGGCGTTTTCGATTTTCCGTGCCACCTCAGTTTCCAGTTGCGACGGCGAAGCGCCGGGCAGCGAGGTCGAGACCGTGATGGTGGGCAAATCCAGATCGGGGAAGTTCTGGATTTTCATCGATTTAAAGCTGAGCAAACCGGCGAAGCTGAGCAGCACGAACAACATCATGGCCGGAATGGGGTTGCGGATACACCAGGCTGAAACGTTCATTGTGTCACCACCCGCACGCTGTCACCGTCGGCCAAAAACGAGGCACCGCCAGCCACCAACCGATCTTCGGCGGCCACGCCGGCTAAAATTTCCACCTGGTCGCCGTTTCTGCGGCCCAACTGCACTTTGACCTGCTTGACGCGGGCCCGGTCTTCGGTTTGTTCGGTCAACAAAAATACATAACTAAAGCCATCCCGCAGCGACAGCGCCTCTTGCGGCACCGTTAGCGCCGTGGAACTGCCCAATTCAAATTCGCCGCGGGCGAACATACCGGCACGCAAACCGGTCTGCGCGGCACGAGGTAAGTCAACATAAACCAGGCCATTGCGGTTTTGCACATCCAGGGTAGGCGCCAGGAAACGCACTTCACCGTCGATACTGCCAACATTCGGGACCTCTACCCTCACCTTATTGCCTGGTTTCAGTTGCGTCATTTCCGCGGCGGTAAGCTCGCCGCGCCACTCCAAGCGGTTTTGCCGAATCAAACGAAACAATTCCTGGCCTTTGGTGGCGACGGCGCCCAAAGTGGCGCTACGCGCGGAAATCACGCCGTCGTCGCTGGCCAATACTTTGGTGTATTTCAGGCGTAACAATTGCGCATCCAACTGCGCTTTGGCGGATTGCAGTTTGGCCTCTGCGGTTTTCGCGCCGGTCAGGTACTGGTCCACTTGTTGCGCGCTCAATGCGCCGGATACCGAGACCTTGCGCGCCCGCTCGGCGTTAAGCCGGGCTTCGGCCAGATTGGCTTCGGCTTCGGCCACTACACCTCGGGCTTGCGCGACATCGGCCAATACGCTTTCGTCGGAAAAGGTGGCCAACACCTGGCCTTTTTTAACGGCTTCGCCGATTTGCACGTTAACCGCGCTCAGACGCAGATCGCCGATTTCGGCGCCGATCACGGCTTCCTGCCAAGCCGCAATCGAACCGTTAGCCGTGAGACTGAGCGGAATATCATGCGTCTGCGGACGGATCGCGGACACGCTGAGCGCCGGATTGGCAGCCGGTGCTTCGCTAGATGGCGCGGGCTGGCTGACGCGGCCGATCGCTACGCCAATGCCGATTAATAACAGTAAGGCGGCGAATAGCACGCCTATTTTTCCCTTGGTCATGAGTTTCCTCCGTTGAGCATGTCGTTTTGATTCGGATATAAATGCGTGTTGCCGATGGCTCTGAGTTTGGCTGGGCCTGCCGCCGCCGTGTCCGGATTCGGCGACTCGCCAGCATCGGTCCAGCCTCCGCCCGCCGCGCGATACAGCGCGATCCAAGCCCCGACCTGTTCCTGCTCCAGCTCTTCGAGCGCCAGTTCAGAGGCCAGCACGTTGCGGCGGGCAGTTTCCACATCCAGCAAATTACCCAGTCCGCTTTGGTAGAGCGTTTGCAGCGCCTGAAAGTTTGCCCGGTAACCGCTGACCGCCTCGCGGCCTTGCGGCAAGCGTTGGCGGGTGCTATCCAAACGTACCAGGGCATCTTCGACTTCCTTGACCGCCGTGCGCACCTTGGCGCGGAAGCGGCTTTCCGCCGCTTGGTATTGCACCTTGGCGACTTCCACGTCGGCTGCGCGCTTGCCGGCGTCGAACAGCGGCAAGCTCAGCGTCGGCCCTATCGCCCAAGTCTGCGCCAGCATCAGCGCCGCGCCGTTGATGTTTTGCAGGGTCGGGGTGATGTTGCCCGACAGGCTCAATTTCGGAAATTGTTTGGCCCGTTGCACGCCGATATTGGCGCTGGCCTCGGCGAGGTCGCGTTCGGCGGCCGCCACATCGGGCCGTTGCAATAACACCTTGGCCGGTAAGGACGCGATTTCGAACGCTGGCGGAGTGGGCAGTTTCGCCGTCTGATCGGCCGAACCGTTCAGTAACGACCGCAAGTCGGCTTCCGCGAGGCCGGTCATCGCCACCAGGCTTTTGATGGAACGTTCGCACTGGGCTTGTTGTTGCAGCAAGGTTCTGTTGCCTTCGGCGGCGCTGGCGGTAGCCAAGGCTACATCGCCCGGTGAGCGGAACCCGCTCTGGCCGGCAACCGCCGCTACCCGCGCCGACTCGCGGCGCGAATCGCTGTCGGTACGCAATAGTTGCACTTGCGCTTCGCAATAGCGGTAAGACAGGTAGGCATCGGCCACTTCCACCGCTACCGCGACCCTGGCGTCGTGCCAGGAGGCGTTGCGCGATTCCAGTTGGCTTTGGGCCGCTTCCTGCTGCCGGGCCAAACCGCCGAACAAGTCTATTTCCCAGCTGGATTGCAGTCCGGCCGAGAATTGGTTCCAGATGAACGGCGTGCCGCCAAACGAAGACGAGGAGCGTTTGGAGGCGAACTCTGAATCCAGTTTCGGCAGGATGGCCGCATCGGCGCCCACGAGATTTGCTCTAGCTTCTTCGATGCGCGCTCTGGCGTCGGCGACCGAGGCGCTCACCTGTTCGGCGGCGCTTAACAGGCGAGTCAGAGCCGGGTCTTGAAAACGCTCCCACCAGCGCATCAGCTCGGCGGGGTCGCCTTGATGCGCCTGTTGGCGCTTGGCCGCATCGGCTTGCGGCGCTTGCCAGCTCGCAGGCGTCGGCAATGGTTCTGTTTGATAATCAGGGCCGACGGTCGTCAATAAACCGCCGGACCCGCAAGCCGAAAGCAGCAAGGGGATCAGACTCAAACCCAGCGGCCGCGAGATATTATTGTTCATGGTCGCCATCCCGAGCCCGGCGCGCGGCTTCGCCTTCGATCATGGCCAGTGCGTAGCCGGCCAGACGTTCCGCTAGTACGTCGATGTTTTGTGGAGAATTTAAAATTTGCGGGGAAATCATCGAGATGACGTCTTGTCCCACATAGAAATGCACCGCCATGCCTATCATCGCGAAAACCAGCCGATGCAAGTCGTCGTCGATGCCGCTCAATCCCAAATGTTCCTTGAGCAGCAACACCAGGGATTCATGCTGCGGTTTGATTTCCGCATCGATTTCCTGCTGCCAGGCGCCCGTCGGCTCGATCATCTCCCGGAAGTGCAGCTTCATCACAAGCCCAAAGTCCTCGCCTTCTTTCAGCGGCTCCAGGAATTCGCTGAAAAACCGGGTCAATACTTCGGGCAACGGTAAGTCGGCATAGGCCGCGACATCGGAACCGCAACGTGCGTCGCCCATCGGTTCGAAGAATGCGGCGCGATATAGACCGGCCTTATCGCCGAAGTAGTAGCGAATGGCCGAAATATTGGCGCCAGCCGCCTCGCAGATTTCCCGCGTGGAGGCCGCCTTGTAGCCTTTTTCGGCAAACAGCCGCAACGCTGCCATGACCAGCCGGCTGCGTGCGTCGTGAGTTTCGGTTTCGGAGTTTTCAGGTGCGACCATGCTGCCTCTGCGGAAGTGCTTGTTAGAAAAAATCAATCGATTGATTTAAACAATATCAATCAATCGATTGATTGTCAATTTTTGGATTGTGTTTAAAGGACAACTTTTCCTCGATTCCTACCGAAGAATGACTTCCATTGCAGCTGATTTGCACAGAAAAATCAGGTCATATGCCACAGGTAATTGCGTTAAATGACATAGTTTTAAACGTAAGTCTCCCCCTACACCTCCCCTCAACAACCTTACAGCCGAGCACTATTGGAATTGGACGGCTTTATGCGTTTATTGGCACACAGCTTGCGGCAGTTTCCGTCTTTCGTTCACAAAAATCCGGAGCTAGTCGCTTGTCCGTCATCGCCATTAAGCACGATCAGATAGCCGAATTATTTCTGACTCATAAAGAAGCCATCGTCGATTTTTTGCTGCGCAAGGTAAAGTGCCCCGATGCGGCACAAGATCTGAGTCAGGAAACTTATTTGCGTTTGCTGGGCAAGGACAGTCTGACACACACCGACAATCTACCCGGTTATCTGTTTCGTACCGCCGAACGCCTGTCGATAGACTTTATTCGCCACCATCAGCGCAGCGGTGCAAAAACCCAAGAATTGAACGACGAGCTGACTTGCCCGCTGATGCAACCGGAAGACTTTGCCATTCTTAGCCAACAATGCGAACGCCTGTTGCAGGCTATCGCCAGCCTGCCGCGGCAATGCCGGCATATTTTACTGCTGCGCAAGATCGACGAACTCACTTATGCCCAAATCGCCGGAAAACTGGGTATTTCCGAGAAAACGGTGCAACGCCAGTTGGTCAAGGCCATGTTGCACTGCCATCACATGCTAATCGGCACGCAGCACTAAACCGGCCAATCGATGACGGCGCCCAAGCTTTCGCAATCGCCAAAAATTCTTCAGCAAGCTGCGACGTGGTTCGTGGAGTTACAGTCTGAATCCTGTGATGAGCAGCGGCGTCAAGCATTCGCGCAATGGCTTCTGCAAAATCCAGCGCATCAGACCGCTTACGACGACATCGCCAGCCTTTGGGGCAATCTGGACGAGCTAAAAACCGCTGAGGTCGCCGGCTTGAATACCGCGCGCTCCGCAAGGCCCCGCGTCTGGCGAAACGGCAAAATGTTAACCGTTAGCCTGCTGCTTGCCACCGTGTTGACCGGCGCATGGCTGGACTTCAAGGCGCCTAGTAGAGTTTACCAAACAGGCATAGGCGAACGGCAAACCGTGCAACTGGCCGACGGTTCCCAACTGCAATTGAATACCGATACACAACTGCGCGTACGTCTGTCCTGGTGGCGCCGCGAGATCGAGTTGCAGCAAGGCGAAGCCATGTTCAACGTCGCCCATCAGGCCTGGCACCCGTTTACCGTTCATACCGGCAATCTACAAATTAAAGACATCGGCACCGTGTTTAACGTGCGGCATGATAATCACGGCACCGCCGTATCGGTCTTGGAAGGCGAAGTTGCCCTACATGCCGGCCGCAGCTGGTTTGGCGAAAATTTACCCGCCGGCTTCAGCCGCAAAATAGATGCGGGCGGCCACTGGCAAAAACCCGAAAAAACCAATACCAAGCAAGTGGCGGCATGGCTCAACGGCCAACTGTTGTTCGACCACACGCCGCTGACCGAAGTCGTCGCGGAATTGGAGCGTTATCACGCCGTGCGTTTTGCGTTTGCCGATCCTGCCTTGGCCAAGCAAACCCTGAGCGGCAGTTTCAATAGCGCCGATCTCAAGCCGTTTCTGCAGGCCCTGGAAAAAATCCTGCCTATCCGCGTGCAGCGCCAAAAACAAACCGTCGTGCTTTACAGCCGCTAACAAACAGGTGTTCGTGTTTGGGTTAAAAAAATATTCCCCAAACCTGTCCAGTTTGACCAGTCTGCTTCGTTAATGGGGTATGGCGAGTCAAAAAATATTGCCACCCACGACTAACAGGAGACGATCATGGATTGCAAACTTAACACCACACCCGCGAAAAAACCGCGCCGACAGGCGCCCCTGCTGGCGTTGGCCCTAGCCGCTTCAATCGACGCAAGCGCGGCAGGCAGCACCAGCGCAAGCATAGACCTTCCCGCGCAACCGCTGGCAGCGACGCTGGAAAACTTGGCAAAGTCCACCAATACCAAATTGATCTATGCCGACTCGATGGTGCAAGGCTTGCAAGCCCAGCCGTTGAAGGGCCAATACACCGTACAACAGGCGCTAGAAAAAGTGTTAAGTCAGAATGGCTTACAGTACGAGCAAGTAGGCGAAGGCGTCATTGCGGTTAAAAAAGTCCCCGCGCCAAAACCACCAGCCGTTAAGGACGATTCGACTTTCGAACTGGGTGCGGTCACAGTGAGTGATCAAACCGAGAGCATGAAATTAACCAGCAAGGACATTGCCACGTCAGTGGACATCATGTACGCCGATAAAATTGCCGACCAAAACGTATTAACGGCCTACGATTTGTTCCACCGCATGCCCGGCGTTCAAGTGACCCAATTCGGCCAAGGCATCACCACCGGCAAAATGTCGTTTCGCGGTTTCAATGGCGAAGGCCGGGTCAACGCGGTGAAATTGCTGATCGACGGCGTGCCTAGCAACACCAACAGCGGCGACACCTATTTTATCGACTCGCTGTTTCCGCTCGACATCGAGTCCATCGAAGTGGTGCGGGGTACCAACGACGCCCGCTACGGCCTGCACTCCTTCGCCGGCAACATCAGCATGAACACCACCACCGGCGGCAACTACGCTAAGGCCCGGGCCAGTTTTGGCAGTTTCAATACCCACGACATCCAATCCGGTCTGGGCTATGAAAAAGACGGTTTCTCGCAGAACTATCAAATTTCCTACCGCGCCAGCGACGGCTACCGCGACCATAGCGACACCGACAAAAACAGCTTTTCCGGCAAGTGGTTTTACACCCCGGACAACCAAAAATACAAAATAGGTTTGATCGCCCGCTGGAGCGAAGCCGGCGCCCAAGAACCCGGCTATATGACATACCAGGAACAGTTACTCAATCAAACCCAAACCTTCACCCGAAATGCCACTGACGGCGGCAAACGCACGGTTGGTCAGGTCAGCACCCACTTGGACGTCAACCTCAGCCCGACCTTATTCTGGTCGTCCAAGGTCTACGGCACTTTATTCGACGACCAGCGTTATGTCACCTATGGCCCTGGCGCAGCACAGCAAGAACGCGACCGCGACGAAATTCAGTACGGCGCGATGACCTCGCTGACCTACCATCCGGTGGTCAGTTGGCTGGACGACTTTTCGCTGGAAACCGGCTTCGACTTCCAGCAACAGGAAAACAAATATCTGCGTTATCTAACCGATAGCAGGGTTCGCCGAAGCAGCGGTTTGCGTAACGACGAGAAGTGGGACTTCCTGAACTACGGCGGCTACATCCAGGCGATCATCAAGCCTTTCAAATGGTTGAAACTGACACCGGGTTACCGCGCCGACATCGTCGACGGCAGCTTCTTCAGCTATCGCCCCGGCTCAGCGTTCGGCTCCTACCCCCTTAACGACTACGGCACGATTTCGCAACCCAAAATAGGCGCGGTGATTACGCCGATCGAAGGCTACAGCCTTTATGGCAACTGGGGCCGCACCTTCCAGGTCGGCCTGGGCCAAGCCACCTTCATCGGCCGCAACCAAGCGAATATCGGCCCCTCGTTGAACGATGGCTGGGAAGTGGGTGTCAAGCTGAAACCGGTCAATTGGGCCGAGGGCCGGGTCGCCTATTGGTCGCAAAAAGCCAGCAACGAAATTAGCCGCGACCTGGCCAGCGTGGAGTCGAGCCAAATAGGCCCCACACTGCGTCAAGGCGTGGACATTGAAGTCAAAGTTTATCCAACCGATAAAGTCGGGGTTTGGGCGGCGTACTCGTTGCAGGAAGCTAAAGTCACCAATCCGCCGGCGGTTTCGGCTGGCACTATGGAATACGTCTCGGGTAATCAGGTCGTCAATACCCCGAATTATTTGTTCTCGGCCGGCATCGACTACCAAATCCTGCCGCAATTGCGTTCTTCACTGTGGACCAGCGGCCAAGGCGACTACTTTGTCGATCAAGCCAATCAGCGCGGCCAATACGGCGAATACGCCCTGCTCAACCTGGATTTAGGCTACCAGGTGACCAAGGAAGTGGAATTGCAATTTCAAGCTAAAAACCTGACCGACGTTCGCCGGGAATACGTTTGGTACTCCGAATCATTCGGCGCCACCGCCCAACCTTTCTTCTCGCCGGGCGACGGCGTTGCCTTCTACGGCGCCGTCAACGTCAAGTTCGACTACTAAGCTCGTATCACCATGAAATCGACGGCCAACAAGAAGCAGGCTAGACGCCAATTCTGGCTGGCCGTACATTTATACCTCGGGCTGTCGTTGGGCTTTATCATCGCCCTGGTCGGCCTGACCGGCAGCCTTTTGGTGTTTTATATCGATCTGGACGAGTGGCTGAATCCACAGTTGATCATTTCCGAATCCAGCGCCCAGCGGCAAAGCTACGAGGATATTTTTCAAGCCCTACGTCGCGCGGAGCCTACGCGGCAACGCGGCTGGCGGCTGGAAATTCCCGACGATCCGCGGCGCGCCATCACCGCCCGCTACTATAAGCCGCAAGAAACCGAGCATCACGGCTTTGCCCCGCTGATGCTGTCGGTCGATCCTTATACCGGCACGGTCCTCGCCAATCGTTTCTGGGGCGAATTTGCGATGACCTGGCTTTACGATTTGCATTACAAGCTGCTACTGGATAATCCCGGCAAAATTTTGATGGCCATCGTCGGCGGCTTGTTGTTGATGTCCGTGATCAGCGGCGTCTATCTGTGGTGGCCTCCACTACACAAATTAAAGAGCGCTTTGAGCCTAAAGCGCCATGCCAGCCGCGAACGCCTAAATTACGATTTACATAAACTGGCGGGCGTCTACAGCCTGATTGTGATGCTGGTATTGGCAGTCACCGGAGTAGCCTTGGAGATTCCGCAATACGTCAATCCGATACTGGGCTATTTCTCGCCCTTGCAGGCATCGCCCGCGCCAAAATCCGCCATCACCGAAAACAAGCCGGCGCGCATCAGCCTGGATCAAGCCGTCGCGGTCGGCCAAGCCCGGTTTCCGCAGGCGCGCCTGTGTTGGATAGAGACACCGCACGATGCTAATGGCAGCTACCGCATCAATCTGCGCCAGGCTGGCGAGCCTAGTCAGCGCTTTCCCAAAACCAATGTCTGGGTCGATCAATATTCCGGCCAGGTGTTGGCGGTCAGCAGTCCCGACGAACTGGGCGGCTCGGACACCGTCATCAACTGGCTGCATCCGCTGCATACCGGAGAGGCGTTTGGCTTGACCGGGCAATTGCTGGTGTTGGTTGCCGGCTTGCTCTGCCCGCTGCTGTTCCTCACCGGCGTGATACGCTGGCTGCAAAAACGCCGCGGCCGGCAACTGCATCCTCGGCACCAGCAATCGGCAAAAAACCCACCTCTACCGCCCGCCTTACAGAATCGATAAGCTCTCTATTGCCTAGTTGACAGTCAATGACTCAAGTTGTCTGTCAACACCTAAGTATTTGCAGCAAATCCGCTCGACTCATCTAAAATCTGCATAATTACTTGATTTGTTTCGGTGCTGTCTGCTGCAAACAATCGCCGCCTAATTCTTAATTTTTTTGGCCCATAGCTCATGTCTCATAGCAATTCCGCCTCAGCCATCATTTATGCGTTCGCCGCTAATCTGGGTATCGCTTTGATCAAAACCGGCGCAGCAGTCTGGACCGGTTCCGGCTCGCTGCTGGCGGAAGCCATTCATTCCTTTGCCGATTGCGGCAATCAGGTCTTGCTGTTTATCGGCATGAAACGCTCCGCGCGGGCGGCAACCCAACACCACCCGATGGGCTATGGCCGGGAAGCGTATATCTGGTCGATGATGGTAGCGATTACGCTATTCTCGGTTGGCGGCTTGTTCTCTATCCACGAAGGCTGGTTGCGTTTTCAAGAATCGCACACCGTGGAAAACGCCGGCATGGCTCTGGCGATACTGGCTATCGCCGTGGTTTTGGAAGGCTTTTCATTGCGCGCGGCCTTGGGGGCCATGGCAAGCGAACGCGGCGAACGAGGCATGTGGCAATGGTTTAAAGAAACGCAATCCAGCGAATTGATGGTGGTCATCGGCGAGGACTTGGCGGCGCTGATTGGTCTGGTGATAGCCGCGGCGATGCTGGGCTTGACTATGCTTACCGGTAATTCAATGTACGACGCGGTGGGCTCGATGTTGATTGGCGCCTTATTGGTCGTCGTAGCGGTGTTAGTCGGCCGGGAAGTGCATTCTTTGCTGCTCGGTGAAGCCGATACTGAGATTCGCGATGCCGTTCGCGGCTATCTGGAAAAGCAAGGCTGCGTCAATCGCGTACTGAATATTTGGGCTATTAGCCACGGCAGCCAAGTGATGCTGGCCATTAAAGCCGAACTGCTGGCGGATTTAAGCGTGGGGGAAGCTGTTGAATTAATTAACGGAATGGAAAAACAGATCAAAACCGACCATCCCCGCATTAATTGGGTCTTTTTCGAAATCGATAATTCTGATTAAATAATATAGTCAAATGTTTAGGCCACATATCTGGAGCAAAGTAATAACTTGAGCACCCTACCCAAAACCCGTTTAGCGTTACTTTCTCTAGCTTGCCTAATGCTGCAAAGCGCTCCTGCGTCCGCCAGATATGCGGCGATTGTGATCGACGCCGACACCGGCCGCGTGGTTCACGAAACCGAATCCACTCAACGCTGGTATCCCGCGTCATTGACCAAAGTCATGACTATCTACTTAACGCTGTCGGCATTGGAAAATGGTCGCCTGCGACTGACCGACACCGTGTTCGCATCAAAACACGCCGCCTCGCAACCGCCTTCCAAACTAGGTTTGCGCACTGGCCAAAGTTTGACGGTGGAACAAGCCATCATGGCGGTCACCACCCGGTCCGCGAACGACGCGGCGGTCGTGCTGGCGGAAAAGCTGGGCGGTACGGAAAGCAATTTTGCGGCGATGATGACCCAGCAAGCGCGCACGCTGGGGATGTACAACAGCTCGTTCGAAAACGCCAGCGGCTTGCCGGACGACGGGCAAATCAGTAGCGCCCGCGACCTGGCCTTGTTATCTGCTGCTTTGATTCGCGATTTTCCGCAACATTATCATTATTTTTCGGCAACGGAATTTAACTACAAAGGCCGGGTAATGCCCAATACCAACCGCATCCTGAAAAGCTATCCGGATGCCGACGGGCTGAAAACCGGTTTTACCTGCGGCTCCGGCTACAACCTGATCGCCTCGGCCAAACGCAACGGCCACCGCTTGATTGGGGTGTTATTGGGCGCGCACAGTAGCGGCGAGCGTTTCGAGCAAATGGGCAACCTGTTGGACATGGGCTTTGCCAATAGCGAAAAAGGCCTGTTCGGCGAGCATATCTCGCAATTGAAGGATTACAGCGCCCTGCCGCCACCGTTTCAATTGTCGTCCAACCGTTGTGCCGGCAGTGCGGAACAAATGGGTGCCGACTCCGGCAGTAGCCGTTATGAGCCGATTCGCATTAATGCGCCATACAACAGCCGCCGCGAAAAGCTCACGCAATTAGCCCAAGCCAAACCGCAAAGCCGCGGCAATGTTTGGACCGTCAGCATGGGAAGTTTCCCCAGAAAAATCGACGCCGATGTGAATCTGCAGCGTGCGCGTAATGCTCTCGGCCCGTTAGCTAAAACCGGGCGGGCCGGCATTGTCAAAACCAAAGTCAAAAACGCCACATCTTGGCGGGCGCAATGGACCGGCTTACAGCAAGACGACAGTCAGGATTTTTGTCGGCGCTTGCGCGCCAAACATATGGATTGCAGCGCCTCGCCGCAACCTCGAACCAGCTTGGCAACAGCATCCAACCCGACGAAGCAGCTTCGCCGCGTTAGCCATCGCAAATCGTAATTGATAAGTCAGTAATGGGGCGGACGCTCATCGACCGCCCCCGCTTGGCGCTCATCCAGCGCCAGGCTTTTGATCTTGTCGTGCAGCAACTTACAGGTTTCTTCCAGTTTGCCGATTTGCTTTTGCTGGTCTGCCACCACTTGGTTCAACGCCTGAATCAAATCTTCCTGATACGCTTGTTTAATCTCCAATTCGATGAATCTTTCTTCGCTCATGGCTCCCGCCGCTGACTGTGTAAATTTGCCATTCTAATCGAAAATCCCGACAGTTTTGCCGCATGCACTCGCACAGCTTCTATAAACTCGCTATCATTGATAAGTCATCAACATAGCGAGGATTCAACTATGGCAACTATTACAGATCCGGTCATTGGCCGCTGGTATAAAGACCTGGAAAGTAATCTTACCTTCAAGGTCGTAGCGATTGAGGGTAACGACGAATCGGTGGAAGTTCAGTTCGCCAATGGCGATTTGGGCGAATACGACAACGAATCCTGGTACGGCTCCACTATCGATTACATCGAAGATCCGGAAGACTGGAGCGCGCCGTTCGACGAGTTGGAAGCCGACGATCTGGGCTACACAGACCCCGATAGACACGCCCGCCCGGATGCGGAAGATTTGGACATTAGCGATTTGTTGGATTGAGATAATTTATGAGAATGACCCCGCAACAATTTCTGGACTGGGAATCCAAGAGTATCACCCTGCTGGCCATGTCCGGCGCCGGCAAAACCACCCTCTCCGCCAAGTTACCCAGGGATAAATGGTTTCATTATTCCGGCGACTACCGCATCGGTACCAAATACCTGGAAGAGCCGATTCTGGATAACATCAAGCAGCAAGCGATGGGCGTGCCGTTTTTGCGCGATCTGCTCAAATCCGACTCGATCTATATTTGCAGCAATATCACTGTGGAAAACCTGGCCCCCGTATCCAGCTTTCTGGGCAAAATCGGCGACCCGGCCAAAGGTGGCCTGTCGCAAGCCGAATTCAAACGCAGGCAAGCGCTGCATCATCAAGCCGAAATCGCGGCGATGAACGACGTGCCGGACTTTATCCATAAGGCCGAAGACATCTACGGCTACAAGCATTTCATCAACGACGCCGGCGGTAGCGTTTGCGAACTGGATTGTCCGGAAGTCCTGGAAAATCTGGCTAAACACACGCTGATCGTCTACATCAAAATTCCGCCGGCTTTGGAACAGACCATCATCGACCGCGCCAAAAAAGATCCCAAACCCCTGTATTACCGCCCTGAATTCGTCGATGAAAAATTGGACCAATTCATGAGTGAGCGCGGTTACAGTTCGACCGACCAAATTCCACCGGACGAATTCGTCAGCTGGGTATTTCCGGAGCTGTTCAAAGCCAGGGTACCGCGCTACGAAGCGATTGCCGCCCAGTACGGCTACACCATCAGTGCCGACGAAACCGCTAAAGTCAATAACGAAGACGACTTTATCCGTCTGATTGCCGAGGCGATTGCCCGGCAACAATCTTGAGACCGTTCTTGTAATGCCGCTAGTTGCCCATACTGCTTTACCCACTTTTCAGCGTCTGCACGAAGAAGGCGAAGAAATTCTCAGCCCGGACCGCGCCAGCCATCAATCGATTAGAGAGTTGCACATCGGCTTGTTGAATATCATGCCGGACGCGGCGCTGGAAGCCACGGAACGCCAGTTTTTCCGCTTGGTCGGCGCTTGCAATCAGATTGCCCAGTTTCATGTGCATCCGTTTACGATTGCGGGCCTGGAAAGAAGCCCGCAAGCCCTGGCGCATATCCAGCAATATTACGAATCCTTCGAACAAATCAAGCAAGACGGGCTGGATGCCTTGATTATCAGCGGTGCCAATGTCACCCACGACCATTTGCAGGAGGAAGATTTTTGGCGGCCGTTAACCGAAGTGTTCGAATGGGCCACGCAAAACGTCACCTCGGTACTGTGTTCGTGCCTGGCCACCCATGCCTTTATTCAGCATTGTTACGGTGTGGAGCGCACGCGCCTGCCGGCCAAGCGTTGGGGCGTGTTTTCCCATAAAGTGGTCGATAGGCAGCATCCCCTGGTGGCGGAAATCAACACCCGCTTCGATGTGCCGCATTCGCGTTTTAACGAAGTGTTTCGGCGCGACATGGAAACACACGGACTGAAAGTCCTGGTGGCCAGCGAATCCGCCGGTGTGCATCTGGCCGTTAGTCCGGACGGATTTCGCGTCGTCTTCTTCCAGGGTCATCCGGAGTACGACGATATTAGCCTGCTCAAAGAATACAAGCGCGAAGTACTGCGTTATTACAACGGCGAGCGCGACGACTACCCACCCTACCCCGAGCATTATTTCGATAACGAAGTGCAACAGCTACTGGCCGAGTACACAGAACACGTGAAAGAAGCCAAGCTTGGTAACTGCCCACTGCAAGCCATGCCTGAGCAACAAATCATCGAGCACTTGGACATCACCTGGCGGGATTCCGCTAAAGCCGTGTTTAATAACTGGCTGGGGAAGGTTTATCAGATCACCAACGAAGACCGCCGATTGCCGTTCATGGACGGTATTAATCCTGATAATCCGCTGGATTTGTAATGCACGAAGGCTTTCTAAACCAAGCCATCGCACTAGCCTGCGATAACATCGACCAAGGTGGCGGGCCGTTCGGCGCGATTGTCGTTAGAGACGGCGAAATTATTGCCGCCAGCGGGAATCGGGTGACGCCGGATCTGGACCCGACTGCTCACGCCGAAATCGTCGCCATTCGGCTGGCTTGTCAAAAACTAGGCGATTTTCAATTAACCGATTGCACCCTCTACACGAGTTGCGAGCCTTGCCCGATGTGCTTGGGTGCCATCTATTGGGCAAGACTGCAAGCCGTTTACTTTGCTTGCGACCGTTTCGACGCCGCTAAAGCCGGGTTCGACGACGGTTTTATTTACACCGAAATCGACAAACCCGCCCTGCAACGCCGGATCGTCATGCAGCAACTCTCGCTCGACTCGGCCAATCGCCCCTTCCAAATGTGGCGGATCAAAACAGATAAAATTCGCTACTGAGCCGCCGCCGGCTGTTCCGCCGGTTTAGCGGTTGCCTCACCTTTAATTTTAAGCAACCAGCCATCCTGACCCAAACAGCCGCTCTCCAATTTGCTTTCTGCGGATTTAGCGGTGACATGCACACGGGCAAATCCCGGCGTCAATGGCGGCAATTTCGCGGTCACAAAGTAAAAGTTCTTTTTATCCACCACATTGACTTTCATTTTTTCGCCACGCGCTTCGGCGGTCACGGTCAATGGATCGGCATTGTGGGAGATATGAAAAGAGATTTCCGTGCCCGCATCGACCTCGGCTTTTTGCTCGGGCACAAAATCCCGGAATTTAGGCCTTTTACACTCTTTCACGCGCTCTTCTTCTTCCGGCGATAAAGCCAGGGCTGCCGTTGAAAACACCATAGCACCCAGCAAGCACGCACCTCTCCAGCGATTTGACAATTTCATGACTAGCTACCCTCTTGTTGTTATTGTAATGTTGGAAACGCCGGTCAATGCGGCGCATCCTTAAAATACCAGCACTTTGAACTTTAATCAGTTTTCTTGCTTTGTTCAATCTTTGCGCCTTTTACCCACCGGGCTTACGGTTTTAAACTTCTACCCTATCGCCGTCGAGAACATGTAAAATCGCCGCCTTTCCCTTTCTCATTCACAGACATGACGAACTTCAGAGGCACCACCATTCTTTCCGTCAGACGCGGCGATAAAGTCGTGATCGGCGGCGATGGCCAAGTCACCCTGGGCAACACCGTGATGAAGGGCAATGCCCGTAAAGTCAGACGCCTGTACCACGACAAAGTGATTGCCGGTTTCGCCGGCGCGACGGCCGATGCGTTTACCTTATTCGAACAGTTCGAAGGCAAGCTGGAAAAACATCGCGGCAATCTGACCCGTGCCGCCGTGGAAATGGCCAAAGACTGGCGCACCGACCGCGCCCTGCGCAAACTGGAAGCGTTATTGATCATTGCCGACAGTAAAACCTCGCTGGTCATTTCCGGCACCGGCGACGTCATCGAACCGGAATACGACTTTATCGCCATCGGCTCCGGCGGCGCGTTTGCGCAAAGTGCTGCGCGCGCCTTACTGGAAAACACCGAACTCAGCGCCCGCGAAATCGTCGAGAAATCGCTAGGCATTGCCGCCGATATTTGCATTTACACCAACCACAATCTGCGCATCGAAGAATTAGACGCCGAACCCCAACCGGCACAAGAGTAAAACCATGAGTCAAATGACCCCGAGAGAAATCGTCAGCGAACTGGACAAACACATCGTCGGCCAAGCCGCCGCCAAACGCTCCGTCGCAATAGCCCTGCGTAACCGCTGGCGCCGCAGCCAGGTTACCGCCGAGCTGCGCGATGAAATCACCCCGAAAAACATTCTAATGATAGGCCCCACCGGCGTCGGTAAAACCGAAATCGCCCGCCGTCTGGCTCGCTTAGCTAACGCGCCTTTCATCAAAATCGAAGCCACCAAATTTACCGAAGTGGGTTATGTCGGCCGCGACGTGGAATCGATTATTCGCGACTTGATCGATAGCGCCGTGAAAACCACCCGCATTTCGGCGATGGAACGTGTGCAAAACCGCGCCGCCGATGCCGCCGAAGAAAAAGTGCTGGATATATTACTGCCACGCGCCGAAGGCGGCATGCTCTCGGAATCCGAGGAATCCACCCGGCAGAAAATGCGCAAAAAACTGCGCGAAGGCGATTTGAACGATAAGGAAATTCAAGTAGACGTTGCCGCACCGGCAGTGGGTGTGGAAATCATGGCCCCACCGGGCATGGAAGAAATGACCAGCCAGTTGCAAGGCATGTTCCAAAATCTGGGCAGTGGCCGCACCAAAACCCGCAAACTAAAAATTAAAGATGCCTTGAAACAGTTGCAGGAAGAAGAAGCCGGCAAACTGGTCAACGAAGAAGAAATCAAGCAAGCCGCGCTGGAAGCGGTTGAGCAACATGGCATCGTGTTTCTGGACGAGATCGACAAGATCTGCAAACGCGCGGAAATGGGCGGCGGCGAAGTGTCCCGCGAAGGCGTGCAGCGCGATTTATTGCCGTTAGTGGAAGGCAGCACCGTCACCACCAAATACGGCATGATCAAGACCGATCATATTCTGTTTATCGCCTCCGGTGCGTTTCATTTGACCAAGCCGTCGGATTTGATTCCGGAATTGCAAGGCCGCTTTCCAA
Organism: Methylomonas sp. Kb3; assembly: GCF_002834115.1. Lineage (NCBI taxonomy): Bacteria > Pseudomonadati > Pseudomonadota > Gammaproteobacteria > Methylococcales > Methylococcaceae > Methylomonas > Methylomonas sp. Kb3. The sequence continues at coordinate 87,746 of NZ_PIZT01000068.1, read as the reverse complement.
TCAGGGTCGAGCTGAACGCCTTGAGCGCGGACGATTTCGTGCGGATTTTGACCGAGCCGGACGCCTCGCTGACCGAGCAATATCAGGCACTCTTGAAAACCGAAGGCGTAGACGTACAATTTACCGCCGACGGTATTCAGCGCATTGCCGAACTGGGCTGGCAAGTCAACGAAAAAACCGAAAACATTGGCGCGCGCAGATTACATACGATTCTGGAAAAATTGCTGGAAGACATTTCCTTCAACGCGCCGGACATGGCCGAAAAATCCATTACCATCGATGCCGCTTACGTGGATTCACATTTGATGGAACTGGCCGATGATGAAGACCTTAGCCGCTACATTTTGTAATTATGCGCGTCAAAATCACCCCCACTCAGCGTGTGCCGACCGAAATCAAGCTGCATAAGGTTTCGGCGATCCTGGAAATCCATTTCGACGACGAGAGCATTTACGAGCTGCCCAGCGAATATCTGCGCGTGTTCACCCAATCGGCAGAAGCGGTTGGCCACGGCCCCGGCCAGGAAACCCTGCAAATCGGCAAGGAAGACGTGACGATTACCGACATCCAGCCGGTGGGCAATTACGCCATCAAACTGGTGTTCAGCGACGGCCACGACACCGGCATTTACAGCTGGGATTTACTGTATAAATTGGGTTCGGAATTTCCGCTGCTTTGGTCGCAGTATCTTGAAACCCTGAAAGCCGCCGGCCTCAGCCGCCGCTCGCCCATCCATAATTAAACGACATCATGACAAACGACAATACCACCCATTTTGGTTTCAAACAGGTTCCTAAACAGGAAAAAGTGGCGCTGGTGCGCGGCGTGTTCGACTCGGTCGCCAGCCAGTACGACGTCATGAACGATCTCATGTCGATGGGTATCCACCGCATCTGGAAACGAGTGGCCGTGCAACTGGCGAATGTTCGTGAAGGCGACAGCGTGCTGGACCTGGCGGGCGGCACCGGCGATTTGACCAAACTCTACGAAAAGCGCGTCGGCAAATCCGGCCAGGTGATACTGGCGGACATCAACGCCGCCATGCTGCGCACCGGCCGCGACCGGCTGATCGACCACGGTTTGAGCGGCAATATCCGCTACGCCCAAGTCAACGCCGAATGCCTGCCTTTTGCCGACAACACTTTTGATTGCGTGACCATCGGCTTTGGCTTGCGCAACGTCACCGACAAGGACGCCGCCTTACGCTCCATGTACCGCGTGTTAAAACCCGGTGGCCGCGTCATCGTCCTGGAATTTTCCCACCCTATCGACCCGATCACCGAAAAAGTCTACGACTTTTATTCCTTCAAACTACTGCCCAAAATCGGCGCCGTAGTAGCGAAGGACGAAGACAGCTACCGTTATCTGGCCGAATCGATCCGCATGCATCCCAAGCAGGACGAACTCAAGCAAATGATGGAAAACGCCGGCCTGGAGCGTTGCGAGTATTTCAACATGACGCAAGGTATCGTTGCCGTACACCGGGGCTATAAATTTTAAGCTCCCGTTCGCCGGTCGTGAAAGCGGAGAATTGCCAATGGCACTAAAACCAGCTCAGCATTACATCAGTGAAGCCGAATACTTGGCCGGCGAAATGATCAGCGACACCAAGCATGAATTGATCGACGGCGAAGTTTACGCAATGGCGGGCGCCAGCCGTAACCATCAAAGATTAGCCGGGAATGTTTTCACGACTTTCGCCCAACATCTGCGAGGCACGCCGTGCGAGACGTTCATGGCTGACATAAAAGTCAAAGCCGAAAACAACTTTTTCTATCCCGATGTGATGGTAGTCTGCGCCGACGAAAACGGCGACGAGTACTACACCGAAAAGCCAACCATTATCGTCGAAGTGCTATCCAAAGCCACCCGACGCATGGACAAATCCACCAAACTGGCGGCCTATAAGGCCTTGCCGAGCTTGCAAGAATATGTACTGATCGAACAGGATTTTGTCGACGTCGAAATCTTACGCCGCTCGACCCACTGGCTATCGGAACATTACTTCCTTGGCGACAGCCTCACCCTGGAATCAATAGACTTAACCGTGACAGTCAGCGATTTATACCAACGAGTCAATAACGAAGACATGCAAGAGTTTCTGCAACAACAGCAAGCACAGGCGAGTGATGTCGAGCAGCGTTAAGTCCCTATTAATCTCCACGCTGGAAACCGCACTGAATCGTTATTTAGCGCTGGACGATCACATCGAACAGTATTTAACGCCCATGACCGGCAAAGTCATCGCCCTGCATGTGACGTCTTTCGACAGCAGCCTGTATCTTTGCCCTACCGCGCAAAGCATACAAATTCTGGAGAGCTATCCGGGCAGCGTGGACGCCACGCTCAGCGGTTCATTGTCGGCTTTGGGCTTGATGGGTTTAAGCGCTACACCGATGCGCTCATTGTTCAAAGGCGAAGTCCGCATCGACGGCGACACCCAAGTCGCGCGCCGCCTGCAACGTCTGTTTGAAAAACTGGACATCAACCTGGAAAGCAAAATCGCCCGTTATACCGGCGACGCCTTTGCTCAACGCTTGGGCCAGTTGTTCCGCGGCAGCCGCGACTGGACGCAGCACACTCTGACCACCTTTCGCTTAAACCTAGAAGAATTCCTGCAAGAAGAAACTCGCGAGCTGCCGGCCAAATCGGAAGCCGAGTTATTTTTCCGCGACATCGACGCTTGCCGCAGCGACTGCGACCGCCTTGATGCCCGCCTCGCCCGCCTGGAAGCCGCAATCCAAACTACATCCGCGCCTCAATAACAAGGACCTGCCCCGTGATTCGCCCGAAAATTCTGATGCGCCTCATCCATATCAACTGGGTGATGATGTTCCATGGCTTGGATGAAATTGTTTTAAAAACCCATTTATTTCGCCCCATCCGTTATATCGCGTTTTTATCGCCCAACTATTGGACCAGCAACTCCCGCGAACCGCGCGGCGCCCGCATCCGTAAAACCCTGGAAGACCTGGGGCCGATTTACGTCAAATTCGGCCAAACCCTGTCCACCCGCAAGGATTTACTGCCGGAAGACATCGCCGAAGAACTGGTCAAACTGCAAGATAAGGTGCCGCCGTTTTCCGCTGACACGGCCCGCAAAATCATCGAACAACAACTGGGGCAATCGATAGAAGAGGCCTTCGCAGAGTTCGATCCGCAACCGCTAGCCTCGGCGTCGGTTGCGCAAGTACACACCGCCACGCTGCACACCGGCGAAAAAGTCATCGTTAAAGTCTTGCGGCCGGACATCGAAGACAAAATTCATTCCGACGTCGGCTTGCTCTACGAACTGGCGCGCCTAGCGGAACGCTTCTGGAGCGATGCCCGCCGCCTGCGGGCGATGGAAATCGTTGCCGAGTTCGAAAAAACCATTCTCGACGAACTGGATCTGGTGCGGGAAGCCTCCAACGCCAGCGCCATCCGCGCCAATTTCAAGAATTCCGAGATGCTCTACATCCCGGAAATTCACTGGCCGCTGACCCGCCGCAAAGTCTTGGTAATGGAACGCATCTACGGCATTCCGGTCGGCGACATCGACGCCCTGCGCAAAGGCAATGCCGATTTCAAAAAGCTGGCCGAGCGCGGCGTGGAAATCTTTTTCACCCAAGTCTTTCGGGATAATTTCTTCCACGCCGACATGCATCCGGGCAATATTTTCGTGCAATTGCCGGACAAATACCTGGCGGTAGACTTTGGCATCGTCGGTAGCCTTTCCAGCTCGGATCAACGCTATCTTGCCGAAAACTTCCTGGCCTTCTTCAATCACGACTACCGGAAAGTGGCGCAAATGCACATAGAATCCGGCTGGGTGCCCGCCACAACGCGGATCGAAGAGTTCGAAGCGGCAATCCGTAGCGTCTGCGAACCGATTTTTGAAAAACCGCTGAAAGACATTTCCTTCGGCTTGTTACTGCTAAGACTGTTCCAAACCGCCCGCCGCTTCGATATGGTGGTGCAACCGCAATTGGTCTTGCTGCAAAAAACCCTACTCAACATCGAAGGCCTGGGCCGTCAGCTTTACCCGGACCTGGACTTGTGGCAAACCGCCAAACCCTTCCTGGAAAACTGGTTCAAGGAACGAGTTGGTCCGGGTAAAAAGATCAAGGAGCTGTTCGCCAAATTCCCGGAAATCACCGAACAGATCCCGGAAGTCCCCGGCCTGGTATTCCAAGCCCTGCAAAGCGCCGCGCACATGCAGCAGCAACTTCAGCAGCAGCAAAAAGACATGCTGGAGCTACGTAAGCAACTTAAACGCAACAATACCCGGACTTTGCGGGCTATTCTCAGTGCGGCGGTGTTGATTGCGGCGGCGATAGTGTTGCGGTCGCCGTTGTTGGGGGGGTGAGTTGCCGCTTATCCCTGCGGAAGCATCTGATGGGTAATTTGCAAGACAGGGACGATAGACAAAAGGAAATATGCATTAATAAACATATATTTATCGGGAGAATATATGATATGTGGTAGATATACAGTTAACCATCAAATTACTTGTTAGAGGCTAAACATCTCGTGTCGCATATCCCTCTCCCTTTTCTGAGCTTCGCTGCTGATATCTTGGCCGATACCAGCCGAGGCTTGAGTGGAAACGAAGTTGTGAAATCCTTTAACGCTTACGCTGTCGAGTACAACATCAATATTCCTCATGCGGCGTATCCGTTTGAGGCCCCAAACAAGCGAACGGCGCTGCTAGAAAATCTGAAGTGTTTCCCTCCCCCTCTTCAGTTCAAAATTATTAGAGAGTTGTGTGATCACCGAATCTTCTCCAACAAGCAATACGACGAGCTGAAATCACTAAAGGTAAAGCTAGTCTCCCAATTCGCGCACCTCGCACCAAAAGACGAATTTTCTAAGCTTAACGAGACACTCACCGAAGAAACGCGCCACTGGCTCGACAGCTTCCCTAATGCACTAGAGTTGTACTTGCAGGCAATTCAAAAATACAAACACGGAATCTTTAGCAGAAACTTGCTTGATGATCTCCGACTCAGTTTGGAACTATTGCTGAAATGTGTTTTTAAAAACGATAAGTCTCTCGAAAATCAGCTCGGCAATGTCGGTAGTTTCGTCAATGAGGCCGGAGGTTCGAAAGAATTCTCGAATATGTTCTCGAAGCTGATCGACTACTACGCGAAATACCAAAACACATACATCAAACACGATGACGCTGTGGTGGAGGAAGAAATCGAGTTCGTGTTTGAAATTTCATCATCTTTTATGCGCCACATAATTCGGCTTCATGCAAAGTCACCAAGCCTATAACATAGCGATCAACCTCCCTCCATTCGGTCGCTGGACGCTAAGAGGTAAAGGCGCGCAGCCCTTAGGGCGCATTAGCGACAGCGCAATGCGCCGAATGAACATCACATGGCGCAATAACCGTTGGTTTTTATGCCCACCCGTTTAATAGGCTTTCGTGTTTGGTGTCGCTAACGCGACGGCTGATTTTAATGTCGGGTCTCGGCCCGACAACCGAGATACTTTTCTTTGCTTGTCCAAAGAAAAGTATCCAAAAGAAAAGACACCCGGATGCCGCTTAGCTCACTCGGCACATCCCTGTGCCTCGCCCTTCGGGTGCGATGCATGCAAATCGGCTATCCTGCCGATTTGTCCTGCGCTCCTCGCTTTTGAACGGGGTTGCCGAAAGGGGCTTCCTGCCCCTTCGGCAACGCGCCGCATCCCTGCGGCGCCCCTAACGGGCTGAACCGTTCAAAAGCTCCGGTGCTCGGCGCGGCATACGGGAGAAAACCATCCCGGTTTTCGGTGGGCTTTCGAGAGACCGTAGGGCGCATTAGCTTTAGCGTAATGCGCCGAATGAATCGACACACAGCGCAATGCCCGTTGGTTATTGCGCCCTACGAGCTGTTCGAACACATGTTGGCAATCCCTTAATCACTCTAGACGTGTGCTACCTCGCAAATGGTCCAAACGATGTTTCGCATACCCCTCGTTCCTCCGAATACGCTTCGCTATTCGCAGCTACGCCACTGATTTTTCACCGCGAGGAGAAACCCGGCTAGCCATTTTCGATGGCTTGGAAGACAGTCATAAGGAAATACATTCTATAAAGCATAGGCTTATTGCAGCCAGATCGGATTCGTGCTAGATGTGCAGTTAACTATCTAATTCTTTGTTGGGCATCAAAATGGAAAATGTTTCAATGCACTCACAAGTCACAGCAATCGGATTTGTCGAAGCCGTTCGGCCTCATGCGGAAGATGATTTTTGGGGAGGAGAGGAAGCGTGTATTGCGCTGACGTCGGAATTTACTTTTGAGGCATTGCAAGGGATTTCTGATTTTTCCCATGTCGAAGTACTGTTTCTTTTCCATGAAGTCGAGCCATCAAAAATTGTCAAGGGCGCGCGCCACCCTCGGAACAATAGCGCGTGGCCAGCCGTAGGCATCTTCGCGCAACGTGGTAAGAATCGGCCAAACCGCATCGGCAGCACGATCTGCCGTGTGATTCGTGTGGAAGGGGCGAAGCTTTTCGTCGCTGAATTGGATGCCATCAATGGCACGCCAGTGCTCGACATCAAACCCGTCATGGTTGAGTTCCTGCCACGCCAGGAAGTTCATCAGCCCGTCTGGTCACATGAACTCATGCGTGACTATTGGCTGCACAAGTAGCCCGTAGGGCGCATTAGTTTCTGCGCAATGCGCCGAATGAATCGACACACGGCGCAATGCCCGTTGGTTATTGCGCCCTACGAGCTACGAGCAAAATCCAAAAGAAACGTCAAAGCCCTGAGCTCGCGACGGGGTTTCCCCGTATGCCGCGCCGAGCACCGGAGCTTTTGGTGGGAATAGCCCGAAGGGGTACGGCAGGGATGCCGCACGTTGGCGAAGGGGCAGGAAGCCCCTTTCGCCAACCCCCGCCAAAAGCTCTGGAGCGCAGGAAACAAGCGGCATCCGGGTGGCTTTTCTTTTGGTGACTTTTCTTTGGCCAAACAAAGAAAAGTTACTCGGCTGTCGGGCCGAGACCCGACATTAAAACAACCGTCGCGTTAGCGACACCAAAAGCCCTCCCAGACTTGCCTCGATACAGACTTTTAAGTGCAATTTCCCCCGGTTTGAATTAGCATCGTCCGACCATTTTCTTGAAGCCCCAGAACCTTGTATCAGCAATACTTCAATTTCAGCGAATTGCCATTTTCGATCTCGCCTGACCCGCATTTCATGTTCATGAGCGAGCGACATCAGGAAGGTTTGGCGCATTTGCTGTATGGCATTAATCAAGGAGGTGGGTTTGTCGCTTTGACGGGCGAGGTGGGCACCGGCAAGACCACGCTGTGCCATTGCTTGCTGCAACAATTGCCCGAAAATGTGGATATTGCCTTGATTTTGAACCCTAAATTAACGACACAGGAATTACTGGCGACGATCTGCGACGAGTTGGGCATCAGCCATGCCGGTTTCGCGGCCAAACAGCTGATCGACGCCATCAATCAATACCTGCTGGCCGCTTATTCGCAAGGCCGGCGCACGGTATTGTTGATCGACGAAGCGCAGAACCTTAGCTTGGACGTATTGGAGCAAATTCGCTTGCTGACCAATCTGGAAACCAGCAAAGCCAAGCTGTTACAGATCATCTTGGTCGGACAGCCGGAACTTAATGCGTTGCTGGCCCGCCAAGATTTGCGCCAGCTCAATCAGCGCATCACCGCCCGCTATCATTTGCTGCCTTTGTCATTGGACGAGACCCGAGCTTATATTCGCCATCGCTTGCGGGTCTGCAAGGGCAACCATCGGCTGTTCAATCCAGCGGCCATCCGCAAGATTTACCAGTATTCGCAAGGCGTGCCGCGCCTGATCAACATTCTGTGCGACCGGGCCTTGTTGGGCGCTTACGCCACCAATGCGCGGGAAATCAACCCCGCAATCATTCGCCGGGCGGCACAGGAAGTGTTGGGGTCGGTAAAAACCAAACGGCGCTGGTATAGCGCAACCGCCGCGATTTTGGTGATCGGCGCTTGGGCCGGGCTGCAGTTTTGGTCTCAGCCGATGCCCGTTGTTGAACCGGCCAAACCGGCTATTGCCCAACAACCCGTAGTCCCGGCAGCGCCCATCCCCGCCGCCAAGCAGGTCAGCTTTGCCGATCAGCTGGATCAGGCCGGCCTCAGCTTTGCCGAAGCCGTGACCGAGTCGTTGAATACTTGGCATCTATCCGCCCCTCCTGGCCGCACTGCGGATTGCGCTACGGTAGCGACGCTGGGTTTGCAGTGCTTATTCGGCAAGGGCAATTGGCAAGAGTTACTGACCTTAAACCGGCCGGCGATTCTGGCTTTTTCCGACCCGACCGGCGCCAAGCGCTATGTATTGTTGACCGGCGTTGAGCATGATTCGGCGATCATCCGTTTGAAGGACACCGTCAACATCCCGCTCGCGGAGTTGGTAACCCTCTGGGACGGCAATTATTTGTTGCTGTGGCGACCGCCGCATCCAGGGGTCACGGAAATCGCTCCCACGCAGCAATCCGCAGCAGTGCTCTGGCTGCGCGAACGGTTAAGTAAAATCACCGGCAAACCTGCTGGCGACATGGCTTCCCGAATTTTCGATGAAACGCTGAAAGCCGAGTTGTCTAGTTTCCAACGCCGGCACCATCTGACGCCCGACGGCATAGCCGGCGCCCGCACCCTGATCCATCTGGATAACCAAAGCGGCGCCTCTGCTGCGCCCCATTTGGCAATCACCACTCGCTAGGCTTGTTGATATGTCTTACATCTTGAATGCATTGCGCAAATCCGAACGAGAACGCCAAGCCATGCAGCCCGACTCGGTGACCAGCCGCATCGCTATCGAGCAAATGCCGGAACGACATGGCATGACTAAGATCATCGTTGCGCTGGTCCTGTTGAACTTGGCGATTTTGATTTATTTTCTGGGCATCGCGCCACAGACACCCGCAGAAAAACCACAGCCCCTCGTCAATATCGAAGAAGCGGCGCCGTTGATCGCGAAAGCAAATCCACAATTGCCGGCCGATAGTCCACCGAAACCGGCAAAGCTTGCCCCCACGCCCAAAACTGAGCCGCCTCGCAATCCGACGTCGGCAGCCGAAAAACTCGCCGCTAACACAAAACAAGCAGTTGAGCCGGTCGAGCGGGTTAAACCGGCCGTTGCGCCAGCGCAGCCGGTTAAGCCCTTACCGACGGTAACCACCGCAGCAGCGCCGGCTAGCAAGCCGACAGCCGAGATAGAACGACAATCTAAACTTGTTCCGCAACGCATCGAAGAACCCAGTGAACAAGCCGTAGCGAAAAAACCGGAGCCAGTCGCGCTAGCAAGTCCACAAAACGACTTGCCCACTTTACAAGACTTACCGCCGGAAGTGCGCCAGTCGTTGCCAAATCTACCGATTAATGTATTTAGCTATTCACCCACACCGGCGGAGCGTTTCGTGATGATAGACATGGTAAAATACGTACCCGGCCAGACGATCAAAGACCAGTTGGAACTGAAGGAAATAGTGGAGGACGGGATTGTCGTCCGCTATCAGGGCCGAGTGTTCAAGATCAAACGCTAATAGCGGCTGGCGGAATGCCTATCGCCTTCAGCCCAGCCCATTGGAATTTGTTGCAGCCAAATTCAAAAACTATATTTGGCTGAAAACTGCACCCGCTGTAACACGCCATCCCGACCATCGATCAACTCGCGCGTCGCATAAGTATATTCCACGCCGAACATGGCTTGGCTGACCGGGCTCCAAAGCAAATTGGCATGCAAGGACTGCACTTGGTAGCTCAACACTTTATTCGCATACGTTGGATAATCCGCCTGCGCAAAACCATAGGTGACATTGGACCGCCATTGCTTATCCCACCAATGCTGATAAGACAACATGCCGCCGTAGGCATTGACCATCTCGATAGCGCCGTGTTGATCCAGCGCCGCATCGGCGAAGGTGTTATTGGTAGACACGTAGCGCCCGTCGCCTTTGCCGTAATGCGCCATAAAGCGCATATTATCCAGGCCAAACGTATTAATCCGTCCGGCCACGTTAACCCCGCCGCCCCACTCCGCTTGTCGATAACCGGTCGTGCCATGGGTATAGCGCAACTGCCTGCCGACCGCCGCCAAAGACACATTGCCCCAATCCGGATTCAGATTGAGCCTAGCGATTACATCCGGATAACGATCAGCGTTAGGCGTAGTGTAATACCCCGCATCCAAATTGGGATTGGTACTTTTACTGGAAGAAGTCTCCAGCGCACTATCGACCCACAAACGGCTGCGCGGCGCCTCCAACGCCACTTGCCACTCCATCGGCGTATCCAGCCAATTAAACGGCTCGCTCCAGCGCACCAAAGGATCGCGCAGGCTGGCGACAGCGCCAGCAGAGCCACCCACATCCAACGTATCCGGCAATGCGGCTACGTTAAGAAAGGTAGTCCAGGTTTGTCCAGCCAGAAAATGACCGATGGAGCCGTAGGCGTGGCGCAAACGCGGCGTGTATGTGTACGTTGCCGGATCGCCGTAAAAGTCAAACTCGATATAGGTGTTGATGTCGCCCCAGTCAGTCGTCGGGGTAAACGATTTGAACCACAAACGGCTTTCTTTGCCGTGAAACGTAATTTGCCCACGTTCACCGGCCGCACCCACCGGAATTTGCGCCATCGCCAGTTGCTGATCGCCCAGCCTGTCACGCCCAGCGCTGACGCTGTTAAACAAGGTGTCCATTTTCACGAACCCGCCCAAACCCACAGACGTGTCGGTACCGGGAATTTTAAACGTGCCTTTCACATCGCCAACCGTCACCGCCGGCTTCTCTTTGGCCTTATCGCTCACCAAAGCGGAAGCGGTGCCACCCGTCGCTACCGTTGTCGGAGACGCCACCGCAGCTTGCACCGTATTGCTGACCGGTGCCTTGCCGGCAGCAACTTGCTCGGCGCGGACATGCTGCAACTCCTGCTCCAGCTGTTCGATCCTGGAATTGGAACGCTCAACCTGACTCTGTAATTGAGTGACTTGCTGACTTAAGGCCTTCAGCAAAGCCTTGATGTCTTCGTCGGCAGCTTGCGCGGGATTGACTATCCAACAGCACAGCCACATGAGACATAGTTGTAAAAATTTGCTCATCCTCTAACCCCCAAGTTTTCTGAATAAGGCATGACAAGAGGTACAGGTGGTATTGATTTCATGCAAGCTATCCGGAATGGCGTCTATATGATTTTGCTCGGCCAGCTGCTGCAATTGGCGCATCTCTTCGCGCAGCTTGCCGGCCAGGGCCAGAAACGTGGTTTGTTCGGCCGCGTTTAACTGCAAACCGGGCATACGGGCAATCATGATCTCGACAGTAGCCGCCAAATCCCGCGCTGCTTCGCCGATTTGCCGTGAATATTTACGGCGCTCCACGTCTAATTGCTGTTCGGTCATAAACCGCTCCTGCATCAGGCTGTTCATCCGGTCCATCAATTCATGCAAGCGCTGGTCCCGCACCGCATGCAAGGCCGGCTGGCCGGTTTGGCTGCGCCCACCCTGCAAATACGCATACTGATTATTTTGGCTACAAGCGCTCAACATCAATAGTAGTGCGGCTAGATACAGGGTTTTCATGCGTTGCGCTCCGGTTCGATCAATCTGCAAGATGCGGCGCTCAGCCGCATCCTGGCCTGGTTTAAGTTTACCCGATTCCTGTGTGGATATTTTTTCAGCTGCCATCTAGGGTAGCGTCTGCAGTTTAGGTATCATGCTGCTTCCGTTCTTCCGACAGGATCCCGCCTATGTCACTTTTCGATTCGCTGTCCCAGCACACGGTACTGTTGCCGGATGAACTGCGGACTTTGGCCTCCGACTTTTGCACCAAGCTCGACGAAAAGCTTAGCCAAGAGCAACGCCAGGTTTTCGACAACGCCGTATTTTGCGCTTCGGTACTAAAAGTTTGTGTTTGCAGCCAATTTATCAGCGAAAGCTGGCTGCGCCATCCCGATTTGATTCCGGATCTTGTGACATCCACCGATCTATTCGCCCCGCTGCGCCGCGCCGATTATGCCGCCGCATTGCAAAAGAGCGGCAACGCCGACGGCGAACCCGCCTTGGCCAGACAATTACGCCTGTTCCGCCGCCGGGAGATGGTCAGAATCGCCTGGCGCGATCTGGCCGGCTGGTCCGATCTGGACGAAACGCTGTCGGATTTAACCGCCTTGGCCGAGGTCTGCATTCAAACCGCGCTGGATTTTTTATATCGGCAGGCTTGCGCGCGCTGGGGCACACCCACGCTGGCCGACGGCACGCCGTTTAACATCGTGGTGCTGGGGATGGGCAAACTCGGGGCCTGGGAATTGAATTATTCCTCCGACATCGACCTGATTTTTGCTTACGCCGAAGACGGCGTCCTCACCGAGAAAAAGGAAATCAGCTACGGCGAATTCTTCACCCGTATCTGCCGCTCACTGGTGAAAATGCTCGACGAAATTACCGTGGACGGTTTTGTGTTCCGCACCGACGTGCGTTTGCGCCCGTTTGGCGACAGCGGCCCGTTGATCATGAATTTCGACGGCATGGAGCATTACTACCTGACCCAAGCCCGTGAATGGGAACGCTATGCCATGATCAAGGCCCGGCAAGTGGCCGGCGACTTCAATACCGGCAAACACCTGGCCGCATTAATCAAACCGTTTGTCTATCGCCGCTATCTGGATTACGGCGCGTTCGAGGAATTACGCTCGTTAAAATTCCAAATCGCCCAGGAGCTAAAACGCCGCGACCGCGCCGATAACGTCAAACTCGGCCCCGGCGGCATCCGCGAGGTAGAGTTCATCGGCCAAGCCTTTCAGTTGATTCGCGGCGGCCAGGACGTCGCCTTGCAGCAACGTGAAATCCAAACCATCCTCAGCGTTCTGGAAGAGCTGGGGTTGATGATGGTCGAGGATGTAGCCACCTTAAAATTTGCCTACCGGTTTTTACGGCGCGTGGAAAACCACATCCAGCAATACCAGGACAGACAAACCCACGACCTACCCGCTAACCCGCTGGTACAACAAATTCTGGCCTATTCACTGGACTTTGAGGATTGGAGCGCGTTCAAAGCCGAACTGGACCAGGTCCGCGAGTCGGTGCAGGATATTTTCGAGCAAGTGTTTTCGCTCAGCGAACAGGACAATAAACAGCAAAGCGCGCGCTTGATCTGGGCCAGCCCCGCGGACAACGAACTGGCGCTGGAAGCACTGGCCGACTATGGCTTTGCCGATCCGCTGAACATCCAAAAAGCGCTCGTCAATTTTAAAGAATCGCATGCGATTAAACGCATGACCAGCAAAGGCGCCGGTGTCCTGGACCGGTTGATGCCGCAATTGATAGAACAAGTGGCAAACAGCGAAAAAAGCGATGCGAGCTTGCTGCGGATTCTGGATTTATTCGAAGCCGTAGCCGGCCGCAACGTCTATCTAGCCTTGCTGGCCGAAAATCCGGACGCGCTGAATCAGCTGATCAAGCTGGCCGCAGCCAGTCCGTGGATTTGCGAATATCTGTCGCTGTATCCGATTCTGTTCGACGAACTGCTGGATACCCGTTCGCTGTACGACCCGCTGCAAAAGCAGGCCTTGCGCGAGGACTTGCAGCGCGAACTGGCGCGCGTCGATACCCAGGACAGCGAACAACTGATGATTGCGCTGCGCCAGTTCAAGCATCTGAATGTGTTGCGGGTGGCCGCCGCCGACATCATGGGCGTGATACCGGTGATGATCGTCAGCGACTATTTAACCTGGACCGCCGAAGCCATTCTGGAGCAGGTATTGCAATGCGCCTGGCAAATGCTGGTCAGCAAGCATGGCCACCCGCCCGGCACCGGCCCCGATCCGCAAAACTTTGCGATCATTGCCTTCGGTAAATTCGGCGGTATCGAACTGGGCTATGGCTCGGATCTGGATTTGGTATTTTTATATGCCTGCGCCGACGGCGACGCGCAAACCAACGGCGAAAAACCGATCAATTCCGGCCAGTTTTATTTACGCCTGGGCCAAAAAATCCGCCACATTCTGGATACCAAAATGCTGTCCGGCATCCTCTACGAAGCGGACTTACGCTTGCGGCCCAACGGTGACTCCGGCTTGCTGGTCACGCATATTGACCATTACGAAGCGTATTTAAAAAACGAGGCCTGGACCTGGGAACACCAAGCCTTGGTGCGCGGCCGTTTCGTGGCCGGCGACGAAAGTTTGAAACACAGCTACGAAGCCATCCGCGGCCGGATTTTAGCCTTACCGCGGGATCGCGAAGAACTGAAAACCCAGGTGCGGGAGATGCGTGAAAAAATGCGCGACAACCTGGCCCCCAAAGACCCGGCAATATTCGATCTAAAGCAAAGCCAGGGCGGCATCGCCGACATTGAGTTTATCGTCCAGTTCGGCGTCCTCGCAGAAACCGCGCAGCAGCCGAGTCTAGCGACTTACACGGACAACGTCCGCCTGTTGGAAGGTTTACAGCAGCACGGTTTTATCTCGCCAACCGATGCCGCCTTGCTAAAACAAGCCTATTGCGCCTACCGCGATTACGGCCATCATCAGGTACTGCAAGGCCTCAGCGCCACCGCGCACGGCGACGAATTTCAAGAACTGCGCAAGGAAGTGGAGCGGATTTGGCAGCAGTTTATGCTCTGATACTGAGCTAAAAAATATAGACGGCGAATTCCTCGCCCTAAACTCTAAGACTTGGAGAAATTTATGAAAGCTTGGTTACTGCTGTGTTTGGCAGCGTTCTCGACCGCCCTGGCCGCCAACGGCAAGCCCGGCAAGTTTGATGGGTATGTGCTGGCCTTATCCTGGTCACCCACCTATTGCGAGGAACAGCCCAAAGACCGCGAACAATGCGGCAAAAAACTGGGTTTGGTACTGCATGGCCTTTGGCCGCAATACAACGTTGGTTATCCAAGCTTTTGCACCAAGGAAGCCTACGCACCTAGTCAAGCTCAAGCGTTTCCAGAGCTTTATCCGTCCGAATTTCTGTTCGAACACGAATGGGAAAAGCACGGCACCTGCTCCGGATTAACCCAAGCCGGTTATTTTCAATTATCGCAAGCACTGAAAAGCAAAGTCGCCATCCCGGAGGCCTACCAGCGGCCGCAAAAACCTTTCCGAACCACAGCCGAAGTTTTGAAAAACGCCTTTGCCGACGTCAACCCCTGGCTGAAAGAGCAAGCCATCGCCCCATTCTGCAGCGGCGGCGGACGGTTTTTCAAGGAAATGTTCGTGTGTTTGGATAAGAGCGGCGCGACAGCTAGTTGCAGCGCCGACGTGGTGAAAAGTGCGGCGAAATCTTGCGGGCAAAAGGATTTTTTGGTGCGGAATATTAAATAGCTGCGGGGGCTTTACAGCGATTTCTTGACGCTTGCCAGCCTCGCAACCGAGGGTTAACAGACCTAAACTTGTCATCCACTCTATCTAAACGGAGACGGCCATGCGTAGCGAAATTAATATCAGCCCCAAGGGCTTGCAAGTCAGAGCGATCGCCGGCACCTACGTGGTGCTGCTGGCATTTACCTGCCCGAAAGCCTATTGCAGCGGCTTGCTCGGCTTCGGCATCCAACGCACAGACCATGAAAACGGCGAAATCACTTGGCTGCGCGGCTTAAAGCGCTTCGAGCTACCCGGCGACGACGGCTCCAGCGTTAGCAGCCGTCATCACCCGATCCAGAAATTTCATTGGGGTGACTACACTACCAAGCCTGGGCGCAGTTATACCTACACCGTCCATGCGCTGACCGGCAAACCAGGCGCGTTAAAGACTTTCGATTCGGTAGCCGTGCAAGTCAATTGCGAACAACCCGCCGCCATCGGCAGCCAAGGTCATGCGGTGCATTTCAACCGCAGTGCGGCTGCCAGCCAAGCTTTTGCATCGCGCTTTCCACATTTGCCGGCCGGCGAGATTGTCGATGAAAATGCGCGCCGCTGGCTGTCGCGCGGCCTGGAGGAGGCCTTGATCGCCTATATAGACGCGGCCAAAGCCAAACAGGGCTTACATTTATTTTTATACGAATTTGCCAAGGACGCATTTTTCGAGGCACTTAAACGCGCGAAGCAACGCAAGGTCAGGCTGGAGATTTTGTACGACGGCTTGCTGGACGCCAAAGGCGACGGCCCTTCACTCGACGCGCTGCCGCAGATCAAAAAATACGGTTTGAAAAGCGTCTGCAAAGCCCGCACCGGTGCCGGTTTGAATATCTCGCATAACAAATTTATGGTGTTGAGCAACGGCAAAGGCAAACCGCTGTCGGTGTGGACCGGCTCGACCAATTTCACCGATAGCGCGATTTACGGGCAATCCAACGTCGGCCACGTCATCAGTGATGCCACAGCCGCCAAACAATATTTCGAGTGGCATCAAACCGTCTGGAAAAACCCCAGCTTGCCCGGCGCCGACTCGCGGAAAGTCGCGATGGGTTTAACCCAACCGCCGACCACGACCGCGACGGGTTCGCATCTGGTACTAAGCCCACGCAAATCCACCGAAGCCATCAACGAATGCGCGGAATGGGTAACGGCAAGCAAACGCCTGATTTGCTTTACCGCGCCGTTTGCCATGCACGACGACCTGGAAGCGGCCCTGGCCGCAGCGCCTGCTCACGTCTTGGGCTTGTTGAACACCCGCAGCGTAGTCGGTCAAGCCTTGCACGACGCGCCCAACACCCAATTGGCGGCCAGTGCCGCTATAGATGAAAAATCCATTTTGGAGCAATGGCAAGGCCGGCTGCTGGCCGAATCCAAACATCATTCCGGTGTGCATGTGCATACCAAAATCCTGCTGGTAGATCCGCTTTCCGACAAGCCCTTGGTCGTCACCGGCTCGGCCAACTTCAGCACCAATTCCTGCCGTTACAACGACGAGAACCAGCTATTCATCATCGGCGACACAGCGGTCGCCGACGTGTATTTGGGCGAGTTCATGCGTATGTTCGATCATTACTATTTTCGCGACTATGTCAGCTGGACCGCCAAACAAAAGAAAACCGATCCCAAAGCCGGCTTTCTGGACCCTACCGACCAATGGGCTTTGCGATTTTTCGACGGCGGCGAGCGCGAGGCGGCAAGGTTGGCGTTTTTTTAGTTGAGTTAGGCAAGTCTTTAGCGAACCAATTGTTTGGATTAAGTGGCATTCAATGGGCCTCTTTATCCTGAATACAGACGGGCGGTCAATTCCAGGGATTCGGCCTTTCTGATTGTGGGATAATGGAAACGCCGCCTTTGAGGCGGCTTTTAGACCAAGAATGAAGAGGAATCGCCGGTGGCGACAGAGAAAGAGTTGTTGAAGAAGTTTTTAGACCCGCTGAAGGTATGCAAGCGGTACAAACCAAAGTTTGGACAGGGAAATAAAGAAGAAGGCGTATCCCTTCCGCAGTTTCTTGACTTGTACGGGGCCGACCCGTTCTATGCGTGGTGCGGCCTGAATTCTGAACTGATGTATGCAGCCCACAAAGCCGCAGGCGGTATGACCTCGGTGTACCGGCAAATCGGCAAGGGGTGCGAGAACCTTTTTCGTGAAATCATCATCGATGCCACGGGCTACACGGACAGGAACAGCGCCACATGGTCCTACAAGACTAAGACGAGCGCAGGGAAAGACAAAACACTCTCGCTTGATGGTCGCCTCCAATTCGATGACATTACGAACGCTGCGGTGAAGGCACGGGTGAACGAGTGGGTTGCCGAATACTGCCGAATTCTTGGTGCGAAGATCCCCGACCACGGCGCGGTGTTCGAGGTTCGTCAGGGGTACAAGAGCAAGGATAGTAAACGGCAGAACGGCGATATCGACAACATCGCCGTAGCTTGGGCACAAGGCTACATGCCCGTGTTTGCCATCTTCTCCGGTCAGATTGACGGTGATTTGGTCCTTCGCTATCAAAACAGCCGAGGTGGAGTTTTGGTCGGTCGTGCAGACGACGCATCGACCGCATCCCTGTTCGCCTTCTGCAAGGAGGTCTTGGGCTTTGATCTTGCCGACTTTTTCAAGCGCAACTCCCCCGCAATCCAGAAGGAAGTCCAAGAAGCGCTGGAAGCCTTGTTGAATGCTTGAAGTCACGCGCCATTCCGTTAAGCAACGCTCGGACCTCACGTTTAAGCATAACAAGTCGCTCGGTCGCCACGGCTGGCTCCGGCTTACTCCGGCCTACTCTGTAAAGCTGGTGAAGGAGATAATCGCCAGATTCCCCCCCAATATTGCGATTCTTGATCCGTTCTCCGGGACTGCGACCACGACACTTACGGCGGCGGAGCATGGCAACTCTGCGCTTTCATTCGACATCAATCCGTTCTTGATCTGGCTTGGCAATGTGAAGTGTCGGTCATACTCGTCTGATCACTTGGCCTTAGTGCAAGACGGTGCGCAACAGGCTATCGCTCGGGTTCCCGCCTTGATGAAGAAGGACAATTGGACCCCCCGCCTGTTCAACATCGAGCGCTGGTGGTCAGCCGATACACTCCAAGCTCTAGCGGCACTTCGGACAGGGCTTGTCGAAGTGTTCGGAGAGCCGGCGAAAGATCGAGCGACCGGGCTGGCGTGGGTGGCCTTCTGTCGGTTGGTGATAGAGACTTCTGCAGCCGCCTTCAATCACGTGTCCATGTCATTCTCGTCGGAGACGATAGACCACGAAGTCGAGCATGTGACAGACCTGTATCTAGTCATTCTCGATGCCGTGCTTGCCTCTAGCGGTACCCAGCTACGCGGCCAGGGGGCGGTTGTTGCGGTGGATGCCCGCGCTATTCCAGAAATGGGGCGGCGCTTCAACCTTGTCGTCACCTCCCCCCCTTATCCGAATCGCATCAGCTATATTAGAGAACTTCGCCCATACATGTATTGGATGAAGTTTCTTGAAGAAGCCCGAGAAGCGGGTGAGATGGATTGGAAGGCGATAGGCGGCACTTGGGGGATCGCTACAAGTCGCCTAAATGAATGGGGACCAAATGGCAAAGTGCTCCCGGAGGTTCTAACTGATGCGGTTGGACGCATCGCAAAGAGCGACGGCAAGAATGCTCAGCTCATGGCGACCTATGTGCTCAAGTACTTCTATGACATGCACCTGCATTTATCGTCGCTACCAAACGTACTGGAGCCGGGTGCAGAGCTTCATTACATTGTCGGCAATTCCAGCTTCTTCGGAAACATGGTTGATACCCCAGCGATTCTGACTGCCTCCCTGCTGATGCTTGGGTACGAAAACACTGATTCGATGGTCATACGGAAGCGGAACTGCAACAAGGCGCTTTTCGAGTATGACGTTACTGCTCGTTGGCCGGGGTAATTACATTTAGGATCAATTTGGGAGTATTCCTCCAACTCAAATTGCCTATTCAATGACAGCAAGCTGCGAGATGCCGGCCACAATCACTCGATTGTATGACCGCGACCGGCGGCAAAGGCCGTGTAATTAGCTTACAGGCTCAGCACTATACGACTGGAAAGGTCACAAACCTACCCCAGGGCCGTAGGGTGGATAAGCGAAGCGTCATCCACCTATTTGCGTTCCCATGGTGGATGGCGCTTCGCTTATCCACCCTACAATTTTTATTATTTGAATGGCCGATTTAAATTTTAAACCGACATTCAAGATAAATACACGAACTTCCGCGTTGGGTCGACTGCGACTACTTCCCTGCTTGATTGACGCTAACCAAAATCCGATACCTCATCTTTACCAAGCTTTACCTTCCCAGTATTGCCAAGCCCGATACCAAAGCATAAACTCCCTGCAGACTTGGCGGGCGGCTTGAGCTAGCGTTCCTGCATCCCGCCAAGCCATATCCTGCTATCCGCTGTCGAAGCCATCGCCACTACTGCCGGTCGGGAAACTATCCGTCATCCTCAAGTAGACATACATTATTGCCATGCAGCAATCGCTCGTTTCCTCCCCAAACCGCCGGCGTCTGCGCTGGCTTGCTCTGTTTTTATTGGCTATCGCGGTCGCAGTTGGCGGCTGGTATTTTGCCAAGCAACCCAAACACGCAAACCAGGACAAAGCCGATAGCGTGGAAGTAACGCTGGGCGATCTGGAAGAAAACGTCACCGCCCAAGGCAAGCTGGAACCCAAGGAATACGTGGATGTCGGTGCGCAGGTGACCGGCCAGTTGCAAAAAATCTACGTTAAAATCGGCGACAACGTCCAGGCCGGCCAATTGCTGGCGCAGATTGACCCACGGATCTACGCCGCTCGCGTTGCGGCCGACGAAGCCAATATCAAAAATTTGCAGGCGCAACTGGCCGGCCAGCAGGCGCAAGTGGTGTTTGCCCAACAACAATACGACCGCAACCGCGAACTGCTGAAAAGCCAGGGCGTCAGCGTCCAGGACTTTCAGAACAGCGAATTCACCTTGAAAAACGCCAAAGCTACCGCCGAATCGCTGCAAGCCCAAATCGAACAGGTGCAATCGACTTTAAACGGCGACAAAACCAATCTGGGTTTCACCAAAATCTTTGCCTCGATGGACGGCACCATGGTCGATCAGAAAGCCCGCGAAGGTCAAACCCTGAACGCCAACCAAACCACTCCCACCATCCTGCAACTGGCCAAACTGGATACGATGACAGTGCGCGCTCAAGTGGCCGAGGCCGACGTGATGCGCCTGCGTTCGGACATGCCGGTGTATTTCACCACGCTGGGTTCCGGCGAACGCCGCTGGCAAGGCGCGGTGCGGCAGATTTTGCCGACACCGGAAGTGATCAATAACGTGGTGCTTTACAACGTGCTGGTGGATGTCGATAACCGCGACCGGCAACTGATGACCGGCATGAGCACCCAGATGTTTTTTGTGCTGGGCAAGGCCGAACAAGTGCCGCTGATTCCTGTGAACGCACTGGGCCCACGCCAACGCAAGGAAGATAAAGCCAGCGGTCATGCTTACCAAATCAAAGTCCTTACCGAACAAGGCGTGCAAGACAAAATCGTCCAAATCGGCTTGAGAACCCGGCGCTTTGCACAAGTGCTGGATGGCCTGACCGTCGGCGACAAACTACAAATCAACGCCGGCATGGACGACAAGGCTAAAAACCGCAAAAACAATCAAGGCTATCCCGGCGCCGGAGTGCCCAGACTATGAGCACCCTGCCCCTGCTGCAACTTGAGCATATTCAACGCTTTTACCCCAACGGCGATGCCATCGTCCGCGCGCTGGACGATGTCTCGCTAAGCATCTGGCCCGGCGAATTTGTGGCGATCATCGGCCAGTCCGGCTCGGGCAAATCCACATTAATGAACCTGATCGGCTGTCTGGATAAAGCCGATGTCGGCAGCTACCAAGTGCTGGGGCAAAATGTCGCGGATTTAGACCCTGACCAACTGGCAGAGCTGCGCCGGGAAAGCTTTGGCTTTGTCTTCCAACGCTACAACCTGTTGAACACAGCAACCGCCACCGAAAATGTGGAAATTCCGGCCTTGTACGCCGGTCTACCTAAAGCCGAACGCCAGCAACGCGCCTTGCAATTGCTCGGCAAACTCGGTTTGGCAGAACGCAGCGGTCACAAACCCATGCAACTGTCCGGCGGCCAACAGCAACGGGTTGCTATCGCCCGCGCCTTGATGAACGATCCGCCGGTCATCCTGGCCGACGAACCTACCGGCGCGCTGGACAGCCAAAGCGGTACGGAAGTGATGGCCTTGTTGAAAGCCTTGCATCAGGAAGGCCGCACCATTTTATTGATCACCCACGACGACAAAGTCGCCGCCCACGCCCAGCGTGTCATTCATATCGCCGACGGCAAAATCGTCAGCGACGGCACCGCCAATCAAAGCGGACAGCGATTGCCCCCTCCCCAGCACCGCGGCATCGGCGCGGCTGGTTTGCTGGCCGAACTGGGCGAAGCCGCCAAAACGGCATTGCGCTCCTTACGCGCCAATTTATTTCGTACCGCCCTGACCTTGCTGGGCATTGTGATCGGCGTCGCCGCGGTCGTCACGATGCTGGCCGTCGGCCAGGGCAGCCAGGAAAAAGTGTTGGAACAGATGCGGACGATGGGCACCAATATCCTGTCTATCCGTCCCGGCCTGACCGGCTTTCGCGGTGGCGGCGACGTGGCAACGCTAACGCTGGCCGATGCCGAGGCGGTTGCTGAACTGGACAATGTCGAATCGGCCTCACCGGAACGCAACAGTCGTTTGACGGTGCGTTATGGTTCGATTGATTATTCAACCAGTGTGCAAGGCGTTGCGCCGAGTATGCCCTCGGTGCGCGACTGGCCGGTCGGCAGCGGCGACTTCTTCGACGAACGCGACCAACGCCGCTATGCACCGGTGATGGTACTGGGCGAAACCGTGCGCAAACTGCTTTTTGTGGAAGGCGAAGACCCTATCGGCCGCTTTGTGATGATAGGCAATATTCCGTTTGAAGTGATCGGCGTGATGTCGCCCAAAGGCGCCGATGCGATGGGCAGCGACCGCGACGATGGTGTGTTTGTGCCGATCAGCACCGGTTTGATTCGGCTGTTTGGGCAGAAATATCTGGGTGGCATCACCGTCAAGGTCGGCGATTTAAGCCAAATCGACGCTACCCAACAAGCCATCAGCGACTTGTTGATCGCCCGCCACCAGACCGAGGATTTTCGGATACGCAACATGGCCTCCATCATCGAATCGGCCACCGAAACCCAGAACACCTTTACCCTGATGCTGGGCATCGTCGCGGCGATTTCCCTGCTGGTGGGCGGCATTGGCGTGATGAACATCATGCTGGTCAGCGTTACCGAACGCACCCGGGAGATTGGCATCCGCATCGCCACCGGCGCCCGCCGCCGCGACATCTTATTGCAGTTCAATACCGAAGCGGCAGTGGTCTGCACCCTGGGCGGGCTGATGGGCGTGTTGCTGGGCTTTGCCGCCGGTTATGTGCTGAAGTATTTTGACATGGCGGTATTGTTCTCGCCGTTGCCGGCGATATTGGCCTTCTCCTGCGCCTTCGGCACCGGCTTGCTGTTTGGTTATTTACCTGCCCGCAAAGCCGCCCATCTGGACCCGGTCGTGGCCTTGGCGGCGGAATGAATAGGTACTATCTCAAGAAAGGCCGAAATTCGTCCTTCGACAAGCTCAGGACGAACGGTAAACAGTTGAAGCCGTTCGTGGTGAGCTTGTCGAACCATGAGCGGAATCAAATTGTTCCAAATTTCCTAACCGTCGCCGCGTTAGCTGGTCTATTGACGTTGACGACCGGCTGCAATTTATTGACCGAATACCAGCGCCCCGTCGTGGAAACGCCTACGCAATGGCGGGAGGCCGAACAAGCCAACAGCGCCAACATCAATCCGCAATGGTGGCAGGCGTTTGCCAGCGAACAGTTAAACCGGTTGATGGCCGACGCACTGGCCTATAACAACGATTTGAACGCCGCCCGCCAGCGGATCGAACAAGCCCGCGCCCAGGCACGCATCGCCGGTGCCGGGCTATGGCCGGCCGCCAGCGTAAACGGCGATTTTACCGACACCCGCAACAACGCCAGCGACACGCAAAAAACCAGCGGCCAGCTGGACATTGCTTACGAAGTGGATTTGTGGGGCGCCAACCGGGCCCGGCGCGATGCCGGCAGCGCGCGCTTGCTCAGCCAGGTGTTTGCCCGCGATGCCTCGCAATTGGTAGTGATGGCCGATGTCGGCCAGGCCTACTTCAATTTGCTGGCTATCCAGGAGCGCCGGCAAATCGCCAGCGACTTTTTGGACACGGTCAGTGCGATTTTGACCATCGTCGAAGCCCGGCAGCGGGCCGGTGCCGCTTACGAACTGGAAGTGGCGCAGCAGCGCACCGCCCAAGCCAACGCCCGCGCCAATCTGGATTTACTGACTCAACAGCAAACCCTGGCGGAAAACACGCTGGCCATTTTGCTGGGCCATCCGCCGCAACATCTGGTGCTGGAACCGGCCCAATTCGCCGCACTGAGCGTGCCGGCAATCGCCGCCGAGCAGCCGGCCACGCTGTTGCAACGTCGGCCCGACATCGGCCAGTTGGAAATGGAATTGATCGCCGCCAATGCCGACATCGCCGTGGCCCGCGCGGCGTTTTATCCCAAACTGCAGCTCAGCCTGAGCAGCGTATTATCCAACCCGCAACCGGCCGGCGTGGCGGCCAGTCTGGCGGCCGGCTTGACCCAGCCTTTGTTTCAGGGCGGCCGCCTGGAAGGCGCCCTGGGCAACGCCCTGGCAACGAATGCCGAATTGGTGGAAAACTACCGAAAAACCGTATTGACCGCCTTCAAGGAAGTCGAAGACGCGGCCACCACCTACGCCAACTCCAGCCGCCGCCTGCAAGCCCTGCAACACGCCGCCGCCCAAGCCAAACTGGCCTACGACATCTCGCAAAACCGCTACCGGCTCGGCGCGGTCGATTACCAAGCCCTGCTGAACGCGCAAAGCAGCTACCTGACCACCGAAAACAGCCGGGTGCAGGCCAGATTGGATGTGTTGGTCTCCCAGGTGCAGATGTATAAGGCGCTGGGTGGCGGTTGGGCGTTGAATGAGCAGAATACGGATTTGTCGGCTGTGGGGCCAGGGCCTTAGCGGCAGATGGATTGGGGAAGATGTTACAGCCTTGCTTAATATCGGAAAGGCAACTATTCTCCTGATCAAGAACAAGAAATTGAAAACGGCTTTTCTTGGGTACTTGGGTTGTGCAGATTCTTGGATAGCACCGGTGTCGTACTTGTTTTCACGGCATGTCCTTTTTCTCGAAGTTAATTACTTAATAAACAATAACTTGTCTAAATTGCAATCGAGTTATACGACATAATGTATTGGATTATTAGACAGACAATGTCTTATATACTACGTTAGGCATCACCGGAACATCTATCGCTCGCTCTGTACTTCGGATTGAGGACGGCGCGGACAATCAGCTGAGAGTTGAGAGCCAAGGTTCACACCTAAACAGGAGGAGATGAAAAATGGGACATCTTGGGATGCTTGCGCTCGGCGTATTTATCGGCAGTCTCATCTGCATTGCGGTACGCAAAACGACAAACTGGTCAGACGCAGCGAAAGTAGTTGTTGCACTCATAGGAGCAGCACTGTCCGGAACCGTCTTTACCTTCATCGAGAAAATTCTCGGCACTTCGCTAGGCGCGGCGATGTTTATGTACCCAGTTGGCCTAGCTTGGAGTCTAGTCTGGCTTTACGCCGACCAATCAATTGAACACATTAAGTCCACGGACTCCAACCAGAGAACCGCCGGTTGGCTGCATATCGCTGGAATCATTTTGGGGACCATCTTTGTTCTGTTACTTCTGCTTTCGGAGAGCTTCCGCGCACTACTCCCAAAGTGATGCCTAACCCCTCAATCAAGCCGAGCCCCAACAGCCGTGCACTTGGCCGTCGCGGCCGTGCGGTGCATCATCAGCTCGTAGGGCGCATTAGCGATAGCGTAATGCGCCGCATGCTTGAAGGCCAACATATGCCGCAATACGGCTGCGCCTATTGACGCCCTACAATTGGACTTGTAACACGAAAACCGTAAGGCACCATAGCCAAAGGGCATTGTGCCGTATTTTAAAGTTACTCAAAGTCATATAAATCTCCGTCAATTCCTGCCCAATCTAACGGATAGACGCCCTTTTCAACCCATCGGTGAAAAGTCGAGTATGGCCAGTGTTTTACTTGTGTTACCCAGCCATGTTTCACCGGGTTGTAATGTATATAATCCAAGTGGGCTTGAAAATCAGCTTCATCCCGTATCAGGTGCTCCCAATAACGCCGTTGCCATATTCCGCGTTCTCCGCGTCTAACTCTCACGTTCGATCTGCTTTCGGTTTTGGGTATTGCCTTGGAAAATCCAATTTTTATCAGCCGTATTCGCGTAGCGTAGTCGATGTCGTTTTCCGGTAACTCGATTAAACAATGCATGTGTTCGGGTAATACCACCCAACCGTGAATTTTGAACGGGTGATGTGTTTTTACCGTTTTGATCGCATCTTTTAACGGTTGAATATGTCGAATCAACAGATCGTTACCATTCCTTTGTAACAAATTGATGGTAAAAAAATAGGTACCGCCAGGGTGCCAAATTCTTCGGTAATCCATTTTTTTATTTTCAATAGCAAGTTGATTCAATGCGGCGCAATGCCCGTTGGTTATTGCGCCCTACGTTGGACGCCCCAACACTTGCAGCCAGGCCGCATGCGCCTGAATAGTTGCCAACGCCGCTTGCAGCAAACCGGCACCCGGCTCGGTGCGATGCCAGGTGGAGGCGCCGGAGGGGTGCGGCAGTGGGATGACGTCGGTGTCGTGGCCGTGAAAATTCAAGTGGTGCAAACCGCCGATGACATCGCTGAGTTTATCGACCGGTAGCATTTGTTGAATTGCCAGCTTGCCGACCGGGATGATTAACTTGGGCTGCAACAGCTCGACTTCCGCTTGCAGCCAGGACGCGCATTGCTGGATTTCCTGCGGATTGGGTACGCGGTCGCCGCCTTTGGGATTTTTACCGGGAAAGCAGCGGCAGACCGCCGCCATATAGACCCGCTCCCGAAAACTGGCTTCGTCCAGGCCGATCTGGGCAAACCATTTGAACATCGTCTTACCCGCCGTCCAGGCAAACGGCCTGCCCAACACCCCTTCTTTATCGCCGGGTGCCTGACCGATTAGCAACACCGGCGACAGCACCGGCTTGCCGCTGACCACCGGGCGGATCATGGCCGGGCAGCGAGTACAGGCCAGCAGCGCTTGACGGTGTTGTAGCAAATGCTGTTGGTCGCTCATGATTGTCGGAATAAAAAAATTAAAAACATCCCTCACCCTAACCCTCTCCTTTATGCCCTGCGGGTACGGAGGGAGAGGGGACTTTTCGATCATTTCGCTCAAAGCGCCAGCTCGATGCCGACCGGGCAATGATCTGAGCCGAATACGTCCGGCAGAATGAACGCATCGCTGATTTGCCCGAGCAGCGCCTGGCTGGTCAGCACGTAATCGATCCGCCAACCGATGTTCTTTTCACGGGCATTGGCGCGGTAGCTCCACCAGCTGTAAGCCACGGTATCCGGATGCAGGTGCCGAAAACTGTCGATCAAACCGGCCTCCACAAAATTGCTGAAACCATCGATCTCGACTTGGGTATAGCCGGCCGATTTGTTGTAATTGGCTTTGGGGCGGGCAATATCGATGGCTTGATGGGCGACGTTGAAATCGCCGCAGGCAATCAGCGGTTTTTGGCTTTGCAGCTTTTGCATGTAGGCTAAAAACTCTTTATCCCAAGTCTGCCGATAATCCAGTCTCGCCAAACCGTCGCCAGAGTTAGGCACGTAGACATTCAACAAATAAAATTTCTCGAATTCGGCGACGATGATCCGGCCTTCCTGGTCGTGTTCAGCGATGCCCATATCGTGCATCACTTGCAGCGGCTCCTGCCTACTTAATATCGCCACGCCGGAATAACCCTTGCGTTCCGCGGAGTTGGAGTACAGGTGATAGCCGTGTATATTTTCCAAAGCCTTGCTGACTTGCTCGTCTTGAGCCTTGGTTTCTTGCAGCAACACGCAGTCGGCATCGAGTTGGCTGAGCGTATCGGCAAAACCTTTATCTTGCACGGCGCGAATGCCGTTGACGTTCCAGGAGATGATTTTCATGTGGGGTTCCATTGGGATAGACCGAATTGACTGGGTATTTTACCGGCTTGCGCGCCGCAACGGGGACGCGATATGAACAATTGGCGCCAGCGTAAACCCTGGCCGGCTGCTGACAATGTGCCGACAGAACATAGATTAACCGCCACGTTAAGGTGGCCGCACCTGATGGCGCTGGGCGTGGGGGCGATTGTCGGCACTGGCATCTTAACCTTGATCGGGGTTGGCGCGGCCAAGGCCGGGCCGGGGGTGATATTGGCGTTTGTGATTGCCGGAGCGATTTGCGCCTGCGCGGCCTTGGCTTATGCGGAAATGGCCACGCTGATGCCGGCCGCCGGCGGCGCTTACACCTATGCCTATATCGTGATCGGCGAATGGGCCGCCTGGTTTGTGGGCTGGAGTTTGATTTTGGAATATTCGCTGGTGGTCAGTGCGGTGGCGGTGGGTTGGTCCGGTTATGCAGCGCCGCTGTTGCACGAAGGCTTGGGCGTACCGATGCAATGGATGCAAGGCCCGGAACTGGGTGGCTTGATTAACCTGCCGGCGATTTTCATCATCCTGGTAGTCACCGGCCTATTGCTGATCGGCACTAAAGAGAGCGCCAGCGTCAATGCCTTGTTAGTGGTGGTCAAGCTGACCGCATTGCTGGTATTTATCGCGGTGGTGTTGCCGCTGTTCCAAGCCGAACATTTCCAACCTTTTATGCCGTTTGGTTTCATTAAAACCTTCGGCGCGGACGGCGTCGAGCGTGGCGTAATGGCTGCGGCGGCGATCATCTTTTTTGCCTTCTACGGCTTCGATGCGATTGCCACCGCGGCTGAGGAAACCCGTAACCCCGACCGCGATTTGGCGCTAGGCATCGTCGGCTCGATGCTAATCTGCGTGGCCATTTACGTCGTGGTGGCAGTGGCGGCACTGGGCGCTTTGGATTATCGGCGCTTCGCCGACAGCCCCGAGCCCCTGGCGCTGATTTTGCGCGAGTTGGGCAAACCTAACGCGGCGCGCTGGCTGGCGGCATCGGCCGTCATCGCCCTGCCGACGGTAGTGCTGGCGTTTTTTTACGGACAGAGCCGGATTTTCTTTGCGATGGCCCGCGACGGCTTGCTGCCGCGCGGCTTGGCCAAGGTGTCGCCACGCGGTACGCCGGTTCGCACCAGTGTGTTTACCGCCGTGATCGTCAGTATCATCGCCGGCGTGTTTCCGCTGGCGGACATCGCTGCGCTGGCCAATGCCGGCACGCTGCTGGCATTCTGTGTCGTGGCGGTTTGCATGTTGTTGCTCAGGCATCAACAGCCGGAAATGCCGCGGAAATTCTCGGCACCGTTTGTCTGGATCACCGGACCGGTGGCGATACTGGGCTGCCTGTATCTGTTTATCAGCCTGCCGAGCACTACGCAGCTGTATTTTCTGATCTGGAACCTGATCGGCTTTGCGGTTTATGGCCTGTACCGTTTGCGGCAGCCCGCGCCCCACGGCTGACGGGCCGGATTTGGCTGCATTACATTTTCAGCTTACCGAGTTGCGCCTCAAATTCTTCCAACGACATCGCCCCGCTCTTACCCACCCGCTGATGGCCAGCGTCGAAGAAATAGGTTCTGGGTAATTCGCCATACCAGGCCGGGTCGATCTCGTAACGCAGTTTTTCCGGATTATCGGAGGCGAAAGCCCAATTCTCCAGCCCGCCGAGTTTATGGCTGTCGATGATACGTTTGATCTCCGGCAAGGCTTCCGCGTCGTCGGTGGCTAGCATGACGATTTTCAAAGCCGGATGTTTCTCGTGCAGCTTACCCAGTATGTCCATGTCCTTCAGGCAGGATGGGCAATCCACCGACCAGATTGCCAGCATTAGCGGCTTGTTGGCATTTACCGCCAAAATCTGTTGGTAGCTGCCGGGAGTGAAGGGTTTTATTTCGGGCTGTTCCGCCAAAACCACGCTACAGCCAATGAGATTTAAAGCTAGACCAACCAGAATGGTTCTTGTGTTCATAGTATCCTTATTAAATTAGCTGCCAGGGCCGAATTTGCCATCAAAAAACGGAACACCTTAGCGCCAGTCCAGACGACATTCAAGCCCAAACGGCAGAGGTAACGATAAAGTTGCTGTGGTCCATGTTCAACTCAGGCGATGTAGTCATTTAACATAGTTTATTACTTTGCTTTTACCTACCGGCTGCTTTAACGAATGGTTTAATCTTTTTAAGCCACGCAATCTTGTGCAAACCAATACGCCTATCAAATTATTGAACTATCCGACATTTTTTTAAAACTCTCGCTTGTTTAAAAGTTTATGTCTCAGACATAGCACCATGGAATAGCAAGGCGTATCGCCCAAAAAAACTTAAAAAATCAGTTAAATAACACAGTTTATTAAAAATAAAACACGACCATTAATTATTTATCAATAAAATCAAAGACATTTAATCTTGGCCCCAATCTTGCCGGAAATTCGGAATATTTTTTATCCGGAAAACCTGTTAGCTATCAGCATGATCCAGCTCGGAAAATCGCTCAAATTGAGTAGATCAAAAGGCTAAAACAAACTTCGCAATAATCCAGAAATAATAATTACAACCGAGATCAAACGTGAAAAATCAATCCGAAACACTTGATAAATCAGCGTCTTATAGATTGCCGATGCGTTCTTTATTGTCTACTGCTGTTCTGCTGGCTATTACCAGCAATGTCGCCATCGCTGAAACACAGAAGAAAAGTACAGGCGACGCCACGAAACATACGGCAAAAAATGCAGAAGCTTCCAAGCCATCGGACCAGCCCACTGCTGACAATAGTCAAACAGCATCAAAACAAGTGTCGTCGGAAACGCCTGCTGCGGGCGGCAGCACCAAAGACGAAGTAATGGAAGAAATGGTGATCACCGGTGAAGTGGCGAAAGACTCGCATTTCACCTCGCCATCAACCCGCCTATCACGCGCCGAAATTGAACGGCAAAACGCCCAAACCACGGAAGAAGCGGTCAAGTATCAACCAAGCTTGCAGATACGTCAGCGCTATATCGGCGACCCGAACGGCGTGTTAGGCATCCGCGGGGCCGATATGTTCTCGACGGCCAGAAACATGGTGTATGCCGATGGCTTACCGCTACACAATCAATTGCAGGCTTCTTTTAACGGTGCGCCGCGCTGGTCGATGGTGGGCCCAAACGAAATCGACGCGGTTGACGTGGTTTACGGTCCTTTCTCCGCGGAATACAGCGGCAACTCCATCGGCGGGGTAGTGAACCTTAAAACCCACATGCCAATGAAAGAAGAGTACTACGCGGAAACCAGCTACTTTGTGCAGCCTTGGGAGAATATTGGCGCGGATGGCGGCACCTTTGACGGCAACCGGCAATATTTTTCGTACGGCAATCGTTTGGATAAGTGGTCTGCGCTGCTTTCCTACAACCGCTTGGAAGCGGAAAGCCAGCCTATGAGTTACTTCATCGATAATACAGGTTTGCGCAATCCTACCGGCGTAACGACCGCAGTCAATGGCGCGGTGCCGATTCTGGACACCCGCGGCACGCCCAGTTATATCTACGGCGACACTGGCCCCGAATTAATCAATACCGATCTGGTTAAACTCAAAGTGGGATACGACATCACGCCGGATTTGCAGGCCATCTTTACCGGCGCGTTCGAGGAACGTACCCGCAAATCCGAAAAACCGCGCAATTATCTGACCTCTGCAAACGGCAATGCCTAT
Organism: Methylomonas sp. Kb3; assembly: GCF_002834115.1. Classification (NCBI taxonomy): domain Bacteria; kingdom Pseudomonadati; phylum Pseudomonadota; class Gammaproteobacteria; order Methylococcales; family Methylococcaceae; genus Methylomonas; species Methylomonas sp. Kb3. Next base: position 56,525 of record NZ_PIZT01000068.1, on the reverse strand, counting down.
TACGGCGATAACAATACCAATTCTCGCGATGCCGTTTACGCGGGAAGAGCATTCAACGTTTTGAACAGCGGCTTCGGGCCGTCCGATGACGAACGACAAACCATGCAAATCGGCATGCAGGTAAAAGGGGCGATTACCGACACCTGGGATATAGACACCACGTTCAGCTACTTGGATGTAATCAAAGACGAGCGCAGAACCGCTTTTTTTAATCCTGACGATCCGCGCAACCAAAACACCGGCCAACTGCAAGTGTTTGACGATTTCAATTGGAAAAACTACGACTTGAAACTGAGCACCCGAGAGTTTTTAGGCTGGAAACCCTTGGAGTTTTTAGGCGGTTACCACTTCGACAACTACAACATGAACTTCAAACAGTTCTCCTATAACAGCTATTCGGCCGATCAGATAGGCTCAGAAACCATAGGACGGCGTAACCAAGGTGAAGTCACTACCAATGCGATGTTCGGTCAGTTCGCCTATCACTTTGCGCCCGATTGGGATTTGACCTTGGGCGCACGTTACGAATGGTGGCTGGCGTCCAGTGGCGTGGGCTCTAACCGTGCATTGTCAGATCGTAGCGACGACGCCATCTCCCCGAAAGCATCGTTGGGATTTGAGCCGTCCAATTGGAAATTCCGTTATTCGTTTGGTCGCGCCTACCGCTTTCCGGTCATCGCAGAGCTGTATCAAAATCTCCAGTCGCCGACGAGCATAACCACGGCAAACGAGAATTTAAAGGCCGAGGACGGCTGGCATCATAACTTTATGATCGAATACGGACTGGACAACGGTTACGTGCGGGTCAATGTGTTCCGCGACGACATCCGCAACACTATCCAGCAGGTTAGACGCGCCACCGGCATCTTGACTGAAAATGCCTTCCAAAACATTCCCGCCACCAGCACTACCGGCGTGGAACTGGTGTATGACCAAGCTCGCGTGCTCGACTCTGACTTTGATCTGAATTTCAACGCCACCTGGATGAACGCTATTGTGGAAGACGGCGGGCCGGACATTAACTTTCAAGAAGCGAACGGATCACTTACCCGCTTTAACCTGACCGGCAAAGAACGTATCCGCTTGCCGGAATGGCGTTTTAATGCGCTGGCGACCTATCATGTGAACGAAGCACTGGATGTCTCGATGGCGGGCCGGTATACCAGCGACTCTTACAACGATATTGATAACAAAGACCACGTCAACAATGTGTTCGGCTCGCAGGACGGTTTTTTCTTCCTGGACTTTAAAACCAGCTACCGCTTTAAGTACGATTTGCTGGGTAAACCTGCGAAAAGCCGCATCTCATTCGGTATCAACAACCTAACGGACAAAACGGCTTATGTGTTTCATCCTTATCCACAAAGAACGTTCTTCCTTGAGGGCGCAATAAGTTTCTAAGTTCTAAGAATTTTTTAACCCGGCCTCTACACATCGTTGCTCCCGCAAAAGCGGGAGCGCAGCAGCTGCACGAAACTCCTGAGCCGTCTAACGGCTTCCACCTTCCAGGAAATTTAAGAGCCGGGTTAATAATCACCCAATCTGCAAGGCCATGGCGCTAGCACCAAGCCAAGCAAAATCCGCCCCAACCTCTTTACAACCCATTTGATTTTGCGGATCCTATCCCCACAGTATCCGACCTAGAAAACACCCCATGACATCAAACCATCGCGTGCCCGCTACCAGTCGCGCCCGCCGCCGCTTTTTAAAACTGGCGGCTACCGGCTTGGCCACCGCCAGCATGCCGGCGTCTGCACTGTTTCGCTTAACTAATCCCTGTCTCGATCCGGCTGGGACGCCTGCTTCGGCCTTGGAAACCGCCGCTTGGCAAGGCATCGATCCGGCAGACTGGTGGGATTGTCACACGCACATCATCGGCTCCGGCGACGGCGGTAGCGGCATTACGCAAACGCCGGATATGCATGCCCCGCTCAAGCACCCGGTGCAAACCCTGCAACATTGGGCTTACGCCAACGCGGCTTGCATCCCTGACACCAACCAAGACACCGCCTTTGTCAAACGCTTACAAGCCTTGCTGGACAACATGCCCAAGGGCGCTAAGGCCATGTTGTATGCGTTTGACCGCGCACATGGGGCCAGCGGCGACCCGGATCATGCGAATACCGCATTTTTTGTCCCCAACGAGTACGCTCAGCGTTTGGCGCAAGGCTATCCGCAGCGCTTCGAATGGGTAGCCAGCATTCATCCCTATCGCCCCGATTGCGCATCTGTACTGGAACAGGCCGCCGCCAACGGTGCCCGCGCCGTGAAATGGCTGCCGCCGGCAATGGGCATAGACCCGGCTTCGCCGCAATGCGACCGGTTTTATAAAGCGGCGGCACAATTGAACATCCCGATCATTACCCACGGCGGCGAAGAAAACGCCTTGCACGGTGCAGACCAACCTTTGTTCGGGAATCCGCTGCGTTTGCGGCGAGCTCTCGATGCCGGCGTCCGGGTGGTGATTGCCCATTGTGCGACATTGGGCCAGGATGTGGATGAAGACGGCCGGGAAGTGCGAAGTTTTGATTTGTTTGCCAAGTTGATGGCGGATAAACAGTGGCAGGACCGGCTATACGGTGACATTTCGGCGATTGTGTTACGCAACCGCGATATGGGCGTAATCAAAACCCTGCTGACGGAAACCAGCTGGCATAGCCGCTTGCTTTACGGCTCGGATTACCCGTTGACCGGCATTTTGCCGTTGATCTCGCCGTCGGCTTTTGCCGAGGCCGGCCTGCTGGCGGGCGATGCCGTCGAACCGTTGCTGGCTCTGCAGGAATATCATCCGTTTCGCTTCGATTTTGTGTTGAAACGCAGTTTGTCGTGGCAGGGCAAGCGTTTTGCCGACGGTGTATTTGCGACTCGGCCGTTTTTTACGGGCCAACAACGGTAGAGTTAAAAGACTACCGCTACGCCAAAGCGCATGCTAGCATTGATAGCACCACCCCTTGGAGTTAGCTATGCCCAGCCTTGTTGTTAGAAATCTTGATGAATCGCTGGTTAAGGCTTTGAAAGCCAGAGCTGCCGCCCACCATCGTTCCACAGAAGCAGAACATCGCGCCATCCTGGCGGAGGTTTTGACCGGGCCGCAACGGAAATCTTTTACGGAAGTGCTAGCCGCCATGCCCAATGTCGGTTCGGATACTGACTTTCTGCGTGTGGATACCGAGAGCGATTTGGCTGATGTATTTGATTGACACGAATGTGATTAGCGAAATCCGCAAAGGCAGCAAGACAAATCCGGGCGTTAACCAGTTCTTTGCCGGCGTCGCCCAAAATGATCACAAGCTGTATATTTCTGTCGTCACCGTCGGTGAATTGCGGCGCGGCGTGGATCTGATTTATCACCGCGGCGATTTTAGCCAAGGCAAGTTACTCGAGAACTGGCTAAACCAGCTTATGCAGGAATATCGCCATCATGTCTTGCCTATCGACAACGAGATTGCCCTGGTTTGGGGGAAAATGCGCGTACCAAATCCTCAACACCCCTTGGATAAATTGATCGCTGCTACGGCGTTAATTTACGATCTTACCGTTGTCACGCGGAATGTTGGTGACTTTGCCGGCACAGGAATTCGGGTCCTCAATCCATTCGCGGATTAAGCCATGGCCCGCAGCAAATTTCCATAAAACAAAGCTTTGCCGGTTTGGCTCTGCATCCACAGTTGTTTGATTTCGAGTTGGCGTTTAGCAAAACAAGGGGCGGCAGCGCGGGCTAAATCCTGCAAGTCCACTTTGGGAGAATAGGTGTTCAGGACTAAAAACGCCCCCGGATTCATCAAGCCGCGCGCCGTTTCGATCAAGTCGGCCAGCTGATTTTCCAGTTTCCATTTTTCGCCCTTGGCGCCCCAACCCCAGGCCGGCGGGTCCATGATGATACCGTCGTAATGATTGCCGCGCTTGAGTTCGCGCTTGGCAAATTTCAAGGCATCTTCCAACACCCATTGGATGTCGGTCAGCCCGCTACACACCATGTTGTCGTGGGTCCAATCCAGCATTTGCTTGACTGAATCGACATGCACTACTTCCGCGCCATTCATCCTGGCCACCAGCGAGGCCGCGCCGGTGTAAGCAAACAGGTTTAATAGTTTGTCGCCCGGTTTGACCCGCTCGGCGATGAACCGCCAGTTGGCTTGTTGTTCCGGAAACAAGCCCAGATGTTTGAATTTGGTCAGCTTCAAACCAAACTGCAATTGTTGATAAGCAATTTGCCAGTGTTCGCTAGCCTGCGGCTTCAATTTTTTCCAGGTGCCTTGCGTGGATGACAGCTCTACAAACTCCCAATCCGCCCTCGCCTGCCAATCCGGCCACGACCAACCCGGCTGGAAATGCGCTTGAATCTCCGGGCGTATCGTCACCACGTCGCCCCAGCGTTCCAGTTTCTTACCGTCACCGGCATCCAATAATTCATAGTCCGCCCAGCCAGCGGCGTATTCGCGCTGCGTATTTCCAGGAACGGCAACACTATTGCTGGCTTTGTGTTCGGGTGACTTGCGGCGAATTGGATCGTTGGGCATATTGCTGGCGGCGCACAGAATGGTTAATCGGCGGATTTTATGCCCGAATGCGCAAACAGACCACCACAAACGGCGAATATTCAATGATCGGCGGGAAGTAAGCCAAACTACATGACGGACGTTAACCTACTTGCACAGACAACATGGCAATAGCACCCAGCGTGGTTTTGTCCGTGAAAAAACCGACCTGTTCGCCGTCACCTTGCAAGCCCAAGATGTACAGGAGGGGCAGAAAATGTTCGTCTGTCGGGATGGCCAACGCCGCATCGCTTAACTCGCGGTATTTGACGACGGCGCTGTGATCGCCTGCGGCAATCAAGCGTTTAACCCGCTCGGCAAACGCGACAGCCCAGTCATGGGCAGTATCCCGCCAAATCGCCACTTGCAAGTTGTGCACGATATTACCGCTGCCGACGATCAACACCCCCTCGTCTCGCAAGCAGCGTATAGCTTTACCCAGTTGGTAATGCTGTTCCGGCGACTTTTTTGTATCCAGACTGAGTTGTAAAACCGGAATGTCCGCATCGGGAAACAGATGGCACAAAACCGACCAACTGCCATGATCCAAACCCCAGTCCTGATCCAGCTCAATCCCGGGCATCCGCGCCTTGATCCTCGCCGCCAATGCAGGGCTGCCCGGCGCAGGATAGACAAAATCGAATAGGGCTTGTGGAAAGCCGTAAAAATCGAGGATGGTTCGTGGCTGCGACATCGCAGTAACCCGTGTGCCATCGGTTTGCCAATGGGCCGAGATGCCTAAAATCGCCTTGGGCCTGGGCAGATTTTCCCCCAGTTCCGCCCAGGCCCGACTGTATACGTTATCTTCAAGCGCATTCAACGGGCTGCCGTGACCGATGAATAAGGCCGGCATCCTCGGCAAGTTTTGGTTGTCGGGCTTGGCCGTATTCATCGTCTCTACTCCCATATGTTTACCTCTAAGCCGCGACGTTAAAACGACCGGATTGATAATCGTCTATGGCTTGCTCGATTTGCTCGCGAGTGTTCATCACAAATGGCCCATGCTGCGCTATCGGTTCACGCAAAGGCTTGCCGGCCACCAGGATTAAATGACTGTCTTGCTTGGCCTGCAAAATCACCCCATCCGACTCACCGCTGCTTAACACCGCCATGCGTTGTGCAGCTACCGACCGTTCTGCCACCGCCACCTCGCCGCGATACACATAAAAAAACGCATTGTGACCGACGGCTAAAGACTGACTGAAACTGGCGCCAGCGGGCAACTGCACATCCAGAAACAGCGGCTCGGTATCCGGCCGCTGAATAGCGCCCGCGACGCCATGGCTGCTACCGGCAATCACCCGCACCTTGACGCCATTCGTCGTAAGCACTTCCGGAATCTGCTCACTTTGCACATCTTGATAACCGGCAGGCTGCATTTTCTCGGCAGCGGGCAGATTGATCCATAATTGAAAGCCTTCCAGCATGCCGTCTTTTTGCTCGGGCATTTCCGAATGAATAATCCCGCGCCCCGCCGTCATCCATTGAATGCCACCGGTTTCCAGCAAGCCTTGGTGGCCGGCGTTATCACTATGCCGCATCCGCCCAGTAATCAAATAAGTCAGGGTTTCGAAGCCGCGGTGCGGATGATTGGGAAAGCCGGCGATGTAATCGTTGGGCTTATCGCTGCCGAAGGCATCTAGCATCAAAAATGGATCGAGGCGTAGCTGCAAGGATTGGCCCAGCACGCGGGTCAATTTCACGCCGGCGCCATCCGACGTAGCATGACCAACCACCAATTGCTCGATAGCGCGGGACCGCATTACTTCATCGTTTTTAACTGTGTCTGTGTTCATCGCGAATCTCCTATATTAAGGTTAGGTCAGGCCGCCAAGGCGGCGATTTGCGTAGCGGCAGCTTGCAAGGCCAATTGCTCGGCATCGTTGCCCATCGCCAAGCCTTCCGCGTAGATAAAGGTGACATCGGTCATGCCCAAAAATCCCAAGACGGTGCGCAAATAAGCGCTTTGGCTGTCAGTCTCGGTGCCGCTGTGTTTACCGCCGGCGGTTTGAATCACATACACCTGTTTGTTTTTCAGCAAGCCTTCCACGCCGTTTTCGGTGTATTGGAAGGTCACTCTGGCGCGGGCGATTGCATCTATCCAGGCTTTAAGTTGCGCCGGAATCCCAAAGTTATACATCGGCGCGGTCAATACCAGGATGTCGGCTTGTTGAATTTCGGCGATCAAGACATCGTCCAGCGTCACCCGTTGCGCTTGCTCTGGGTTGCGCTGTTCGGCGGGCGTACTCAGCGCAATCAAAGCCGCTTCATCCAGCAAAGGATGCGGGGTTTTCGCCAAGTCGCGTACCGTTAATTCAGCGGTCGGCGTTTGCTGGCGTAAACCGGCCACCAAATTGTCGGCCAAGCGGCTGGAATAAGCATTTTCGGCGCGGATGCTGGAATTGATTTGCAGAATGTTCATTTAAGTCTCCCAAAGGTGTTGAAGTTGGGTTGACTATACGCCGGGATAATATTGGGCAGAAGACCGGAAAATGGATAACATTGTTCCACTGGAGGAACAATCATGCAGATAGAACCTAACGACCTGTGGCTATTCGCCAAAATCGCTGATGCCGGCAGTTTTTCCAAAGCCGGCGAATTGCTGGGTTTGCCTAAGTCAACCTTGTCGCGGCGCATCAGCAATCTGGAAAAACAACTGGGCGAGCGTTTGCTGCAACGCACCACCCGACAGCTGAATTTGACCGAATTTGGACTGCGCTTGTTACAACACGGCCGACAGGTCAGCGAGGAAATCGAAGCGGCGATGGCATTGGCTCAGCATAGGCAAATCCAGCCCAGCGGCGTATTACGTATCTCGATGCCCAACGACTTTGCCAATCTGTTTTTGGCGCCCTTACTGGCCCAATTCAGCAACAGTTACCCCGCCATTGCCTTGGAAATCGACCTATCTGCACGGCGGGTGGATTTACTCAGCGAGAGTTTCGATCTGGCGATTCGGATGGGTGATTTGCCGGATGATGCGACGTTGACGGCCAAGCGTCTGAATCTGCAAACCTGGGGCTTGTATGCGTCCCAAGCTTATTTGCAAAAACGCGGCACACCGGCGCACCCCGAAGAATTGTTGGAACACGATGCCCTCAGCCTGCAGGCCGGTAATCGGGAAGCGCCGGCCTGGCGCTTGACGAGGGGCGAACAACAATGGCTGGGCATGCCGCCGATACGCATCCAAGCCAACTCGCCGGAATTATTGGTCAAACTGGCAATGCAGGACCAAGGCATCGTCGCCGCGCCGGATTCTTACGCCAGCACTTACATGCCCAATCAAGAGCTGGTGCGCGTGCTGCCGGAATGGTGTTTGCCGCAAACCACAGCCTGGCTGGTGTTCCCAGGTCGGCGTTTGATGCCGACCAAGACCCGGGTGTTTATCGATTTCTTGGAAACGCATTTAAAAGACTTTACATGAGACATAATCGGCAACTGGGGAAACGGCAAAAACGCCTAGCAGCATAGCTTATTTGTTTGACTGAAATTACCTGTGCCTATAGAATCGCCGCCGCCTAACGCATGGTTAGGAAGCCTGTCATTTCAACAATTTAAGGAAAATTCATGTTTAGATCTTTGGCTATTTCACGCGGTATCGTTCTGTTAGGCGGCGTGCTGGCGATCAGTTCGGCACAAGCAACCGTGGTTGCCGACTCGGATTTCATCAAGACTGCAACGACTCATTACGTTATTAACTCAGCGGGAAGCTTTGCTACCTACATCCCCTCTTTTATCGTAATCGGCGCAGACGGTTCGGAGCCAAGTGAGAATCTAGGACCGTTCAGTATTTCCGGGTCATTTGACGTCGAACGCTATCAAAGCACGGCAAGTCCTTCTACAACGTCGGCAAGCGGTGAAATTACCGACAAGCTATTGTTTACCAACGCCAACGTCACGCTGAACGGCGCAATCCATAGCTTCGATTTCCCGAGTTTGCTTAGTCTTATGACCAGCAACACGGCGTTTCAGTCGGAGTCGGCATCTCTCGGTTGTACTATCCCACAGGGCCTTATTCCTTCCTGTGTGACAATGCCCAACCCAAACCCATCGTCTTGGTTCGGAACCCTAAGCAATGAGTCCATCAGCATGGACGGCTTCGCGGCAGTCGATAACATAAAAGCGGGTTACAGTTATCACATACAGGCGTCCGTGGTCCCGTTGCCAGCAAGTGTCTGGCTATTTGCTTCAGCTCTGGGACTGGCCGGCATCACGCAAAGAAAACAGCGTGTCATAAAATAGTTCGTAAGGCATCGGATCCGCCGAGCGCAAGGCTTTGCATCGTGCTGGATTGATGCAAAGCCCGCGTGTCGCAGAGCCTATGAACGTGTTTCCAGCTAATGCCCAGCCGCAGCCAAGCGGGGTATGAAAACGGCTTCCTGCTCAAGCAACCGAGACTCCAAGGCCAAACCTTGTAATTCCACTTGGATATTGCGATCCGGCGCCGCTTGCAGGAAATCGCTCAGCGTTTCCAGAATATCGTGATCGATAAACAGGGCTTTGCCGCCGTCAATGATCAATTCGCTATCGTCGGCGATACCGGCAAGATAGTTACGAAGCAAGGCTTTATTTAAAAAAGACACGTCCTTGTGCAGCCTCAGCAAGTAGTTGGGCCCATGCTGGGTTAAGGTGATAGCCGCATGGAAGTTGGCCCGCAAGACGAAAAAAATACCGCACACCATGCCAATCGCGATACCTTCCAACAAGTCGGTAAATAAAATCGCGAACACGGTAATCGCAAACGGCACAAATTGATTCAAACCTTTTTGGTAAAACTCCACAAACATGGCCGGCTTCGCCAGCTTGTAACCGGTTTGCAACAAGATTGCCGCCAGACAGGCTAATGGGATCATGTTCAGAAAATGCGCGAAAAACAATACGCTGATCAATAACAACACCCCATGGAAAAAGCTGGATACCCGGGTTTGACCGCCGGCATTGATGTTAGCCGAACTGCGCACAATCACGGCCGTGATCGGCAAACCACCTATCAATCCGCTGAGCAGGTTGCCCAGGCCTTGGGCTTTCAATTCGCGATTGGTCGGCGAAACGCGCTTATGCGGATCGAGCTTATCCACCGCTTCAACGCTCAGCAGGGTCTCCAGGCTGGCGATGATGGCCAGGGTGAGCGCGATGCTGTATATCTTGGGATTGCCGAGATAGCTGAAATCCGGCAAGCGCAACTGGTTAACAAAATTGCTGGTGGAGCCAAGTTCCGGCAAAGACACCAGATACTTGACGCCGATGGACCATTCAGGCGCCGCCGCCAAGGCCCAGGCATTGAAAGACACGCCCCAAATCACCGCCAACAACGGCCCTGGAATCATCCGCAAGGCATTAAATTGTTTGATGAAAGCGCTTTCCCAAAAAATCAGAATCAATAAGGCCACGCCAGCCACCAGAGTCGCGCCGGGCGAAATGCCGTGCAGTGAGTGGGTAAACTCGATGAAGCTGGAACCGGCGGTATCCGGCATATAACTCTCGTCCGCCGCGTAGCCCTCATCGTAACCGGTGGCGTGCGGGGTTTGCTTGATGATCAGGATCATACCGATAGCCGCCAACATACCTTTGATCACCGCGGTAGGGAAAAACGCGGCAATCGCCCCGGCCCGAAGGAAACCGAACAGCATTTGGAAAATCCCGGCAAACATCAGGCTCAACAAGAAAGCCTTGTAATTGCCCAAGGTTTCGATGGCGTTGAAGACGATGACCGTCAGGCCAGCCGCGGGGCCGGAGACACTGAGCTGCGAACCGCTGCACAAGGACACAACGATACCGCCGATCATGCCGGCGATAACCCCGGCGAATAAGGGTGCGCCGGACGCCAACGCCACCCCCAAACACAAGGGTAAGGCCACCAGAAATACCACAATGCTGGCCGAAAAATCCTGACGAAAATATTTCAGGTAATCATTAAACTGCATTTTCATAGACGGTCTCCGTGGGGATAACTGGGAGCCTTAATGGGCGTATTGGTAGATGTTGTGAATCGGCGATGTGGCGTCGATGTGTATCAATTCATTCAACAAGCCGTCCTGCAAACCGTATACCCAGCCGCGCAAACTGACTTTTTGGCCGGACTTCCAGGCCGATTGCACGATAGAGGTGTGGGCCAGACGTTGCACTTGTTCGATGACATTCCACTCGATCAATTTGTTGAGTTTGCGTTCGGGCTGCAAATTGTCCAGTTCGTCTTGGTGCAAGCGATATACTTCCTTAATGTGCGTCAACCACTTGTTGGCAATGGCCAAATCGCCGCGTTGCTGGCGCAAGGCTGCTTCCACGCCACCGCAGCCATAATGGCCGCAGACAATCACATGCTTGACCTTTAAGGCGTTAATCGCGTACTGCAACACGCTTAAACCGTTAAAATCGGTGGTGATGACTTGATTGGCGATATTGCGGTGCACGAATATTTCGCCGGGTTGGGCATGAACGATGGTATCGACCGGCACGCGGCTGTCGGAACAGCCTATCCATAAAAACTCCGGATGTTGTTCCTTGGCCATATTGATGAAGTAATCGGGCTGTTTACCGGTCATAGCTTCTGACCAAGCTTTGTTTTCCAGCAGCAATTTGTTGGGAGTCTGCATAAACCCCTCCTCTTGTGTCGTTGCAATGTAAACGATGCGATTCTTAGGCGTCGCACTTAAGCGACCGATGTATTGGAAGATCGTATCGGCGCCGAACAAATAATATCGAATCGAAATTTTTATGCAAGCAATAACGTTTCGATTCGATATTTTTATCGCTAATGAGCATTAGCTTGAGGGGGTATACGCACCGCTTATGCAGACCTAAGCAGTGGTTCTGATACTGACTTATTTAAGACGCGAAAACTTAGAAGCCAAAAAGCTTACCAAGGCAATGCTGAGCCATCGTATTTAACAAAGCTGCCGCTATCGGCCAAGCTGAAATTGGCTATCACTTTACGCATGCCCGATACGCTTTCTTCAACGTCGATCAAGCCGTTCGGTCCGCCCATATCAGTTCTGACCCAACCCGGATGCAGAATCAATACGCCGATGGACGAAGGTCGCAAATCGATGGACAGGCTCTTCAATGCCGCATTCAAACCGGCCTTGCTGGAGCGGTACAGAATGCTGCCGCCGCTGGTATTGTCGGTCATGCTACCCATCAAGCTGCTCAAGGCCACGATCAAGCGTTTGTCGCCGCGCTGCACCTGCGGCAGGAAGGCTTCGGCCAATTTAAGTGGCGCCATCACGTTGACCGCCAGCACGTTTTCCCAGGTTTGATAATCCAGTTGCCCGAAACCGCGACCGGCTTGATCGCCATAAACACCGGCATTGTTCAGCAAGACATCGATTTTGCGGTCGGCTAGTTTGCTTGCCAACGCATCGATTTGACTGAAATCCGCCACATCCAGTGTCTCGATTTGAATGTGCGAGTATTGTTTGGCAAGCGCCGCCAAATGTTCGGCCTGGTCCGGCTTGCGGCAGGCCGCGATGACCTGGTAATCGGCGGCGGCAAATTGCCGGCAAAACTCCAGACCCAAGCCGCGATTGGCGCCGGTGATTAAAACAGTTTGCATCGTTACGTCTCCAAACGAGTGATTGAAAAATTAGGGAAGCTATAGTTTTACGCAGTCTCGATAAGTAATTGCCGATTGAACTATTCGTATTTAGCCATGCCTCACCGACACAGTTTTAGCATGAAATTCCCGGAGGCTACTATGCAAATGCAATCAGTTAAATCCAGCACCATCGACGTGATCGGCTACGACGAACAAACCCATAAACTGCGAGTATCGTTCAAAGACCGGCAAGCTCAGGATTTTTGCCACGTGCCCGAACACCTGTTCGCCGCATTTCTGAAAGCCCGCTCCAAAAACCGATTTTATAAGCGCCACTTCCAGGATTTGTTTCCCTGCTGAAAAAGACCGAAGCCACCATCGATACCCGATAGATTCAAAACCTTGCGTCTATCGGGCCTCATTCACTAGCAAGCCATGACACGGGCAACTTGTTCGCTTATCCTTGCCGTAACTGCCGGTAAAGCCTGATCATGCTGTCGGCGATAGCTTGGTCGGAGCAATACAACACGCCGGAATGATTCATAAACGTCGAGCCGTTCGGATTTAATAGTAACGGTTTGCCGTGTATATCGCTGACCGGCGCGCCGGCTTCCTGGAACAAACAAGCGGTAGCCGCGTAATCCCACACACTACCGCCCCCCTTACTCTGCTTAGGAAATTTGAAATAACACGCCGGCGCCTCAGTCAGCGCTTGGCAGGCATTTAAGGCCGCGCCGCCTTGCAAACGCAGCTTGGCCCCGGCATAGCCCAATTCAAGGGCGATTTGTTGCAATGCGGCCTGCGTAGCGTGATACAGCGGATCTTGGGCAAAGCTTTTATCGGTAATGAATGTCAAGACTCGCGCAGGCGGTGCCGGCTTAAAAGCGTGTTGGTTTTGCCAAGCGCCTTGGCCTTTAATCGCCCGATACAGCGTCTGAGTTAAGGGATCGTAAACGACGCCAATCAGCGCCTCTCCGGCGCGCGATACCAGGGCGATGGACACCGAATAACCCGGCACGTTTTCGATAAACGGCAAGGTGCCGTCTAAAGGATCGATACACCAGAAATAGTCGTGTTGCAGACGCGCGCCGTCATCCGGACTTTCTTCCGACAATAAAGCCAAATCGTATCTGGCGCAGATCGGCCGCAAGGTTTGCAGAATAATCTCCTGACTCAAATGATCGATTTCCGTCACTACCCGAGCAGCCAGACTGGTGCCGCCGTCTTTGCTGTTTACAACAACCGCAGTATGCGCACGCCTGGCAATCAATTGTCCGGCCTGCATCGCCGCGGAGATGGCACACTGGCCGAGTAAATACAGATCGTCCGTCGACAAGCGCATCGGTTCTCCTGGTAATTTTATAATTGGGCGATGACTTGCCGCGCCAGCCGTTCACTATAGCTGTTGGGTGACCAATAGCCGGGACTCCAACCTTTTAAAAAACGGTGAAAATCGGTCCAGGCTACTGGATAAAGTGCCCGCCAATCACGTTCGACCGCATCGGCATCGACGGGTTTTTGTTGACGCCGCAATGCCTGTTGCAAAGCCTGAAAATAAATATCCAGCAATTCGCTCTCTCGGCGTTGACATTCTTCCTGGCCCAAACAGCTATCGATAAAATACGCGACATCCTTGATTCCGCAACCGCCGCCGACGTATTGAAAATCCACTGCCGCGACCCGGCTGCCGTCCGCCGAAAAACAAAAATTGGCCAATTTGGCATCGCCGTGCACAAAGGTTTGGTAAGGCGTATCGCGCAGTTTTTGATCAATCATCGGCGCGGCATTTTTCAAGACAATATCCTGCAAGGCCTCCCATTCGTTGGGCCGGGTTTGCAGATGCCAATAAGTGCCGGTGGGCCACAAACCACTGGGTTTTTCACCGATAAACGTGGCATGGAAATTGGCCAGCCAATTTAAACATGTGCGTATCTCCCGTTCCCCTGCCCGCGAGCGGCGTTGCGGAAACCCCACCGGATGCAGATCTTCCAAGACCATGACTATATCCTCACCGAACATTTCGAAAGCTAAACACGCCGGGACTCGGCAATCCGCATCGCAACGTTTGGCCCAGCCTTGGTACCAAGCCGCCTCTATCTGATAAGAGCGGACTTTGCGCCGATGCGACAGGTCTTCATTGGAACCGGGCGTTTGCAGACTTTGTGCCGACAGTTTTACGTGTTTGACGATCACGCTAGCACTGTCGCAGCCGCTTAAGCCATAGCGCAAAATATAGCCGTAGCCGCTCCACAGACTTTGAATGGTTTCAAGTTGAAATGCATCATCGGCACCGGTCGCCTGAAGCACGAGATCGCGAATGGTATTTTGCATGGGTGGAGAGTGCCTTAAAAGATTGCTATTTTCCGGGAATACGCCGAACGAAAGCCAGGCTCGCGTGTCGGATTGCGGTATCGTTGGTATAGTTCATACCGTCGTATAGCCCATACATTAAACATCACCGCCATGATAGCAACCATGAATTTTGCATCCGATAACTGGGCCGGCGCTCATCCGGCCATTTCCCAACGCTTGTTGGCAGCCTCCGCGGGCTTTTCGGCCCCCTATGGCGCCAGCGCGCTGGATCGCAAAATCGAGCAACAGTTTAACGAGCTATTCGAACGGGAAGTCGCAGTCTATTTCGTCAGCACCGGCACAGCCGCCAATTCGCTGGCGCTGGCGGCCGTCAACCGTCCGGGCGGCGTCTCGTTTTGCCATCGAGAAGCACACATGCTGGAAGACGAATGCGGCGCACCGGAGTTTTTCACGCATGGCGCACGATTAGCACCGGTGGACGGCGACAACGGCAAAATCGATCCGGAAAATCTGAAAGCGGAAATCGAGCGTTTCCCGCCTAATTTTGTGCATGCCGGCCAACCCATGGCCATTTCCATCACGGCGGCCACCGAGATCGGCACGCTTTATCAACCGGAGGAGATTGCCGCGATTGCCGACATTGCCCAAACTTACGGCTTACCCTTGCACATGGACGGCGCGCGCTTTGCCAATGCGCTAGTCTCGCTGGGGTTAACGCCTGCGGAAATGAGCTGGAAACTAGGGATAGATATTGTGTCTTTCGGCGCCACCAAAAACGGCTGCTGGTGCGCGGAAGCCTTGGTGTTTATGAATCCGGCACAGGCCAAAGATTTACCGTTTATCCGCAAGCGCGCCGCGCAGTTGGTATCTAAAAGCCGATTTATCGCCTGTCAGTTTGAAGCGTATTTAGACGACGGACTTTGGCTGAATCTCGCCTGCCACGCCAACGCGATGGCGGCGCGTTTGCAAAACGGCATTGCCCACTCAAAAAACGCCCGCCTGGCCTGGCATGCAGAAGCCAATGAGGTGTTTGCCGTGCTAAACCAAACGCACGCGGACCGCTTGCAACAACAAGGGGCGGTGTTTTACCCCTGGAATCCGCCGCGCGCAAACCCTGGCCTGGTGGCCGACCAGGAAGTATTGGTGCGTTTGGTCACCAGTTTTGCGACGCAGGCTGAGCAAGTCGATGCCTTTATCGAGCGTTTGGGCTGAGGGCAGCCGATTTTGCGCGTCTATCGCCCCAAACTCCCAGCTGCCATGTACTGGTTAGTCACGCAACAGACCGGCTACGGCAGGCTATGAACTTGCCTGCCACCACAAATAATTTGCAGCAGCGCGGCTCATGGCGGCGCAAGATGGCTATTACGCTGCTGATGCTTGGGTTATTTTGCCTGGCCCTATGGTGGCAGCGTTCAGTTATGCTGGAGTTACTACTGCAACAGGCGCTGAAACAAACCTCGCTAAGCTCACCCTCGCTGTCGGGGCTGTCGTTTGATTCCAAGCAAGCCAAGCTGGCTGAAATCAGCTTCGGCCTAGCCACACCGACTGGCAACTTATCGGTTGCGATGCAGAATGTTTCTACCGATTACGATCTGGAAAAACGAACTATCAGCAACGTCAGCATCGGTCACGCCGCGCTAAAATTCAACTACCACCCTACCGACCAAGCTGCGACGCAGACATCGGAAAACAATTCCATCAGCTTACCGCTGGACCGATTGAGCATCGCGAAACTGGAAGTTGATGTAGATACGCCTTGGGGCTTGAGCAGCTTTGCTGGTCAAGCGGACGTCACACGAGGTGCGGCCGATGCCATCGATGCAAGGTTTCAGGATGCCCAACAATCCATTCACCTAGATATCGAACCCGGTTTTAGCGCCGCCAAACTCAAGGTCCAACGGCTGCCAGCTGGCAATATATTCGAACTAAATGCCAGCCAACTGGATGGTCCGGCCAAGCAAATTAAGCTGGATGCCGGCGCGCTGTCGCTGATCGAGTGGCTTAACAACAGCCTATTGATACCACAAGCTTTGCGGGCAAAAACCCAGTCATACGACTTAGCCAAATTAAACCCGCTACTAAGCGCAACGCAGCTCAGTGCAAACGCCACTACGCCGGACAACTTTGCCACTCTGCAAGCTGAAGCCTTTCTGACAAAAGATAAACAGTCTCTGCTGGCTATGGATTTGTCGATGACGAACAAGCAAACAATCGATATGAACGGCCGCCTGGACATGGCCGCCAGCGAGGCATTCGATTTAATCAAGCCCTGGTTACCGGCCATGGCGGCCAGTTGGACGGTTGCCGGCGGCAAGGCACAGGGAAATCTAAAACTGCATCGGCCAAGCAAACAAGATGTTTCCGGAACGGCACAATTGATTATCGCCGATTTGGCCTTGACGGCCGGCGCGGCGAAAATCGAGAACGGCAAGGTGGAACTGAACATTCCGGAGCTGGCGGATCGCGCCGTGGACTTGTCTGCCGAGATACCTACGCTGGGATTAGGTAAAGACTTAATAGCGCAAAATCTTAGTATCAAGGCCCGCTATCTCGATCAGGCACTGACACTAAGCCAAGCCAATCTGGCAATATTCGGCGGCATCATGGAATTGAAACCGGACAAAATACGGCTGGAGGAAACGCCGATACTGCTGACCTTACGATTGCATGACGTCGATCTGTCGCAACTTTTAATGAGCCTGCATTACCCGAATATTTCCGGAACCGGCTCAATAGACGGCGAACTACCATTGCAGTTATCGGCGGGGGCCATAGATGTGCAAGACGGCAGCCTCAGCGGCACACAGCCGGGTGTGTTACGCTATATGGGACCGGCCGATAGTCAGAATATCGCCTTTAAGGCTCTCAAAAACCTGGTTTACCGGAATCTGCAAGCCAAGGTAAATTATCGCCCAAACGGCGACTATCACCTGGGCTTACTCCTGGAAGGCAATAACCCGGAAGTATTGTCCGGCCATCCGCTGGCGTTTAACCTAAATATCAGCGGCCAGCTACCCGAGTTGCTACAAAAAGGTATTTTAGCCGGCGATTTGGAACGGACCATTTTGGAACAGGCTATCGCCAAACCGGCCGATGCTGGAGCATCGCCCAAACCCCCAAGCGGGGATCAACCACCCAAACCGCCGCCGGCGGACCGGAGGAATCAATGAACTGGAAAGCTGCAAGCAGCGCGGCCATCTTGTGCGGCAGCATCTACCTGACGGGGTGTTCGCCCTCCGTAAGGTTGGAAGCGCCGGACAAACCGATTGAGATCAATATGAACGTCAAAATCGAACACGAAATCCGTCTGAAAGTGGAAAAAGACGTAGACGAATTGCTTTCCAGCCAAAAAGGCTTGTTTTAAAGGAGCGAGTGATGAACAACAAAAATTTGCTATCAATTTTGGCGCCTTTGTTTCTGGGCTTATATCTGACCGCCCTGCCGGTCAACGCCACCGATCTAGCCCAGGCAAAATCGGCTGGGTTGGTGGGTGAACAAATGAACGGTTTCCTGGGCTTGGTCAAGCCCGATGCATCGGCCGAGATAAAAGCCCTGGTTGAGAGCATTAATGCCCAACGCCTGGCGGAATATCAACGCATAGCGGCTAAAAACGGCGTTGCTGTGGAGGAAGTGGGTCGACTGACCGCTCAAAAAGTGATAGGCCAAGCGGCACCGGGACAATTTGTAGAAACGGTTTCCGGCTGGACCCAGCGCTGACAGACAAGAGCCTATAAGGCAATACTGCATGGTATTCAAACGGCTCGAGATTTAGCCGGCAGCAAAGTAAAAATACCGTCATTTGTTCGCAGTGGCACTAATAAGTCAAATTTAGCTATCTCCCGACCTAAACCTGAACATCACCAGCACCACTCGGGAGAAGTTACCTTGCGATCCCACTTAGTCAAGGCGAGCACAACTGCTGGATGGACAAGCAATTAGCTCTCTAAAGCGTCAATAATCAGACGATTCGGTCATTCGCTCTCGCCGAGGAGAAACCAGGCACAATGCCCACAAAATCAATGTGCGACAAATTGTCACACTTTTTTGTGGACAGCAGTATTTTAATCCAATAGAATGCGCCCACTTTCAGCGAAACGCAGATGATTCGAAAGGATCATGACCGTTAAATGAGGGGGGGGATAGGCGACCGTTAATCCGGTATAAGAACAACAATAAACGCAAGAAATTAACCTGCCGTACAACGGTAGGCGTCCAATCAATATAAAAAATAACACCGGACGAAGCCCACTTTATGTGGGCTTTTTTATGCCTGCCGTTCTAGCTCACATACCCGCCACTTTTTTATCGTCTTCTTCCTGAAAATTCCTGTAATTGATCGATATTTTTAAGCCGGCAAAGCGGCCGGACATCTTGATCAATTCGGAGGTGGTTTTATCGAACATCAACCTGACTTCGCTCAAAGCTCTGTCCTCGTAACCTTCTTCGATATCCTTGGCATCCAGCCGAAAATGGTAAAGATACACTTCCTGTTTTTCTTCATCGGTGATTTCCAGCGGCTCGCCCAGTTGTTTAATTACCGTGGCTTTTTTTGGCAGCAGCGCGGCGATTTTCTCCATTTGATCAGCCTTCGCTCTTAACTGCTTTTTCTCTTCGTTGATTTCCGCACCGCCCAGCGAGCGAAATGATGCCTCCAAAAACTCCGGCGGAGCGATTTGTAGGAATAGGTTGGAGAAAGTCCAATCGGTGATTTTATCTTCCTTGTTAAAGGCCAGATCCAGATAAAAACTGATTTCCGGCGCAATCAGCTTGCTGTCTTTGTCGATCTTACGAAACCAATAGCGCCAGCGTTTGCCGTCCCCGGTATGCTCTTCGCTACTGGCATGCAACTTAGCCAGCGACACAAAATCTTCGCTGAGCAGTTTGGGTTGCTTAAAATGCACGGTGAAATCTTCTTTAGATGTCACCGCAAAATAACGATCAAACTCGTCCATTTGCAAATAAGTCTGGTAGGCGTGCAACCAGTGCAAACAACCTGTCATGCTGCTGAGTAATACAAAAGCCAGAGACAGGCGAAAAAAGCGGTTAATTTTAGTCATAGCCCCCTCAGTGCCGGGTAGGCGAGTGATTATCAGTTTCGGCTGCCGGATTGGTCAGCAGGTTTTCCACATCAACCTTGTCAAAGTGGTATTGCGCTCCGCAAAATTGGCAATCGACTTCGATGTCGTCGCGTTCCCGCAAAATTGCTTCCAACTCTGACCGCCCCAATGCCGCTAAAGTGCCGCCGATTTTTTGCCGTGAGCAATTGCATTTAAATTCCACCGGCTCCGGATCGTAAATCCTGACCTTTTCTTGATGAAATAAACGGTGCAATAAGTCCTCGCAATCCAGACTCAACAGTTCGTCGGCGGTAACGGTATTCGCCAATATTTCGATGCGTTCCCAGTCGGCTTTGTTCTGATTGCTACTCGGTAACTCCTGGATGAACAGGCCGGCCGCATGGGTTTGATTGGCAAACAGCCACAACCGGGTATCGAGTTGCTCGGACTGAGTGAAATAGGTCCTCAACACATCCGCCAGCGTTTCCGCCTCCACACCGACGATACCTTGATAAGGTTCGGCATTCTCCGATTCCACGGTCAATACCAATCGGCCGCCCTCACCTACCATGTCCAGCAAATTTGCGCCGGCGACAGTGGCCTCACTGCGCACCAAGCCCCTGATTTGCCGTTCGTTGCTGGATTGCGCTACCAGGGCTTTCAAATCGCCGCCGCCCTGAATCTGCATGATCATCGCGCCTTTAAACTTGATGGTTGCCGACAACAACACCACCGCCGCCAAGGCTTGTCCCATTTGCGCATCGACGGCATCATTGACTAAATGTTGATATTGTTTAGCTTGCTTCCAACTTTGTTCCAGCCGCACCCATTCGCCACGAACTCCGTGTTCCTCGAAAATAAAGCGGCGTAAGCAATCTTGTTGTTTCATGATTTAGTGGAATCCTCTTAAATAAGCGGAGATTATAATCCGCACACCCTCATCATTCGACCTCGGGATGCACTCATGTCTTTTCTATTCAAAAAAACCGCTATGCCCAGCGCCGACCAAGCCTTACCGGGACGTCAGCAAGCCATAGACAGCGGCCTATTTCACGCCGTCAACGGACATCCTATCCATCCGCCATTTCCGGCGCATCTGCGACAAGCCGTGTTCGGCATGGGCTGTTTCTGGGGTGCCGAACGTAAATTCTGGCAACAAGCCGGCGTATTCAGCACCGCAGTGGGCTATGCCGGCGGCTTTACACCCAACCCTACTTATCAGGAAATTTGCACCGGCATGGCCGGCCACGCCGAAGTGGTGTTGGTGGTGTTCGACCCGGGCGTAGTGTCTTACCAGGATTTATTGGCAATATTTTGGGAATCTCACAATCCCACCCAAGGCATGCGACAAGGCAACGATGTCGGCACCCAATACCGATCAGTCATCTATTGCCAGGACGACCAATATGAAACAGCCGTGGCAAGCCAACAACAATACCAAGCAAAATTAACAGCCGCCGGCTTTCCAGCAATCACCACCGAAATCCGCAATGCTCCGACTTTTTATTATGCCGAGGAAGATCATCAACAGTATCTGGCTAAAAACCCGTCCGGTTACTGTGGCTTGGGCGGCCTGGGTGTCTGTTTTTCCAGATAGCTGAATCGCCGAGAAATCCTAAGGCATTATAAGACTTGAGATTATTGTTTCGCTGCCATCCCGGGAGAGTTTTTCCGGTTGACTTTTAGGAAAAAATCCTTCAATTTACGCGCTTGGTGTGGCTCTCCCTCTGCGCTCGGTTATAGCCGAACAAGCCCTAAAGGGCAGTCATCCAAACAGAGCTTTAAAACTAATATTAGTCTTAACAACACAAAACCGTACTCTGTCTCATCAACAGATTACCAGGAGGAAACATATGAAGAAGCCTGTAAAAAACTGGCTGCTTGCTTCGACTGTAGCGACTTTACTTGCTGCACCAACTGTCTCTACCGCTAACAGCGATGTTGAAAAACTGACACAAGACCCAGCCAACTGGGCTACATGGGGCGGCGACTACGCCGGCACACGTTACAGCAAGCTGTCGCAAATCAACGCTCAAAACGTTAAAAACCTGCAACCAGCCTGGTCTTTTTCTACAGGTGTTTTGCGTGGTCATGAAGGCGGCCCTTTGGTTGTTAACGGCGTCATGTTCATCCACACTCCGTTCCCAAACACCGTTTACGCGATCGATCAAAAAACTAAAGCAGTCATCTGGGAATTTACCCCAACCATGGACGCTGACGTCACCATCCCAGTAATGTGCTGCGATACCGTTAACCGCGGTTTGGCTTACGGCGACGGCAAAATCTTCCTGCAACAATCAGACACCGTACTGACTGCGCTGGATGCCAAAACCGGTAAGCGCGTATGGAGTGTTCAAAACGGCGACCCAAAATTGGGTATGACCAACACCAACGCACCATTGGTTGTTAAAGATAAAGTCATTACCGGTATTTCCGGCGGTGAATTCGGTGTTCGCGGCTTCTTGGCTGCTTACAACATCCGCACCGGCCAACTGGAATGGAAAGGCTACAGCATGGGTCCGGATAAAGACACCCTGTTGAAACCAGGTAAATCCACCACTTGGCAAGACGGTAAAGTGACTCCAGTCGGCCCAGACTCAGGTACTAGCACCTGGAAAGGCGACCAATGGAAAATCGGCGGCGGCACCACCTGGGGCTGGTATTCTTACGATCCTAAACTGAACTTGGTTTACTACGGTTCAGGCAACCCATCTACCTGGAACCCTGTACAACGTCCAGGCGACAACAAATGGTCCATGTCTTTGTGGGCGCGTGACGCCGACACCGGTGAAGTTAAATGGGTTTACCAAATGACTCCACATGACGAATGGGACTATGACGGTATCAACGAAACCGTTCTGGTTGACCAAGAAGTAAAAGGCAAAATGCACAAAACTATCGTGCATTTCGACCGTAACGGCTTCGGTTATACCCTGGACCGCGAAACCGGCGAATTGTTGGTTGCTGAGAAATTCGACAAATCCGTCAACTGGGCGTCTCACGTCGATCTGAAATCAGGCCGTCCTGAAGTAGTGCCAGAGTTTTCTACCGAGCACAACGGTGAAGACGTCAACACTGTAGGTACTTGCCCTGCGGCGTTGGGTTCTAAAAACCAACAACCTGTTTCTTACTCTCCACAAACCGGCCTGTTCTACATTTCGGGCAACCATTTGTGCATGGAGTACGAACCGTTTGAAGTTTCATACACTGCTGGCCAACCTTATGTAGGTGCTACGCTGTCCATGATGCCTGCCGGCGCTGACGTGCTGACCGGTAAAAAAGACGGCACCACCAACTTGGGTCAGTTCACCGCTTATGACGCTAAAACCGGCAAAATCGCTTGGTCCAACAAAGAGCAATTCTCTGTATGGTCAGGTTCGGTTGCTACCGCTGGCGGCGTCGTATTCTACGGCACCCTGGAAGGCTACCTGAAAGCAGTTGATGCTAAAACCGGTAAAGAATTGTACAAATTCAAAACTCCGTCCGGCATCATCGGTAACGTCAATACTTGGGAATTTGAAGGCAAACAATACGTTGGCGTTCTGTCAGGTATCGGCGGTTGGGCTGGTATCGGTATCGCTGCAGGTATCGACGACGGTACTTCTGCATCCAGCTCAGAAGGTTTGGGCGCGGTGGGTGCTTACAGAAGCTTGAGCTCTTACACCAAATTGGGTGGTACACTGACTGTGTTCGCTCTGCCTAACTAAGATCTAACTCGTTAGATTTCAGTAAAGCAAGCCTTGGCCGAGTCATCGGCCAAGGCTTTTTTACGTATAGACCCCAGCTAAAAGGAAACTGCGATGAAAATGCTCTCAACCGCCTCAAGATTGTTAATGACGGCGACCTTGGCGGTAGCCACTATTTCCGTGAATGCCCAAGATAAATTCCGGGTTTGCGCCGACCCGTTAAACCCGCCTTATTCCACCAAAGAACAAACCGGCTACGAAAACAAAATCGCCGCGCTATTTGCCGAACAGTTAGGACAGGAACTGGAATATACCTGGCTACCGGAACGAATCGGCTTCATCCGCAACACACTGAAAGCCGAGAACGATAACGGCGAAGGCTTTAAATGCGATGTAGTGATGGGCGTGCCAGCCGGCTACGATCTTACCGATACCAGCAAACCCTACTTCCACTCGACTTATGTGCTGCTGATTGCCAAAGGCCGTGGCTGGGACGATATTAAAGACAGCGCACAACTAGCCAATCTCCCACTAGACAGGCAGGAAAAACTGAAAATAGCAATGTTCGACCGCGGCCCAGGCACAGAATGGCTGCAAAAAAACGGCTTGCTGGAGCAAGGGATTCCCTACCAAAGCATGACCGGAGACAGCGAACACAACACCGCTATGCAAATCGAAAAAGACTTACGTGCCAAAAAAATAGATATGGTGATACTTTGGGGACCTATGGCGGGATATGTGCAATCGCAAGCCCCAAAAGGCAGTTATATTGCTATACCTATGCAATCTTCACCGGGCTTAAAGTTTGATTTTTCAATAGCCATGGGCCTGCGTCAAGGCGACAACAAACGTAAGCAACAACTGAATGATTTGATCGACAAAAACCTGGATAAAATCCAGGCCATCATCGCAAGTTACGACATCGCTGTATTGCCGATCCCGGCAGACACCGGCAAAAAAGACGACGATTGAAATGCCATTTAAGAGCTAACGTCCAAACAATCTAACCAGATGCGCAAAATGTCCGGCTTTATCATCGGTTAATTGCGACCAATCGAACCGCCAGCGCCAATTTCCTTCGGTTGTGCCTGGCGTGTTCATTCTATCGGGTGATCCCAACTTCAGAATATCCTGCATCGGAATCACAGCCAGATTGGCAACCGAGCCTAACGCGGCATGAATCAAGGCACTGGGCATAGGTAGGCTAGACCAGCCAAGATAATCGTATATACGCTGTTTCTCGCCGTCATTAAGCCCTTCGAACCAGCCCAGCGTGGTATCGTTATCGTGGGTACCGGTGTAAACCACGCTATTTTTCTGATAATTGCAGGGCAAATAAGGATTGCGACTATCGTCGCCGAAAGCAAACTGCAAAATTTTCATGCCCGGCAAATCGAAATCGTCGCGCAAAGCTTCTACTTCTTCAGTAATAATCCCAAGATCTTCTGCCACCAAGGATAGCGAGGCAAATTGCTCCTGAATAGCCGCCAGCAATTCCGCACCCGGCGCTTTAACCCAACGCCCGTTGATGGCGGTGTGCTCGCTGGCCGGAATCTCCCATGCCGCCTCTAAGCCGCGAAAATGATCGATTCGCAAAATATCGAACATTTCGTACTGGGATTTGATTCTATCCAACCACCATTTAAAACCGGTTTTCTGCAAATATTTCCAGTCATAGTGCGGGTTCCCCCAACGCTGACCGTTCTCAGAAAAATAATCGGGCGGCACGCCGGCCACGACATCCATTTCGCCCAAATCGTTAAGTTTAAATACCGCCCGGTTCGCCCAAACATCGGCACTGTCGTACGATACAAAGATCGGAATATCGCCAAACATCAGTACGCCATGCTTGGCGGCGTAATCTTTCAACTCGTGCCATTGCCGGAAAAACACATACTGCTCGAATTTGATCGTTTCGATCACAGCCTTCAATAACTGCTTTGATTCATTCAGTGCGCCCGGCTCGCGTTGCTTCAGCGCGTCCGGCCATTGATTCCAGCTTTTATGTCCAAACACATTCCGCAAAGCGATAAACAAGGCAAAGTCGTCCAGCCAATCGGCTTTTTCCACGCAGAACTGCTTAAAATCGTGCTGCTGCTCGGCATCAGCCAAGCTTTGAAAACCATAGAACGCTTTCGTTACCAAACAGCTTTTGGTGTATTCCGCATTGGTGTGGCAGTCGCCGCAACGGTCTGTGGTTTGCAGCCAACCCTTGTCGGCTAGCCATTGAATGTTAATCAGGGCAGGATTGCCGGCATGTGCCGACAAGCACTGGTAAGGTGAACCGTCGCCATGCGTCATGCCCAGCGGCAAGGTCTGCCAGACGGTAGCACCTATATCGTGCAGAAAATTAACAAAATTGAAGGCTTCCTTACCCAAATCACCACACTCTCCACGGCCCGGGAGCGATGTTATATGTAACAAAACACCTGCGCGGCGTTTATCCAAGAGAGCACCCATGTTGTTTATTCCGTTTTATTATATTTGAATACCGCGCCGCATTGCGCCACCCATCGCCGGGCTACCGCTACCTTGCGTAAACGACAAGGCCAGATACGGCGGCGGCTCTTCGCCCAGCAAACGATAGAGATTGCTCAAATTAAGCCGATACTGTTTTTCAAAATCGCTGACCGCTTCGCCGGGATTATAATCACCAAACCACCAAAACCAATCCGACCCCTCGCAGACGCCCAATTGCACCTGTGCGGCAGCCAATTGTTGCTCGGAGAGTTTGCCGTTGGCGACCGCTTTGTCGAAAGCGTTTTTGACATCGGCCAACATCTCCCAGCCGCAGTTCTTATCGGCATCGCCGATCCAGGTCGAAAACGTACCATACACCCAACTACCGGCCACCAATTTCGGCAAGGACCCAGACTGGGGAGCGGCACTATCCAGATAGTCAGAAAAAGTGGTTAATTCGATACGCGGATGTTCGCTAAGCCGCTTATACAGCGCACTAAGAAAATGATACCCGTTATCCGGAAAATATTCCCAGGCATTTTCGCCATCCATGATTATCGAAACCAGGGGCGTCTGTGGTTCGTAATCGGCGATATTTTCCAAGTGCTGAATCAGATCGGCCACCGCATCATCAGCATGCCATTTTGAATATTCAAATCCGATTAAATCCGACAAGCCGTCGTCGCGAAAAAAACAGGCGATCTCCGCAGAACCCAGCTTAAAGGGGCGATGCACAGCAACTGCTTCGCCAACCGCGCTGGCGCGTATGCTGTTATGCAAGACATTACCGCCACTGGCGGCCCATTTGAAACCAAAATCAGCTAACACTTCCAGGGTCCGCTGACTGATACTGCCCTCGGACGGCCAGCACCCTTGCGGTTCGAAACCGAAAAAATGCCGAAAGGTCGCCAAGCCTTTTTGCAAATGCCAACGCACGCGCTCTTCACCACCGGGGTAATGACTAATACCCGGCAAGGTTACGCCTGGCATTGCCTCACGGGCACTGTCTATCTCGAGCATCAACGGCATGATGGGGTGCGCATAAGGCGTCACCGACAGTTCGATGCGGCCTTTTCTAGCCAAAGCTTTATAGCGGTAGATAACTTTCGACAACAGATCGCGAATAATTTCAACAATCTCGATCCTATCATGCAGACTAAAGCCGCTGCCTTTTTCGATTAAGCGTTTGACGCGGTTATCGTTGAGTTTGACCGTCTCGCCCATCCAGACCAAGTGATACCAGACCAAAATGTCGGAAATAAATTGCGCATTCAGGTAATTGACTGAGTCCTGGTGAGCTTCAATCCAGTCTGCCATATTGGTTAGCTTACGAAAAGCCGGATAGCGTTCGATCTGCCGCTCCCGGTTGGCTTTTCGGCAATCGCGTAACAACTTTAAGCGTTTCTCCGGATCGGCGGAAACCGAAGGTTCGACCAAAGCAGCCAACAGAGGGTCCTTGATGGCAATTCTATCGTGCAAATAGCCGTTGACTTGGTTGGAATAATCTTCGATCTGCTCCAATAGGATAGGGGCAAAATTCACCACCGCTTTAGCCCCCGGCACGGCTTCCAGATGCGCGACCATATCCACATAATCCTTGATCACATGCAGATAGGTCCACGGCAGCTTGAATTCCCCGCTCTGCATGTCGCGGTACTCAGGCTGGTGCATGTGCCAGCAGAGCACCAGCTTAAGCTTTTTATCGGACATAATTCCGTCTTTGTCCCAGCATATCGGATGTCACCAACACCACACCGCCCTCGCTGACGTGAAAACGTTTTTCGTCTTCCGCCCGGTCCTCACCGATCACGGTACCTTCCGGTATTTGACAACCCTTTTCGATGATGGCTTTGGTAATCCGGCAATGTCTACCGACATTCACTTCGGGCAAAATCACTGAATCCTGCACCGAGCTGTAGGAGTTAACACGCACCATAGAGAACAGTAAGGAGTGGCGCACTGTGGCGCCGGAAATCACGCAACCACCGGAGACCATGGAGTCGATAGCCTGGCCGCGTCTATCGTCATCGTCAAACACAAACTTAGCCGGTGGCGTTTGCGCTTGATAGGTCCAGATCGGCCAGGTGTTGTCGTACAAATTCATATCGGGTTTGACACCGACCAATTCCATATTGGCCGCCCAGTACGCATCGATGGTTCCCACATCACGCCAGTAACTTTGTTGGCCGCTTTGTAAATCGAGGAACGGATAGGCATTGACCCGGTATTTTTCGATCACCGACGGAATGATGTCCTTACCAAAATCACGGCTGGAGCCTTTGGTATCAGCATCTTTGATCAATTGTTCGAACAAGAAGCCAGCATTGAAAATATAAATACCCATGGAAGCCAGCGCGGTGTTTTCCCGGCCGGGCATGACCGGCGGATTTTCGGGCTTTTCCACAAACGCCTTCACCCGGCGATTTTCATCGACGTGCATTACACCAAACGCCTTAGCGTCTTCCAGTGAGACTTCGATACAACCGATCGTCAGATCGGCCTTATTGGCAACGTGATCGGCCAGCATCACCGAATAATCCATCTTGTAAATATGATCGCCGGCCAATACCAATACAAACTCAGGATTGCGCGCCCGCAAGATGTCGATGTTCTGATATATCGCATCGGCGGTGCCTTGGTACCAGGAATGTTCGTCGTGCCGTTGTTGCGCAGGCATCAAGTCGACATATTCACCAAACTCGCCGCGCAAAAAACCCCAACCCTGCTGGATGTGGCGAATTAGCGAATCCGCTTTATACTGGGTAAGGATACCGATCTTGCGGATGTCGGAGTTGATACAGTTGGATAGAGGAAAGTCGATGATACGGAATTTGCCGCCAAACGGCACCGCCGGCTTGGCCCGCCAGTCGGTCATATCCTTCAGCCGCGATCCGCGTCCGCCAGCCAGAATTAACGCAATGGTGTTGCGGGTTAAATCATTGACCCGTCTCTCCGTTTGATGTGTATCGACGACTGACATGTGTATCCTCTTTCAATTAAATAAGCTTTACCGCCCAAAACCGACTGCAACCGACATTTCACAGATTTCTCTACCTGCCACTTGCCGCGTAGAGCCATTATCGTTACTCTTCACGGAAAAGTAAAAACTCAAGCGATTTGATGCTGAAAAGTCGGTCATTACCAAAATTGCTATTCCTGCCAATCGATAACTAACTATAACTGAGGCATTGCAAAATGAACAAGCCAAGCAAAACCAACACGCTTGATTCAGAACTAATCAAACTCACCGAAGCAAAGCATCACGATCCTTTCGCCCTGCTAGGCCGTCATGGTCAAGGCCGCGATAACGTCATCAGAGTGTATTTGCCCTACGCGGAAACCGTAAGAATCAACAGTCCCAAAGGCCCAGAATTCTCTCGTATTCCCGACACCGATTTTTTCGAATACCATCCGGGCAACGAAGCCATCCCCGAGCATTACCCATTATTTTGGACAGACAAGGACGGCTACGACCATCAACACTACGACCCATACTGCTTCGGCCCGGTGCTGCCGGAATTCGACCAACATTTGTTTGCCGAGGGTCGGCATTGGCATATTTACAAAAAGCTTGGCTCGCATCTGCACAGCGTTGCCGATATTCCCGGCGTACATTTTGCAGTTTGGGCGCCGAACGCACAGCGGGTCAGCGTGATCGGCGACTTCAATCGCTGGGACGGCCGCTGCCATCCGATGCGCAGCTTGGGCAGTAGCGGTATCTGGGAAATTTTCATTCCCGGCCTGTCTGCCGGCTGCTTGTACAAGTTTGAAATTCTGAATCGCCATACCGGCCAACTGCTAGTCAAAACCGACCCTTACGGCCAGCAATTCGAATTCCGTCCGCAAACCGCCGCGATAGTCACAGTGGAAGACAGCTATACCTGGCAAGACGGCAGCTGGATGGACCACCGTCCACAGCACGACTGGCTGCATCAGCCAATGTCGATTTACGAGGTACACCTGGGCTCCTGGCGGCGCGATCATCGCGGCAATTTCCTGAATTATCGCGAGCTTGCCGAGCAATTGGTGGATTACGTCAAGGAACTGGGGTTTACTCATATCGAGTTATTGCCGGTCACCGAACATCCGCTGGACATTTCCTGGGGCTACCAAACCACCGGTTATTTTGCGCCGACCAGCCGCCACGGCACCCCGGACGATTTCCGTTATTTTGTCGACCACTGCCATCAAAACGGCATCGGCGTAATTCTGGATTGGGTGCCCGCCCACTTTCCAAAAGACAACTTCGCTCTGGGCCGCTTCGACGGCACGCCGCTTTACGAACACGAAGACCCGCGTAAAGGCGAGCACCGCGACTGGGGCACCTTGATTTACAACTACAGCCGCAACGAAGTGAAAAACTTCCTGCTGTCCAGCGCCTTCTTCTGGCTGGAGGAATTCCACCTCGACGGCCTGCGGGTCGATGCGGTGGCGTCGATGCTGTATCTGGACTACTCGCGCGACGCCAACGACTGGATCCCGAACATGTATGGCGGCAATGAAAACCTGGAAGCCATCGACTTCCTGCGTCAAATGAATACCGTCACGCACGAACAGCATCCCGGCACGGTGATCATGGCCGAGGAATCGACCTCGTGGCCGCAAGTGACTCGACCCACCTGGACCGGTGGCTTGGGCTTCTCGATGAAGTGGAACATGGGCTGGATGCACGACATTCTGCATTACATGCAGGAACAACCGATCCACCGCTCCTACCATCACGATTCGCTGACTTTCGGCCTGCTTTACGCATTCACAGAAAACTTTGTGCTGCCGTTCTCGCACGACGAAGTGGTGCACGGCAAAGGCTCGATGTTGAATAAGATGCCAGGCGATGAATGGCAACGCTTTGCCAATTTGCGTCTGCTGTACACGATGATGTTTACTTATCCGGGCAAAAAATTGTTGTTCATGGGCTGCGAATTCGGTCAAGGCACCGAGTGGAGTTGCAACCGTACGCTTGATTGGTACGTATTGGATTATCCACATCATAAAGGCCTGCAAACCCTGGTTAAAGACTTGAATAAACTCTATTCCAGCCATACCGCCCTGCACCGTTACGACTTCGATCATCACGGGTTTGAATGGATAGATTGCCACGACTATCAACAATCTATCATTAGTTATCGCCGCAAATCGGCGCATGAAGATTTGATCGTGATCCTGAACTTCACCCCGGTGCCACGCGAAAGTTACCGAATCGGCGTACCTAATCCCGGCACCTATTACGAGATTTTCAATTCCGATTCGCAATATTACGACGGCAGCAACCTTGGCAACGGCTCGGTGTTGTCAGAACCGCAACCTTGGATGAACCAAGACCACTCCATTTCCGTCACCTTGCCGCCCCTGGCCGGTATTATTTTGAAAATGTAGTTTTAGCGCCATGAAAAAAATTCTGTTCGCGAGCAGCGAAACCCACCCATTGATCAAGACTGGCGGCCTGGCGGATGTCGCCGGCAGCCTGCCTTTGGCCCTGGCCGAACTGGGCCAGGACGTGCGCATCATCATGCCCAATTACCAGGGCATCAAGAACTGCGAGCCCGGCCGTTATCTGTGTACGGTGCGCGTCAACAATTGCGACGTTAACCTACTGGAAACCCGCTTGCCGGACAGTGATGTCATCGTCTGGCTGGTCGACTATCCGCCGTTCTTTAATTTTCCGGGTAACCCATACCTTGATGAAGCCGGACGCCCCTGGCCGAACATTGGTGAGCGCTTTGCGCTGTTCTGCCGCATCATCGTGGAAGTAGCCACCAACCGGGCTTATTTAGACTGGCACGCCGACATTGTGCATTGCAACGATTGGCAAACCGGCTTGGTACCGGCACTGCTGTCATTGGAACCCAACCCGCCGGCGACGATTTTTACCATTCACAACATGGCCTACCAAGGACTGTTTCCCGGCAGCACCTACGCCCAGTTAAATCTGCCGGGGCAATTACTCCACCCAGACGGTCTGGAATTCCACGGCATGCTGTCCTTTATCAAGGGCGGGTTGAGCTATTCCGACCGTATTACCACGGTGAGCCCCACTTATGCCCAGGAAATCCAGACCCCTGAATTCGGTTACGGATTGGAAGGCTTGTTGGCGCATAAACAAAGCCAGTTACGCGGTATTCTGAACGGCATTGATGTGTCGGTCTGGAATCCGGCGAACGACGCCTATATAGCAAAGCCTTTCAACGTCGATACGCTAAAAGACAAGCAAATCAATAAAGCGGCACTCCAACAACAACTGGGCTTGCCGGTGGAATCGGAAACTCCTTTGTTTGGTTTGATTGGCCGCTTGGTCGAGCAAAAAGGTATCGATCTGGTGCTGAGCTGTTTGCAAGAGATGACCACCCTACCCTTGCAATTTGCTTTACTGGGCAGCGGCGATAAAAGCATCGAATACCGCCTGCAGGAGTTTGCCCGCCTATATCCGGAAAGAGTGTCCATCACCATAGGCTACGACGAACGCTTGGCGCATCAAATCGAGGCCGGCGCCGACATCTTCCTGATGCCGTCGCGCTTCGAACCTTGCGGCTTAAATCAAATGTATAGCCAATGCTACGGCACGATACCTATCGTCAGAAAGACCGGCGGCTTGGCAGATACGGTAGTCGACGCACTTCCGGAAAGTATTGCCAACGGCACCGCCAGCGGCATCTCTTTTAACGATGCGTCGGCGGCCGCGCTGATAGAAGCCATCAAACGCAGCCTGGTGTTATTCCACAACCGACCGGTCTGGAAGAAAATTCAACGTAACGCGATGCTCAAGGATTTCTCCTGGCAAAACAGTGCGAATCAATATCTCGCGCTTTACAATGAGATCTAAAACCTGCTTGGCCGGCTTGATGTTGATAGCCGGCCTCGCGCTTGCCGACGAATCGGTGATAGAAGTGATCCCCCTGATGAACCGTCCGGCCTCCGACGTACGCACTTTACTGGCACCGCTGCTGGATGCCGATGATCGCGTCATCGAGAACGGCGCCAGTCTGATCGTTAAAACCAAGCCCGCCAAACTCGGCGAAATCCGGGCCGTCATTCAAAAACTCGATGCCCGGCTCAGCAATTTAGTCATCAGCGTCTTGCAAACCAGTAGCAAAACCGCAGCCGAATTGAACGCCGAAGCGGCCATTGCCGCAACGCCGAATAGGATTCAGATGCGCGGCATGATGGGCAACAGCGAAGACTTGCGAAACCGGCAACAACACCAACAATTACGCACCGTGGAAGGTCAGGCGGCCCATATCAAAACCGGACAGGTCCGGCCGGTGCAAAATTACAGTGTATATGACTCGGGCTATGGTTACGGCTCCGCGGTAAGCAGCAATACCCAGATGATTGAAGCCAGTACCGGCTTCGCTGTTACGCCGCGCTTGGCCGGCAACCAGGTCACTCTCGATATAGAACCGTGGTCGGATAGCTTTCAGCGCAACGGCCACATCGAAACCCAATCCGCTCACACCACTTTACGCGCCAATCTCGGCGAATGGGTGGAAATTGCCGGCAACACCGACACTGAACAATCCGACAATCACGGCTTCAACAGTTTCAACCACAGCACCCGGCAAAATGCTTTACGCATTCTGATCAAAGTCGATCAAGCCGATTAATCCGGACCCACCCTAAACGACAATCCGACCAGATAGCCTCATGGCATTATTTTCGGAATCTGTGCGCGGAAACATAATATCAATATCGACATTGGCGGAAAGCGCATACTTATTGGTTATGATGGCCCGACAAATTCATGCCGATAGCCTTATGAGCATTACTGCCAAATGTTCCGCCACCGTTCTGACATATTTTCTTACGATTATATGTCTGGCAACATCCGGATGGGTATCCGCCCAGGAAACACTGCGGGTGCTTAGTTGGGACGGTTACGCCGATAGTGGAGTGGTTTCGGCATTCCAGCAGCGGTTCGACGTCGCGATAGAGTTAACCCTGGTAACGTCCGACGACGACCTTTGGCAGAAAATCAATGGTGGCAACTATGACGTATTTGCTGTCAATACTGCGGAATTGCAGCGTTATATCGATCAAGGCCTGAGCAGGCCGATCAGCATGACAAATATTCCCAACCATGCCCGGCAGTTGCCGCGTTTCCAAAACTTGCAAGCCATCCCCGGCCTGGTTCGCGGGAACGACACGTATGCTGTCCCTTACACCTACTCGGAAATGGGGCTGATCTATAACCGCAAACTCATTAACACTCCCCCCCAATCCATGTCGGCTATGTGGGACCCTGCCTATCGGGGCCGAGTATTGGCTTTTAACGCCAGTAATCACAATTTCTCCATAGTCGGCTTATTAAGGGGCGTATCCAATCCGTTCCGGATGACAGATCCCGAGCTAAAACAGGCCGCTCGCGAATTGGCCAAGTTACGCCGTAATGTGCTGACCTTTTACGCGACCGCCGAAGAAGCGACCAGGCTTTTTGTCAAATATGACATAGCCTTGATTTTCGGTAATTACGGCACCCAGCAACTGAAAGCTCTGCGCGAAGCAGGTGCAGACATTGGTTATGTGATTCCCCGCGAAGGTGCGTTGGCCTGGCTGGATTGCTGGGCCATCACCCAAAATAGCCGGAACCCCGAGTTGGCAGAAAAATGGATCAATTACACCTTGGAAAAAGCAGTCAGCGAAACGCTAACCCAGCAACACGGCTTGGCAAACACCATTACAGCGCCGGAGAACGACAACACCCAAAACCAACCCATTATTTGGCTGGAACCGATACTCGATCCGCTGGCGCGCAAAACGCTATGGGATAGAATCATTTCCGGTGAAGCACCCGAGGCATTTTAAGTGCGCTCCAGCATAGGCATAAAACTGGGTTTCTGGCTGGCATTGCTGGGCACGCTATCGACAGGCCTGACCGGTTATTATGTCTACGACCGCAGCCGGGCCATGCTGGTGGGAATCGCCAAGGATAAACTGCTCAACGACACCCAAGCCGTGGGAAACCGATTTGCCGATGCGTTGGCAGCTACCGCCAGCAGCGTCAAGTTTCTAAGCAATTTGCCGGTCAGCGCCGACATTGTCTCGGCAACACCTGACGCAAAGTTGGGCATACGTAAAAATCAATTGGCAAAGATTTTTGTCAGCTTGCTGAATGCCCATCCCGAATACAGTCAAATCCGTTTGATCGACACGCAGCATTACGGCAAGGAATTAGTCAGAGTCGATAGAGATCAAGACAGCCTCAAAGTGATTGCCGACGCGCAGTTACAAGAGAAAAACCATTTTCCTTACGTATTCGAAACCGTGCCGCTGGCTGCGGAGCAATATTACGTTTCGGAAATCAATTTAAATCAGGAATTAGGCACTCACCTGGGATTTGGTAAACCCACACTGCGGATAGCGATGCCCATCAAGTCGGCCACTACTACCATCGCAGTAATCGTCATCAATGTCGATTTACAAGGGCTATTCGAGCAAGTACGCGGCAATATTCCCGACGATATTGAATTGCTGCTCAGCAACGACAGAGGGGACTATTTAATTCACCCCGACGCGGCAAAAACCTTTGGATTTGAGAGCGGCCGCAGTTTCCTGATTCAGGAAGACATCTCGAACGTAAAAGCGATTCTGGCTGGCAAACAAGCGCATTCGGTATTCGCGACCAGCGATACGCAAAGTTTGGCCGCTTCTTCACTCGCCGCTTTCGTAAAACTGCCGTTGGGCTCGGAAAGCAGCGGACGCTTCGCCATGCTGGGTTTATATACGCCGCTGAAAAACGTTTTGCAGGAAAGTAAAGCTCTGGGAGTGAGCGTTATCGAAATAACCTTGTTGTTCAGCCTGCTGGCAAGTGCAATTTCGCTAATGTTGGCGCGCGTCCTGGCAAAACCGCTCAATTCAATGACCACCGCGATCGGTCAATTCAAGCTGGGCACGCCGCTGACCGGGTTACCGACGCACCGTAACGACGAAATCGGCTATCTGGCGAATAGTTTCATGTCGATGACCGAACAATTAAACTCGCAAATAGCCGAGTTACATGCCTCCGAAGCTAAGTTGCATGCCATTCTCGACAACGCCCCCGTCGGCATTTGGTTGGCCGACCTTGATACGCGCTTTTTATTTGTAAACCATACTTTTTGCGATGCCCTTGGCCTGCCGGAAACCCGTTTAATTGCCAACGAACCATTGGCCGAGTTGTTCGGCGCGGAGATCGCAGCCCGTTTTTTAAGTGCCGATCAAGCGTGTTTAGCGCAAGCAAATCAAGCACATCAATCCCTCGAGCAAATAAAATTTGCCGATGGCAAACGGCACACCATACAAATAACCCGCACGCCATTGCAAGACATCAACAAAGAGACGGTCGGCATCATCGGCATAGCCATGGATATTACTGACCGCCAACAAGCGGCCAATCGTGAGCGCGCCCATAACCATGTGCTGGAATTAGTATCCAAAGGCGCGGCACTGCCGGAGATCCTGCAAGCGGTGGTATTGGGTGTAGAGGCCCAAAATCCTGACTTAATTTGTTCGATATTGCTATTAAATAACGAAGGTAATCGCTTGTTCATAGGCTCTGCACCGCATCTACCCGACTTCTACAATTCTGCTGTAGACGGCCTTTACGTAGGCCCCGGTGTCGGCTCATGCGGTACGGCTGCGTATTTCGGCCAGCGAGTGATTGTCGAAGATATTCAAAACCATACTTATTGGGCGCCGTTTACCGAGCTTGCGGCTAGGGCTGGTTTAGGGTCGTGCTGGTCTGAGCCGATACGTGGCGCGTCCGGCCAATTATTGGGTACTTTTGGTATTTACCAGCGCCATCCCGCAGAGCCAGGAGCAGACGATATTCAGATGATTGAACAGGCCTCGCATTTGGCCGGCATTGCAATCGACCGCAGCCGCAGCAATGAAGAACTGCAATTGGCGTCCTTAGTCTATCAAAACAGCAGCGAAGCGATGGCCGTGACCGACGCACAAGGCATGATTATCAATGTCAATCCGGCTTTCACCGCTTTGACCGGCTACACATTGGACGAAGTCATCGGTAAAAACCATAACATTCTGAACTCGGCGCGGCAGGGCGAACAGTTTTATCAAGCCATGTGGCAAGCCATCAACAGTAGTGGTCACTGGAAAGGCGAAATTTGGAATCGTCGGAAGAACGGCGAGATATTTGCTGAGCAACTGACCATCAATACCATATTTAGCGCCGATGGCTTGCCGCAGCGGCGAGTTGCGTTATTTTCCGACATCACCCAAAAGAAGCAGTCCGAAGAACTGATCTGGACCCAAGCCAATTTCGATCCGCTCACCGGCCTGCCCAACCGCCGCATGTTTCATGACAGGCTGGATCAAGAAATCAAAAAGGCACATCGCAGCGGCTTGCAGGTCGCTTTGATATTGCTTGATCTGGACCGTTTCAAGGAAGTTAACGATACGCTGGGTCACGATATGGGCGATTTATTGTTAAAAGATGCCTCGCAACGGCTGCTGCATTGCGTACGCGATTCCGATACTGTCGCCCGATTGGGCGGCGACGAATTCACAGTCATCCTCGGCGAACTTGATGATGCTGAGGATGCCGAACGGGTGGTCAAAAACATCCTGCAAAGACTCGCCGAACCTTTTCAGCTGAAAAGCAAAGTGGCCTACATCTCGGCCAGTATCGGCATCACCCTGTACCCGAAGGACGCCGAGAGAATCGATACATTAATAAAAAACGCCGATCAGGCAATGTACGCAGCGAAACACCAGGGCCGTAATCGCTATTGTTATTTCACTCCGTCAATGCAGGAAGCCGCTCTAGCGCGCATGCTGATTGCCGACGATTTGCGCCATGCTTTGGAGGCCAACCAATTTGAAGTATATTACCAGCC
This sequence comes from Methylomonas sp. Kb3, assembly GCF_002834115.1. Classification (NCBI taxonomy): domain Bacteria; kingdom Pseudomonadati; phylum Pseudomonadota; class Gammaproteobacteria; order Methylococcales; family Methylococcaceae; genus Methylomonas; species Methylomonas sp. Kb3. The sequence continues at coordinate 19,106 of NZ_PIZT01000068.1, read as the reverse complement.
GGTCGTGGAACTGGGATCCGGCGCCATCCATAAAGCCGAAGCGCTGATCCGCTGGCAACACCCGACACGGGGCATGGTCAGCCCCAGCGAATTTGTGCATATTGCCGAAGATATAGGCCTGATTGCCGAAATCGGTACTTGGGTATTTAAACAAGCGGCAGGACAGGTCAAACAATGGCGTGCAAGATACCATCCGGACTTTCAGATCAGCGTCAACAAGTCGCCGATGCAGTTTTACGACGACCAGTCCCACGGCACTTGGCTGGAATACTTGCAAACACTTGAGCTGCCGGGACAAAGCATCGTCGCGGAAATTACCGAGGGCTTGCTGCTGGACGCCAGCAATGTGGTGAAAGATCAATTACTGGCTTTTCGAGACGCAGGGATACAAGTATCGCTGGACGATTTCGGCACCGGCTATTCGTCGCTGGCTTATCTGAAGAAATTCGATATCGATTATCTGAAAATCGATCAGTCTTTCGTCGGCAATTTGTCGCCGAATTCCAGCGACAAAATTCTCTGCGAAGCGATTATCGTGATGGCGCACAAGCTGGGGATGAAAGTCATCGCGGAAGGCATAGAAACCGAACAACAACGCCAACTATTGCTCGAAGCGGACTGCGACTATGGACAGGGCTATTTATTCTCCAGAGCCCTGCCGGCCGATGCATTCGAGGAACTACTAGCCTCAGGCACCAGCGCGCAGAACACAGTTATTTGATCTTCAATTTCAGTAAATGCACTCGCCGATTGTCGGCCCGCAATACCTCGAAACAGAAATCGTCCAGCTCCACCTTCTCGCCTTTCTTCGGAAAATGTTCTAGACGCTGCACGATTAAACCGCCTAGCGTGTCGTATTCGTCGTCTTCCAATGCGGCGGAAAAATAATCGTTGAATTCTTCGATGGGTGTCAGCGCGCTGACGATAAATTCTTTCTCGCTACGCTGAGAAATAAATTCTTGTACTTCATCGTCATCGTGTTCGTCTTCAATCTTGCCGACGATTTGCTCCAGGACGTCTTCTATCGTCACCAAGCCGGCGGCATTGCCGTATTCGTCGACCACGATGGCCATGTGGTTGCGCTCGGTGCGAAATTCTTTTAGTAACACGTTTAAGCGTTTGCTTTCCGGCACCACATTGACCGGGCGCATCACATCCTCGACTTTCAGGGTTTTATCCTTTAAAGCATGAGCCAGTAAATCCTTGGCCAGCAAAACACCAACCACCTTGCTGCGGTCTTCTTCGATGACGGGAAAACGGGAATGAGCAAATTCGACCACTAAAGGAAAGATGGTTTCCAGTTCCGCTTCCCTAGGAACGACGACCATTTGCGAACGCGGAATCATGATGTCTCTGACCCGCATCTCCGCCACATGCATCACACCTTCCATCATGGCCAGTGCGTCGGAGTCTAACAGATGTTTTTCTTGCGATTCTCTCAATATCTCCAGCAAGTCTTCCTGATCTTGCGGCTCCCCACTCAGAAAATGACCGATGCGCTCGATCAAACTCTTATGGGGTTGACTACTCGGGGGGTTACCATCGCTCATTGCTTTCCATCCTCCATATAAGGGTTTGCTATACCTAATTTGCTCAAAATCTCAATCTCTAATGCTTCCATTTGTTCGGCATCCTGATCCTCTATGTGGTCATACCCTAGCAAATGCAATACGCCGTGTATAGTGATATGCGCCCAATGGTGCTCGGGCAATTTGTTTTGCTGCGCAGCTTCCAGCCCTATCAGCGGTGCACAAATCACCAAATCGCCCAGCAAGTCCATGTCCATGCCCGCCGGGGCTTCAAAGGGAAAGCTCAGGATGTTAGTCGGTCCATTTTTATGCCGATACTGCTGATTCAGCTCTGCGCTTTCCACATCGTCGACCAAACGAATCACCAACTCGCAGTCCGCATCATCCTCAAAGCTTGCTAGCCCGGCGTCCACCCATTGCTGAAACTGCTCAAGTTCGGGGTGAGGTGCCGAAGTGGCAATTTGCATGTCGATATAATTCATAGACTACGCCGAGGGCATGTGCTCTTTTTCGTAGTGCTCGTAGGCTGCGACGATGCGCTGCACCAACGGATGCCGGACCACATCGCGCACGCCGAAAAAGGTAAAACTGATACCGTCCACATCCTTAAGTACTTTCAACACATGTTTCAGACCGGACATTTTTTCGTTGGGCAAATCGATTTGCGTGACATCGCCAGTAATGACGGCAGTGGAACCGAAACCGATCCGGGTCAGAAACATCTTGATTTGTTCCACCGTCGTGTTTTGCGCCTCATCCAGAATAATAAACGAGTCGTTCAAGGTTCTACCGCGCATGAAGGCTAACGGCGCCACTTCGATGACATTTTTTTCCAGCAATTTTTCGACGCGCTCGAAGCCCAACATGTCGTATAGAGCATCGTACAAGGGCCGCAAATAGGGATCGACTTTCTGCGCCATATCGCCTGGAAGGAAACCTAACTTCTCGCCCGCTTCCACCGCCGGCCGTACCAAAATAATCCGCCGCACGGTCTCGTTTTGCAACGCATCAACCGCACACGCGACCGCCAGATAGGTTTTACCGGTACCAGCGGGACCGACACCGAAATTAATGTCATGCGAAATGATCTTGCGCAAATAGTCCTGCTGATTAAAACCGCGACCCTTGATTACACCGCGCTTGGTTTTAATCGCCACCGGCTCCGATTTCACGCTCGGCGCAGCCTGTAGTAACTGGTCGATACTGGCATCCTGCAAACTCAAATGCACTTGCTCCGGAGTGATTTCTTCCCGCTCGGTCAATTCGAACAATTTCTGAATCACCGCACAAGCCGCTTTGACCGCAGCATCGACACCCGTGACCTTGAAATGATTGCTGCGATTGGCGATCTCCACCTGTAAGCGTTGCTCGATTTGGCGGATATGCGCATCCAACTGTCCGCAAAAATTGGACAGGCGTTGCGCATCGGCGGGTAACAGGGTAATTTCTTGAGAAAAATGGCCGGCGGTCAACACTAGGCGGTCTGCTTGATTTTTTCGATGGACGATTCCACCAGGCGACCCCGTAACGAATTGGGCAAGGCTTCGGCAATATACACGTCGACGAACTGCCCGATCAAGCGCGGATGCCCGGCAAAATTGACGGCGCGGTTATTTTCGGTACGGCCTGTCAGATGCAGTGGGTTTTTCTTGGAGATGCCCTCCACCAACACACTTTGCACGCTACCGATCATCGACTCCGAAATAGCCATGAACATTTCGTTCAGGCGGTCTTTCAAGCGTTTCAAGCGCTGTTCCTTAACCGCCATACTGACATCGTCGGCAAAGTTGGCTGCCGGCGTACCGGGTCTGGCACTGAAGATAAAACTGTAAGACAGGTCGTAACCGACTTCTTCGATCAAGGCCATGGTATCTTCAAAATCTTCATCGGTTTCGCCGGGAAAGCCGACGATAAAATCCGACGACAAACTGATGCCTGGCCGCACCGCTTTCATCTTCCGCATGATTTCCAGATAGTCTTCGCGTCTATGACCTCGCTTCATTTCCGCCAAAATGCGGTTGCTACCGCTTTGCACGGGCAGATGCAAATGATTGACCAACTGCGGAATCTCGGCAAACGCTTCGATAATATCGTCAGTGAATTCTAAAGGATGCGATGTCGTGAAACGAATACGGTCTATACCATCGACAGCGGCAACGCAATGCAACAACAGCGCAAAACTAGCCACATCGCCATCTTCCATCGCGCCGCGATAAGCATTAACGTTTTGACCGAGCAGATTGATCTCGCGCACACCTTGTCTAGCCAGCGTTTCGATTTCAGCAATCACATCGTTCAGCGGCCGGCTGACTTCTTCTCCGCGGGTGTAAGGCACTACGCAATAGGTACAGTACTTACTGCAACCTTCCATCACCGATACATAAGCCTTGGGCCCTTCCGCACGCGGTTCCGGTAAATTATCGAATTTTTCGATTTCGGGGAAAGAAATATCTACGACATGTTTACCGCCGCTACGCGCTTGATTTAACAACTCAGGCAAGCGGTGCAGGGTTTGCGGACCAAACACAATGTCTACATACGGCGCGCGCTTTTGCAGGGCCGCACCTTCCTGGCTGGCTACGCAGCCACCAACACCAATAATCACACCGGGACGTTTATCTTTGATTTTTTTCCAGCGCCCCACGGCGGAAAATACCTTTTCCTGAGCTTTTTCGCGGATCGAACAAGTGTTTAGTAACAACACATCGGCTTGTTCCGGAATGTCGGTCAATTCCATGCCGTGCGATGCGATCAATACGTCCCGCATCTTATCGGAATCGTATTCGTTCATTTGACAGCCGTTAGTCTGTATATAAAGTTTTTGCGCCATGCTTGATGAGATACCTCAACTACTCTCACTAACAAAAAACCCCCGTCTCGCGACGGGGGCTCGTAATGGCCGGATTATAAACCCAATTTTCGGCAAATGCTTGTTTTATACGGCAATCCCCACTTGTAGGGCCTCGAACCAATCCAGAAAACGCTTCACATCATCGCCTTTGAACATCCGACCATGTTGCGGAGCCAGTATGTCGATATCCAACTTCCTGACTCGGTCAATCCAGGCTCGTTTAGCTTGATTAGAGGGCATCCAACGCTGATGGAAAAAACGCATTTTATCGACGTGCATATCGAAGTTGTCCACAAATACTGGCGTTCCAGGCGGCTCCAAAGCTGCACCGACATCGCCGGACATCAGGATTTTGGCGTGTGGATCATAAATATGGAAATTAGCGGAGGCATGCAGATAGTGAGCTGGAACAATCTGCAATTCGGTAGTACCGAGATTGATGACTCCGCCATGGTCGGGAATCGGTACATATTCGATAGTTTCGCAGCCGAAGTGCCTTAAAAAACCTTCCCATAATGCTGAGGCATGCAGCTTGGCATTGGGCAGCGCTTGATCCCATAAACCCAAAGATGAAATGATGTCTGGATCTTGATGCGAGGCGAACAAATCAGTAATTTCCTCGACCGGCGCATGGTGTAATACCGCCGCCAGCATTGGCGCAAACAGCTCTATGCCGCCGGGATCGATCAAAAGGCAGCGATTGGCCGTCCTTACCATATATTGGTTGGTATCAATGATTTTCTCGGGCTTATGCGCATCGCGGCCAAACATTATCCATTGATAGGCGCCCTCATAAATTTTGGTCATTCTCATGCTAACTGTACCTCTTGGCCATACTGGGTTTGATGGGTGCGCTATTCGGCGACGTTTATAATCGTCAATGCACTCCGGCATTTATGTACTTTGTCGTTGATTATTTGCGCGGCGTTATCGACGCTTTCAGCGACCGCTTGCAGACTTTGCAGATACTCTCCCGCTTGCGAAGCTTCTATCCGGGAGTTGGCAGCAATCACCCGAGCCGCCCTAGCCGGATGCATCACATCCGCCAACTTAATCAGTAATTCCGAAACCTGGATAATAAACTCTCGATGACAAATCTGCGTTCTTAACCTGACTTCCTGCAATGGGGTGGCTAAGGAATCGGCATATCTAGCGCCGACAGCCAACTGCCCCACTTTCTCGAAGCGTCTGCATGCTTCGGTCATGCGCTGTTCATTGACTGTCAGACGATAAAGATGGAATGCGTATTCGTTGATGTTATTGACCAATTCGATCGTATCCTTAGCCAATTCGTTTATGAAGTCCGTGATGGGTTGGAAGCCCTTGGCCTTTTCACCGGCGCGGAAAGCAATCGCTTTGGCATTGGCTGCCGCGAGAGAAATTTCCTTGGCCACTTCCATCACCGCGCTCAATTCGGCGGCTATGGAAGCCACGGCGACAAATTGGGACTTGGTTTGATTGACTTGCATACTGAAAGACCCTCAGATCGACGATAAATTTATTTATAGCTTAGCCGACAAATAAATCCCCGTGCTATTTGAGTTTCCAATAAATGCGCGTCAACCCCGGTTATTTAGGTCGATAATGAGTTGGATCGGTCACACCCAGATTTTGGAAACCGGCCGCCCGCAATCTGCAGGCATCGCACACACCGCAGGCTCTGCCTTTGATATCCGCTGAATAACAGGAAACGGTATCGGCATAATCGACGCCAAGCGCCAGACCTTGTCGAATAATTTCGGCTTTACTCAGTGCTATCAGCGGCGTGTGAATTTGAATTTTATGGCCCTCCACCCCGGCTTTGGTGCCCAGGTTGGCCATATCTTGAAAAGCTTTGATAAATTCCGGCCGACAATCGGGGTAACCGGAATAATCGACGGCATTCACGCCGATGAATACGTCGTGAGCGTTCACCACTTCCGCCCAACCCAGGGCAAATGCCAGGAATATAGTATTTCTGGCAGGCACATACGTTACTGGAATACCGGCTTGCGGTGAAGTCGGCACATCGATCCGAGCGTCTGTCAACGCGGAACCGCCTATTGCGCTCAAGCCGAGATTGATAATCTTATGGTCGGCGACCTGGTAATGCTTGGCAATCCTCCTCGACGCTTCCAATTCAGCATTGTGGCGCTGGCCGTAATCGAAACTCAGGGCGTAGCAAGTAAACCCTTGTTGCTTGGCAAGTGCCAAGACCGTTATAGAATCCAGACCGCCGGACAATAAAATGATGGCCGGCCTGGAACTGCTGCTATTTTCCACGCGCGTCGTTCCAAAGAAATTTATGTAATTGAATTTGAAACCGAACCTGCAGTTGGTCGGCCAAAATACGCTCTGCCAGCTCGGTCGGCGACATCACATCCATCACCGGTGAAAATAGTACTTGGCAATGTTCAACTAAGCGATACAACTCAAGTTGCTGCTTGGCCCATTGGTAATCGGCAGCATCGGCAATCACGAATTTGACTTGATCGTGGGACGTTAAATACTGGATATTGTCATATCGATTGCGCTCAAGCTCTCCGGAACTCGGCGTCTTCAGATCCATGACTTTACTGACCCGACTATCAACCATCGATACATCTAAGGCACCGCTGGTTTCCAGCGAAACCTGGTAACCAGTATCGAGCAGTCTAACCATTAAAGGGTTGCAGCCCGGTTGCGCTAGAGGTTCGCCGCCGGTCACCGTCACATAGCGGGTGTTGTAACGGCTAACTTGCAGGAGAATGTCGTCGATGCTGAGTTTTTCGCCGCCAGTAAACGCATATGCGGTATCGCAATAGGAACAGCGCAAGGGACAGCCGGTCAAGCGAATAAATACGGTGGGTAACCCCACCGTATTCGCTTCACCCTGTAGTGAATAGAATATTTCGGTAATACGTAGCGTTTGCTCCATCCCAACGCCAATTTATTGCGGCATTTGCGCCAGCTTTTTTTCCGCCAAATGAGCGGCAGTGGTGCCTGGATAGCTGGTCGTCACCCGCGTCAGATAATCGCGAGCTTTTGCGGCGTTTTGCAGATCGAATTCGATATAACCCAATTTCAGCAAGGCATCCGGCACTTTAGAACTATTGGGATATTGGCTGACCACCTTATTGAACGCGCCTCGCGCCGCATCGAATTCCCGATTGATCTTATACGCCTCCGCCAACCAATACTGAGAATTGTCGGCAAACTCGCCGGCCGGAAAATCTTTCAGCAAATCCTGAAACATTTTGATGGCTTGGGCATTGTGGCCGTTACGCAAAGTGTCGTAAGCCGATTGATACCTTTCCTTTTCGTTGCCTTGTGCCGCCGTCGCGGTCGGCTTATTGTCCACTACCGACGCAACCGGAGCTGGTGTCGCAGCTGCAACTGGCGCCGGAGCTGGTGCGACCGGGGCCGCTGGCGTAGCGGGTTGAGCCGCTGTAACCGGCGATTGTCCAGCCGCAGCAGTATCTGCAGGAATTGGCGCAGGCGTTTGACTCGGCGGCGTTTGCCCGCCCGCGGTAAGCGCCTGCATCCGATCATCCAGATCGGAGTACATATTGCTTTGTTTTCTTTGCAAATCGGCGATGGTCTGGGATTGCTCCTCGACCATGCCGCGCAATTGCTGCACTTCCGACTGTAACTGCTCCAATCTACCCAACACTTCAAAAATAGCATTGTCAGTGGCGGCCGGCTGTGCATAAGCATTCCCAGCCGGGTAACCCGCACCGTTAGGCGCAGCATCAGCTCCGGCAGTTAAGCCAAAACCGAGACTCAGTATCAGAAGCGCACGCTTACTCATTGATAGCCAACTTCCACGCGGCGATTTTGTTGCCACGCCGACTCGTCATGACCGGAAACAGCGGGCTTTTCTTCACCGTAGCTCACCACTTCCAATTGGCCGGCAGTAACGCCTTGCGAGCGCATCATTCTTTCCACCGATTTGGCCCGTTGCTCGCCCAGTGCGATGTTGTATTCACTGGAACCACGCTCGTCGGCATGACCGGATAGAATCACGTGCTGGTTTGGGTGTGAAGCCAAATAACGGGCATGCGCCGCAACAACAGGTACGTAGTCTTGTTTGACTTGGCTGCTATCCAATTCAAAATAAATCACCTGTTTGGACAATGGATTGTTAGGGTCGCTAAATTCAGGACCCAGGTTCGCGCCGGAACCGGAGCCAAAGCTGCTGCCATTGCCTGAACCGAATTGGCTGCCGGACATGGAACCGTCATTGTAACCGCTGGTAGACGCATCGGTACCTTGGGTAGAATCGGCCAAACCTTCTTCTTCGGTTGAGCTACAGCCTGTTGTTACCAAAATCGCAGTCATGGCCAAAGCCAAATAGGTTTTGTTAAATCTCATCAATTTTCTCCAAATATTAAGTAAAACTCAGGTAGCGATAGTGTGAGGGCTATCGCGCTTGCAATCAAGGTGCCCAGGCCGGTTCACGGACCTCGCCACTCTCGAAGGCCAATTTCTGTTGCATCGCGCCATCGGTAGACACCACCGATAAGGCCGAGCGCCCGCCGCGATTCGCGGCAAACAAGACCATGCTGCCATTAGGCGCAAAACTGGGCGATTCGTCAAGATTACCCTCGGTTAGCACGTTCACAGTGCGCGAGGCCATGTCCATAACCGCAATCTTATAGCCACCGCCACTACCCGTTACCATCGCCAGGCTTCTGCCATCGGCGGAAAAACGGCCTCTGGCGTTATAGTCGCCTTGGAATGTAACCCGGCTAGCTTTACCCCCCGAAGCTGGCATCAAATAAAGCTGCGGTTTGCCGCCTTGATCAGACGTAAACAAGATAGAGCTGCCATCCGGCGACCAGGTCGGCTCGGTATCGATAGATAAACTGTTGGTCAAGCGCGTCAAAGAGCGGCTACCCAAGTTCAAAACGTAAATATCGGGACTGCCGTCCTTTGAAAGCGTAACCGCCAGACGACTACCGTCCGGTGAAAAAGCCGGCGCACCGTTGATGCCCGGATAAGAGGAAACGCTTTCACGTTGTCCCGTCGCCAAAGTCTGCACCCAGATTTCCGAACGTTTGGTGTGGAAGGATACATAAGCGATTTTGCTGCCGTCAGGAGACCAAGCCGGTGCCATGATTGGTTCCGGGGATTCGGCAATCGTTCGCGGATTGTAGCCGTCGGCATCGGCCACTTGCAGCATGAACTGCTTGCCATTGCCGCGGCGCACGCTGGTGACATAAGCAATCCGGGTATTGAATGCGCCTTTGCGGCCGGTCAGTTTTTCGTAAATCAGATCACTGATGTGATGCGCGGCACGACGCAATTCGTTGGCACCGGCCGTCAAACGGTAACCCATCAATAACTGGCCGTTATGCACATTAAACAAATGAAACTGGATGTTGTAGCTGCCCCCATTGCCGACCACTTGGCCTATCGCCATATAGTCTTGGCCCAGTACCTGCCAATCCTTGAAGTTAACCCGCTCGGGTTCGCTGGGCTTGGTCAGCATATCGTCCTCGGACAAGGTTTTGAAAAACCCGCTGCCACCCAAATCAGAACTGATCACATCGGACAATTTAACATTGCCGATAGAACCTTGTTGAGCAAACGGCACGATGGCGATAGGCACCGCAGTTTGCGAACCTTTGGTAATTTCTATGGTTAAACCGGCCGCCTGCGCCACTGTAAACATCCCAGCCAAAATGCCGCCGACTAACATTCTTGTGATTAACATCATTCTCTCGTTTCCGTTTTACTGATTATTCCGGTTTAAACACGAAGGTAAAAACTCTAAATTCCTGATTAAATAAATTTCTATCTTGCGGTACCGGCAAAGGCGAGGCTTTTCTCACTGCATTCTCCGCCGAACGGTCAAAAATCGGATCGCCGCTGCTACCAATCACCACCGCATCCATCACATCGCCGCTAGCCAGCAATTTTACCTGAATTGTGCATCTCAAGCCTTGCGTTGCGTTGATCGGCCGCGTCCAGGCCCCTTCCACTTTGCGCGCTATCATCTGTTTGGCAGAATCGACTGCTTGCTTATCCGATGCCGCTTTTGCCGCAGCCGCCGCGGCGGCTTCCGCAGCCTGGCGTTCTTTTTCCGCTTTTTCAGCCGCCGCTATCGCAGCTTGGCGCTCTTGTTCTGCTTTGGCTTTTGCCGCCGCTTCCGCAGCAAGTCTTTCTTTCTCAGCCTTCTCTGCCTTTTCCGCAGCCAGCTTGGCCTGACGTTCTTTTTCAGCCTTGGCTTTGGCTTCCGCTTCGGCAGCCATGCGTTCCTTTTCAGCTTTTTCCGCCGCTATTTTGGCTTGGCGTTCCTTCTCCGCTTTTTCGGCGGCGAGTTGTTTATCCTTTTCGGCTTTGGCCCTGGCCTCGGCTTCTGCAGCTTGCTTGGCTTTTTCCGCATTAAGCGCCGCCTGTTTCTCCTTCTCGGCCTTGGCTTTTTCGTCAGCTAACTGCTTTTCCTTTTCCGCTTTGGCCTTGGCTTCCACTTGTTTTGCTTGTTCTTGGCGCTTGGCTTCCTCGTTCTTTTGCTCCTGCAGCTTTTTTTGCTGCTCCAGAGCTTTTTGTTCCTGCAACTTCTTTTCCTGCTCCAGCTTTTTGATTTCGGCTTCCTGCTGTTTCTCGCGCGCTTCCTCCGCCAGTTTTTGTTCCTTCAACTTGGCTTCGCGCTCCATTTCCTGTTGTTTTTGCTTTTCCAGCAATTTCTGTTTCTCTACTTCCCTTTGTTTTTCCGCCAACTCCTTCTGTTTTTCCAGTTCGGCTTGCTTCTGCTTTTCCGCTGCTTCCTTTTGTTTGTCCAGTTCGACCTGTTTCTGCTTTTCCGCGGCTTCCTTGGCTTTTTTCTGTTCGAGAGCTTGCCGTTCCTTGGCCTCCTCTAACTTTTTTTCCTCTTCCTTACGCTTCGCAGCGAGCTGTTCCTGCATCTTCTTTTCTTCTAATGCTTCCTGCTTGCGCTTTTCGGCGGCTTCCTGAATTTTTTGCTCTTCAAGCACACGTTGCTTTTTAGCTTGCTGCAACAACTGCTCTTCGGCTTTTCTGGCGTTTTCCAGTTGCTCTTGATGCTGTTTCTCGGCTTGCTGCTTGTTTGTTTCGTTCTGCTTTAAGCGCTCGGCTTCCGCATCGATTTCCGCGCCGTCCAGTACAGTCGCTTCAATAATGTCCGCGGGCGGCGACATTTGCGCGTCGTCAGTCTCGGTGAGAAAACTGAAACTGAACAACAACACAATCAGAATATGTAGCGCTATCGCCTGCGCGAGCGAAGGTTTAAAACTTTTCATGGTGGTGATTATTTGCTGTCAGGCGGCGGCGCGGTCATCAAGCCCACTTTGGGGGCGCCGGTTTTCTTCAGTTCCACCATCACTTTGACGATGCTACCGTAATCCACTTCATGGTCGCCACGCACGTAGAGCTGGGCTTTGGGATTATTTCTGAAAACCGCCGCGACTCTGGTTTTAACCGTATCGACATCGACAGGCGTATCGGCTTCTTCATCGCCGTTGCCAATATCGACGTATAAACTGCCGTCCTTTTTGATGGAAACGATCACCGGCACCTGATCTTGTAAATCCACAGACTCAGCCTCGGCTTGCGGCAACTCGACATCGACACCGGTTTGCACCAGCGGCGCGGTAATCATGAATATCATCAACAGCACGAAGGTAACGTCGATATAGGGTACGACGTTGATTTCGGCCATTACCCCGCGTTTTTTTCGCGATCTGCGATTGCTGCCGCCCACATTCATTTGCTGTGCGCCTGTCTTTGTAGTAATACCACGAACTCGTCGACGAATAACTCGTAACGGCCGGCCAAGCGATCCAAACGGGTAGAGAAGCGGTTATAGGCAATTACCGCTGGAATCGCCGCGAACAAACCAATCGCGGTGGCAATTAACGCTTCTGAAATACCTGGAGCGACATTCGCCAAGGTAGCATTTTTAATTTCGCCCAAAGCGCGGAACGAGTTCATGATGCCCCAGACAGTGCCAAACAAACCGATATACGGACTGGTCGAACCGACTGTCGCCAAAAACGGCAAAGTCTCGTCCAACCTATCCAACTCGCGGGACAATTCGATACGCATGGCCCGTTGCGCACTTTCGACCTGGACAGAGGGTTCGACATCGCCTTTCTGGCGCATCCGTGCGAACTCGCGGTAGCCGGCTAGAAAGATTTTTTCGATACCTTCCGGCTCGAACCGGTCGCTGGACATCTTTTTATACAACTCGGCCAAACCGACGCCAGACCAAAACTCCTCTTCGAAATCGTCGGTAATGGCTATGGCCTGTTTCAATTCTTTCCGTTTGGAGAAGATGAAGGTCCAGGACGCAACCGATGCCGATAACAGAATGAACATAACAAACTGCACGACGATACTGGCTTCTTTGACCAGCGTCAGGATGGATAAATCGGTATTCATTAGTTTAAATGTTCCAAAATAGCAGAGGGAATAAGTTTGGGCTTCATGCTTTGCGCATCAAGACAGGCAATCCGGATTTCACCCGTGCATAAAGTATCTTGTTGCCGAGTGATCGCTTGTTCAAAGGTAAAATTAGTTTTTTTGTACTCTATAACTTTTGCACTAACGTCCAACAGTTCGTTGAAGCGGGCAGGTTTTAAATAGTCTACTTTCACGGAACGGACTACAAAAATCAGATTTTGTTCAGCTAGAAGATTATCCTGCTCAAAACCTACACTACGCAGCATTTCGGTTCTGGCCCGTTCAAAAAACTTCAAATAATTCGCGTAAAACACTACACCGCCCGCATCGGTATCTTCGTAATATACTCGTACCGGCCAGTTAAATTCTTTCATTCGTCTCTTAACGAATTATTAAATATCAAAGATGTCATCGCTACCGATTTGCTGCCTGGGTGCGGGCAAGCCAAAATGACTGTATGCCTTATGAGTGACCACTCGCCCCCTGGGGGTACGCATAATAAAACCCTGCTGCAGTAAATAAGGTTCCAACACGTCTTCGACCGTGCCACGTTCCTCGCTGATTACCGCAGCCAGCGTATCCAGGCCAACCGGACCGCCTTGAAAATGCTCTATCATGGCCGTCAACAGTTTACGGTCCAGCATATCGAAACCTTGCTGATCGATTTTCAGCATCTCCAATGCCCGCCTAGCAATATCGCGAGTCACGGTGCCGTTGCCTTTGACTTCGGCAAAGTCGCGAACCCTGCGCAACAACCGGTTGGCAATCCTCGGCGTACCGCGCGAGCGACAAGCAATCTCGTCCGCCCCGCCGCTATCCATGCCTATATTCAACAGTGTCGCCGACCGACTGACGATACTGGCCAGTTCCTCAACGGTGTAAAACTCAAGGCGTTGGACGATACCGAAACGGTCGCGTAAAGGCGATGTCAACAAACCGGCTCGGGTCGTCGCGCCTATCAGCGTAAATGGCGGCAAATCCAGCTTAATCGAGCGGGCTGCCGGGCCTTCGCCTATTATAATATCAATTTGGTAGTCTTCCATAGCCGGATACAGCACCTCTTCCACTGCCGGGCTGAGCCTATGGATTTCGTCGATGAATAACACATCATGGGCTTGTAGATTGGTCAGCAAAGCCGCCAAATCGCCGGCTTTATCCAGCACCGGACCCGAGGTTTGACGAATGTTGACATTCATCTCCGCAGCCACGATGTTGGCCAGCGTGGTTTTCCCCAAACCCGGCGGGCCGAAAATCAACACATGATCCAACGCTTCAGAGCGCGTTACCGCCGCCTGGATAAAGATTTCCATCTGCTCGCGCAGTTCTTTTTGCCCGACATAGTCTTTCAAGCGCTTGGGGCGAATAGCTCGGTCCACTCGCTCTTCGTCATGATTACCGTGCGCGGTAACCAATCTGTCGCTTTCGATCATTTAACCGCACCGCGCAGCGCCAGACGAATAATGTCCTCGCAGCTTTTATCGTCTGTAGCAACCGCTTCCACCATCCGCGCCGCGTCCGGTGGCTTATAACCCAGGGCACACAGCGCGCTAATCGCCTCCTGCTTAGGACTTGCTGCCAAACCGGGAAGCGAACTTGGGCTATCACTAGCTGCCGATAGTTTGTTTAGTTCCGGTAAACGACCACGCATTTCGATAATCAAGCGTTCGGCGGTTTTTTGGCCGACGCCCGGCAAGCGCACCAAACCTTTTACATCGTTATCATGGACGCAACGATAGAATTCTTCGGTACTTTGCCCGGACAGAACAGTCAACGCCAGCTTGGGGCCGACACCATTGACTTTGATCAGGGTTCTGAACAGCATGCGTTCGCTTTCTGTGGCAAAACCGAACAGGATATGCGCGTCCTCGCGAACCACGAGATGCGTATGTAGCTTAACTACTTCACCCAATGCCGGCAGGTCGTAAAAGGTATTCATCGGCGCTTCGATTTCGTAACCGACACCGTGTACGTCCAACAACAGTTGCGGAGGAGCTTTGTAAATCAATTTACCGCATAAAAAACCGATCATGAAATCGCCTTCTGCAAACGCATCGCGGTCTCCTGATAGTGGCTATGACACAGGCCAATCGCCAATGCATCGCTAGCATCGATCTGCATGTCACCTTGAATGCTCAACAAAATTTTCACCATATGCTGCACTTGCTGCTTATCGGCATTGCCCTTGCCTACCAAGGCCTGTTTAACTTGCCTAGCCGCATATTCGAAAACCGGCAGATCTCGATTTAAGGTGGCGCAAATCGCAGCGCCGCGCGCTTGCCCTAGCTTCAGGGCAGAATCGGCATTCTTGTGCATAAACACTTGCTCTATGGCCATTTGCTCAGGACGGTACAACTCAATCACCTGGCTAACACCATCAAAAATCTGCTTCAAGCGCTCGGGAAATTCGTCGGATTTGATACGAATGCAGCCGCTCGCTACGTAGCGAATACCGCGCGATGTCGACTCCACCACACCGTATCCGGTGATGCGCGAGCCGGGATCTATACCTAAAATTCTGGTCAACAGTGTATTGGTGCGAGTAATTTTGCGGTGTGATTAGGCATCGAGCGCAGCCATGATGTCATCGCTGATGTCGGCATTCGAGTAAACGTCCTGCACATCGTCCAGATCTTCCAAACGGTCGATCAACTTCAGCATTTTTTCGGCGGATTCGCTATCCAATTCAGTCTTAACGTCGGCATGCATCGTCACTTCGGCGTTTTCCGGCTCGAAGCCCGCAGCAAGCATAGCTTCCTTGACGGTCATATAGTCTTCAGGGGTGGTAAACACGTCGATAGAACCATCGTCGTTGGTGACCACGTCCTCGGCGCCGGCCTCCATCGCGGCTTCCATCACTGCGTCTTCATCGACGCCGTTGGCGTAGCTGATAATGCCGACCTTGCGAAACATATAAGCCACCGAACCGTCCGTGCCCAAGTTGCCGCCAGCCTTGGAGAATGCGTGCCTTACATCTGCAACGGTACGATTGCGATTATCGGTTAAGCAATTCACCATCACCGCCGTGCCGCCAGGACCGTAACCTTCGTATCGCACCTCTTCGTAAACCACGCCATCAACCGCACCGATGGCCTTTTTGATGGTGTTGTCGATGGTATCGCGCTTCATGTTAGCGCCAAGCGCTTTATCGATAGCGGTACGCAAACTCGGGTTATTGGCAGGATCACCACCACCCGATCCTTTTGCGGCCACGGTAATCTCGCGAATCAGTTTGGTAAAAATCTTGCCGCGTTTTGCGTCCTGCGCGCCTTTACGATGCTTGATGTTAGCCCACTTACTATGCCCAGCCATTCTATCTCTCTGAATCTGCTAAAAATTTGGAAATTTTACCATCGTCCCGCCGGCTTATCGACCCTTGCTTACAATACTAGCGGCAATATAGCTGCTAACGAAGCATCCGAGACGTAGCTATCCGCTTGCTCTTCCACCAAGGGTCTGCGGACGACACCGCCGAAACCTATCATATAAGCACCGGCCAATTTAGCTTCCAGATCGGTCTTGCCGTCGCCTATCATAACCAAGGACGAATGATGCATCCTCAGTCGGCGACAAATCCTGGCTTTGCCGCCACTGACGGCCAACGGCGAGTGTCGGGCAAAATCCTGGTAATTACCGTCTTCGTCAAACAGCACATCAACCGCATGCACATGCGCTTCCGGTATGCCCAGTTGCTCCGCCAAAGGTAGTATCGCCTGCCGCAAGCCGCCGCTTATGATGTGGATCAGCTTATTATTGGCTTGCAGGGTTTTAATTGTGTCGCTGACACCGTCAACCATTTCGGCAATATACAACTCGGCCAACCAGTTTATCGCGGCTTGGTCGGGTTTGATCAAATCCAACCGGTTCGCGTAGACATCCTCAAGGGCCAATTCGCCGTTCATAGCTGCATCGGTTAACGCCGCAACCTGTTCGAATAAACCGTTACGCCTAGCCAATTCATCGATACCTTCGACCCGGCTCAGCGTACTGTCGCAATCGAAACAAACAACTTCAAAACTCATAACGCGATCTGCCTTGCTGTGTGCACCGCAGGCACCTCGCAAACCGATTTCAATACTTGCTCATTTAAGGGATCAGAGATGCTGATGACCATCATCGCCAATTGATGTTCGTCGGCGATACTGACTTGCATGCGGGTAATATTGATATTGGCAACGCCCAAGATCGAGCTAATCGCCGCAATCACGCCCGGCTTATCATCGTGGCGAGTGATCAGTAACGCGCCTTCCGGCACCACTTCAATTTCGAAATGATTGATACTGACCAAGCGTGGATGTTGATTTCCTAACAACGTTCCCGCCAGAGATACCGACTTATCGGTGCAGTGCCCGGTAATTTTGATTAGAGACTGATAGCCTTCCGATTCCTCGGTCTGGGACTCAATTAGCGTTATACCTTGGCGTTTGGCAATGTTCTCAACATTGACGCGGTTAACCGGCGTGGAAAGCTGCCCCCCCAACAAACCGACCATCGCCTCTGCGGAAATCGGCCGAATTTTTACCTCAGCAGCCTTTCCATAAACCGCAACTTCCAATTTTTGAATCGGTTGATCGATCAACCCTACTAAAACCTTACCGAGAATATTAGCAAGGTTCATAAATGGTTGAGCCTTGGATAGCTCTTCTGCCGACAACTTAGGGAGATTCAAAGCATTAACAGCTTCGCCGGTTTGCAAATATTTAACCGCCTGGCGGGCAATTTCGACACTCACCGCCACTTGCGCTTCTTTGGTCGAAGCGCCCAAATGCGGCGTAAATACCACATTATCCAGTGTAAGCAATGGCGAATCCTTGGGGGGCTCTTGCTCATAAACGTCCAGCGCGGCACCAGCGATCCGGCCGTCTTTCAAAGCATCATATAATGCCGATTCGTCAACCAAGCCGCCGCGCGCGCAATTGATCAACCGTGCAGATTTTTTCATCATCGCCAATTGTTCCCGGCCGATAATGTTTTTGGTTTTTTCCAGCAAAGGGCAATGCAGAGTCAAATAGTCGGCTTGTTTAACCAAAGCCTCCAAATCAACCATTTCCGCGCCATGTATGGCAAAAACATCCGGCGCTACAAACGGATCATAAGCGATCACGCGCATGCCCAAACCGTTGCCGCGTTGCGCGACTATCCGGCCGATAGTACCAAAACCCAGCACTGCCAGAGTTTTATGAGCAATTTCGGCGCCCATCAACTTAGAGCGCTCCCATTTGCCGTCTCTGACCGATTGATTGGCAAACGGTAGATTGCGACTCAAGGAAAACATATGCGCGATAGCGAGTTCCGCGGTCGTGGTGGCATTGGCATCAGGCGTATTCATTACGATAACGCCTTGTTCAGTAGCGGCATTTAAGTCAACATTATCGACCCCTATGCCGGCACGCCCAACCACCTTCAGGCGAGTCGCAGCTTTTAAAACTTTAGCTGTCACCTGAGTATCGCTGCGAATCAATAAGGCGTCGAACTCCGGAATAATCTCACACAACTCGTCTTCATTTAAGCCGGTTTGGATATGTATCTGTATACCGTCCTGGACATTCAAGAAATTAATGCCGTCTTCCGCAAGCTTGTCTGAAATCAGTATCTTTTTCATCGCCATGACTGGATTATTGGATAAAACCGGCATTTTAGCAGCTTTGCTATAATCGCCGTAATGCGCGTTCCCGACAAACAACCAAAGTCTATTACTTATGAGAATAAAATCGGCGCTTGGCGTCCTATCGGTGATCTGTTTACTTGGCGCAATCGCCTGGTGGCTGACTTACACTAAAAGTTTCGCCCCCAACGCCGTTTTTACAACATTGACAGGCGAACGACTGGCAATTGCCGAGCTGAAAGGCAAGCCCGTATTGATAACATTTTGGGCAACCGACTGCCCTAGCTGTCTTGAGGAAATTCCGGATTTGATTGCATTGCATCAGCAAGGCCTGAAAATCATTGCTGTGGCAATGCCATACGACCCGCCTAGCCGCGTGCAAACATTAGCCAAAGAACGTCAGCTTCCTTATCAAGTTGCTCTTGATATAGATGGTAGTCTTGTACATGCTTTTGGTGATGTGCAATTGACCCCAACGATGTTTTTAATAGACAAACAGGGCGTGATCATCATGCACAAAATCGGCGCTTTCGATTTAGCATCTTTAAAAACACTTCTGACGCAATTATAGAAAACTACTTTGTAATTTAGCTATAGAGGTGTTGTCTGGTAACAGTAAATCCGCAAAAGAGAAGAGAGCAGCAGCGGGGTGATTTTTAGTCAAAAAAAAGCCCCGCTATAGCTAGCGGGGCTTTTGGTTTAAGAGCTTGGCGATGACCTACTTTCACATGGCAACCTG